>JAHEFO010000388.1 GCA_024640135.1 Acidobacteriota bacterium
CGATTCCCGTGACCGGGCGATCGTCCAGATTCCGGCGGCGGCCAGCGCCGCGAGCGGTGCTCCGAGTCCGAACACCAGTAACTCGGCTGTCGATTGCAGCAGTTGAAGATGCCCGGCGAAGCCCGGGCTGAAGATGTTCTCATATCGGGACGCGGCCGCGGCATCCAGGTGGCCGAGGTAGCCTTGCCAGTTCACGAGGACATTGTTGAAGACACCATAGAGCAGCAGGGAAGTGGCACCGGCCACCCACAGTCGTCGCTGCCTGAGCTCACGGCCGAACGCACTCCAAGTCCAGCGGCCATCGTCGTTGCGAGCCCAGGCAGCCAGCACGCCGATAGGCAGCAGCGTCAGGAGTCCGTACGCCATGTCCTTGGTGGCAACAGCCCCGGCGGCCCCCAGGGCCAACAGCAGATAGTCCCGGTCCTGCCGGTGCCGCAGCAGCCGAATGAACCCGAGCATGGCAAGGGCAAACCAGAAGAGGTATGGAACGTCGACGTTGGCCATCTTGCCGTAGTAGAGGAAGACCGGCGTCAGCAGGACTCCCAGCGGGGCGAGGCGGGCGCGAGCCGGACCCAGCACTTCGGCCGCACACAGGAACGCCAGTACGAGGACTCCGATCGCCATCAACAGGCTCACGACGCGGAACGCCAGAGCCATGAAGATGACGTTGGATGGGGCGGTCATGGCTGAGACACCCAGGGCGTCGGCGAGGACGAATCCAGACATCGGGATGGCATCCACCAGGACATGAAGCAGCGGATAGTGCAAATGCCAGCCGTGCGCGAAACGATGCGCCATGGCGTCAATGACGTCTGCCGGGACCATCTCGTCCAGGCCCCGGCCGATATTCCACGTGATGCCCCAGACCAGGAGCGCGGCCCCGGCCACCAGCGTGCCGCCCAGCCAGGCACGGTCGCGTCCACTGGTGGCTGCTTCGCCGACCCGCAGGCTGAGCCATTGCGCAGCCAGCCGCGTCGGGATGTACAGGAGCAAGAGTGCCCAGGCCGGCGCCAGCCACTGCCGGATCAAGGCGACGGCTCGAAGACGACCGGCTGCCGACTCGTCTGGAGCGAAGAGGTGGGACGGAATGTCCTGGAGCAGCGCTGCGCCGGGCGGCGACCAGCGCACCTTGAGATAGCCACTGCCGCCTGCGTTCATGTAACGCAGGCGAAAGAGGTGTCCACCGCGATCCAACTGCACCGCGGTTGTGGCCTGGATCACGCCGTGGGCCCCTCCGTTGTCGAGCCGCAGTGCCTCATCCAGGTACAACCAGGCTCCGTCGTCAGACGCGATCTCAAATCGGTAGAGTCCGGGTTCAGGCACGACCAGGGTGCCCGCCCACTCGATGCCGACCTGGCTGCCCACGACCCGCGTGAGTCGGCTGATTGCCGGCAGCCCCGGTGGTTCCGGGTCGAGCCTCCCGGCAGGCACGCCCTCAAAGCCTGGGTTGGTCCAGTAGCGGACGAGCAGTCCCCGCGCCGGCGCATCGCGGACCACCAGCACGGCTGCTACCGACGCGCCGACAGCCAGCACCAGCGCGGTGACTTCCATCCACGCCATGACCCGCCACAGCCCACCCGGACCGGCACGTCGCACTTCGTTATGCGATACCTGCACCGGGGCGATTGTGCCAGAGAAGAGGCACGCCCGGCGCGACTTCGGGCTCCGGATCAGCAAGTCGGGAGAATAGAATCAAAGGATGTCGCTGATATGTCTGTTTCCAGGTCAAGGGTCCCAGTCCAAGGGCATGGGCGCGGAGTTGTTCGACCGGTATCCCGAGTGGACCGCCAAGGCTGATCGCCAGCTCGGGTATTCGATCCGTGAGTTGTGCGTGGACGATCCGCGCGAGGAACTGGGCCGCACGCAGTTCACCCAGCCCGCGCTGTTCGTGGTCAATGCGCTCATGTATCAGGCCTGGCTGGACGAAGGGGCGGCCCGACCGGATTTCGTGGCAGGGCACAGCCTTGGCGAATACAACGCCTTGCTGGCCGCCGGGGTGTTTGACTTTGTGACGGGACTGACTCTGGTCAGCCGGCGGGGCCGGATCATGAGTCAGGTCAGTGGCGGCGGAATGGCCGCCGTCATTGGCATGGAACCGGGTTCGATCCAGGAGATCCTGGCCGGGACCGAGGCCGGGCAGCGTCTGGATGTGGCGAATTTCAACTCTTACGACCAGACAGTCATCGCGGGGCCGAAAGAGGACCTGGCGGCCGTCAGAGCACAGTTTGAGGAGGCCGGGGTGCGTGCCTATATCCCGCTCAACGTCAGTGCGCCCTTTCACTCCCGATACATGCGTGAGCCACAGGCGGAATTCGCGGCAATCCTGAACGACGTCGAGTTTCTTCCTCCGCGAATCCCCGTGATCT
>JAHEFO010000194.1 GCA_024640135.1 Acidobacteriota bacterium
CGCGCTTTCCGTGACCGTCTGGGTGAAGCCGTCCCCTTCCCGAAGAGCCAGAATCTCCAGGGCGTTGATACGGCCCAGCAGTCGATCGAATTGCGTCCGCAGTCGGGCGTCCGACCGGGCGCCACCGGGGGCCGCAAGCATGATGTCGATCGCCCGGTCGAAAAGCCCCCGGGCCGCGGTCAAATGTCCGAGCGTCAGCTCGGACTGACCTTCAGTGAAGAGCTCCTCAGAACGTTCGAGCAGGTCGTCATAGGGATCAACGAGCGGCAGCTGGGGGGCCGGCGCTTCCACGATCGGG
Source organism: Acidobacteriota bacterium (assembly GCA_024640135.1). Lineage (GTDB taxonomy): Bacteria > Acidobacteriota > Vicinamibacteria > Vicinamibacterales > SCN-69-37 > SYFT01. The sequence continues at coordinate 299 of JAHEFO010000194.1, forward strand.
GTGTAACTGGCCGAGGCTGGTGGGAGCTGGACCGCAGGCAAAGATGGTCGGCCGTGCGCGCTGCAGCCCACAATCAGGGTCGTGCCAGCCACTACCGCGGTTCGTCTCAGGAGCTGTCGCATCACGAAACTAGTGCTGGCTGAGGCCATCCATTGTGCCAAATGCTACCTGCCTCATGGCCGGGGTGTCAACCCTAAGTACCTGTATTGATTGGAGTTCTTTATCGGACAGTGGCGCGCGGCCACCCGGCTTCCACCAGGACCTTTCGCGCTTCACCCAGGTCGCGGGCGAGCGGCGTAATGATGGTGTGCTCGTCAATCAAGATCGTCCGTCCCAGCTCGATCGCTCGCCGGACGTCATCCTCACAAACGAACTGGGCAATCGACGGGGTGGAGGGGACTGGCTTGCCTCTGCCCGCCGCTTCGGGGCTTCCCGTCAGGAACGCCTCGACATGCTCGGTGACGGACGCCGCCGACAGGCCCTGAGCAGGCGGCCTGGACGGTGCCTGCGGCAACCGAGCGGTTTCGGGGGGCTCCTGATTCGCTGATTGCGCCCGCCCCGTCGAAGCCGGCCGCAGCTCGTAGGCCAGCCGCTTGACGTTCAGCAGATGCCTGGGCGTGATGTTGTCCGAGGTGATGTTCCCCCCGTACCCGCCGCAGCCGAGGGTCATCGCGGGGGCGAGACCCGTCGTGAGTCCGATCGAACCATGCGTCGTGGGCGTGTTGACACAAATGCGAAACGCGGGCTTCTTGAGGCCGAACTCCATGATGATTCTGTCGTCCCTGGAGTGGATCGACATGGTGTGGCCCATGCCGCCGTACCGCAAGATCTGCTTGCATCGTTCGCAGCCCTCCTGCCAGTCAGCGACGACATAGTACGAGAGGACGGGGCACAGCTTTTCGATTGACAGCGGAAACTCGCGGCCGACTCCCGTGAGCTCGGCAATCAGGGCCCGCGTCCCATCGGGAACCGTGATGCCGATCGATTGGGCAATATGGGCGGCTGATTTTCCGACGAACTTCGGGTTTGGCAACCGTTGAGGTGTAACCAGCGCCGCGGCGAGGGCCTCCGCCTGGGTACTCGTCAGGAAGAAACCGCCCTGTGCCTGAAACTGTCTCTTCGCTTCATCGGCGACCGCTCGTTCCACCACGACGGAGTTCGGCGACGAACACAGCACTCCATGATCGAAGCTCTTGCCGATGAGGATGTCGCTGGCGGCCTTGCCGATGTCGGCCGTACGCTCGATGAAACAGGGAGCGTTCCCTGGGCCGACGCCATAGGCCGGCTTTCCGGCGCTGTAGGCAGCACGCACCAGTCCCATGCCGCCGGTGGCCAGAATCACGGCCACTGCGCGCTGTCTCATCAACTCCTGAGTGCCCTCGAGCGAAATGTGCGTCATGCAGTTGACGGAACCCTCTGGGGCACCTGCCGCCAGGGCGGCCTCGCCGAGCGTCTCGGCGACCTGCGTGATGCAGCGGACCGCGGACGGGTGGGGACTGATGACCAGCGGACACCGCGCCTTGAGCGCAATGAGGATCTTGTAAATCGCCGTCGATGTCGGATTGGTGGACGGGACGATGGCGGCGACGACGCCGAACGGTTCGGCAATCTCCACGACTTTTCGCGCCTCGTCCCGGTGGATCACGCCCACGGTCCGCATCGGCCTGATGAACTCGTGAACACGTTCGGAGGCGAACCTGTTCTTCTCAACTTTGTCGGGGACGACGCCGTACCCCGTTTCCTCAAACGCCATCTTCGCGAACAGTTCTGACCGTTCCTGCGCGGCAGCCGCCACCGCGTCAACGATGGTGTCGATCTGGACCTGGGAGAGTTCTGCGAGACGTGCCGCAGCGGCGTGTGCGCGCTGGGCCAGCCGGCGGGCATCCCCGATTGAGGGACTGGGAGGCACGACGTCAGTGTTGGTGTTCTGCGGTGCCATGAGCGTGGCCCCAGAGGAGCTCTGCTATTCCTTGGTGACCGGCGATGCGCCGGGGAGCACCCGTTCGACGTCGCCGTGTGGCCGGGGGATGACGTGCACGGAGATGAGTTCGCCGACGCGCCGGGCTGCTGCCGCACCGGCATCCACGGCGGCCTTGACGGCTCCGACATCTCCGCGCGCAAAAACTGTCACGTAGCCGGCGCCGATGTACTCCTTGCCAACCAGTGTCACGCGTGCGGTCTTGACCATCGCGTCCGCCGCCTCGATGGCACCGATGAGACCACGGGTTTCAATCATGCCGAGTGCGTCTGTTGTCATGAGTATTCTGGGTGCCGAATTCGGCGCAAGGCTAACATATTGAACAGTATAGGGGCAATACGGTACCATGCTGCGGTGACATTTCTCCGGCACCGCCATGGCCTGGCCACGAAGGTTCTGACTCCATTGTTCATCGTCTGCCTCGTCGGATGCGGCTCAGCCGACGATGCCGCGCCGATGGCCACCGTGTCCGCCGTGGTGAGCAAGACGGGCGCCGCGTTAGGCAGCCCCATCGACGTGACCTATCGCTTTGAGGTGGCCGCGACGTTCGACGGCGATTATCGGGTGTTCGTCCATTTGCTTGACTCGGACGGCGTGAACCGGTGGAGCGATGACCACGACCCCCCTGTCAAGACGTCCGAATGGAAACCCGGGCAGACCGTCGAGTACACCCGGACCAGTTTTCTCCCGATCGTGCCGTATCTGGGTGAGGCCACGATACGGGTCGGGCTCTACCGCGTGGACGCCCCGGATACCCGCGCGCCGCTGAGGGGGCAGGAGCCAGAGGGCCGATCCTATAAGGTTGCGACGCTGCAAGTCCTGCCGCAGTCAGAGAACATCTTCATCGTGATGCGGTCTGGCGCACATCCGTCCGAGTTCGCTCCGGAGGATCCGTCGCGCGAGTGGTTCTGGACCGCCCGGGAATACGTGGCGTCCTTCAAGAACCCCAAGCGGGATGCCACGTTGTACCTGGAAACTGATGGCCGGCCAGATCTCTTCGACCAACCGCAGACCGTCAGCGTCTATCTTGGCAGTCAGAATGTTGCCAGTTTTGCTGCAGATAGCGTTAACCCCCTTCTCCGTCGCATTCCCCTCCGCTCGGATCAACTGGGTTCGGTCGACATGGCCGAGTTGCGAATCGAGGTGGATCGGTCCTTTGTTCCAGCGGAACTGCCCGGAGGCGAGCAGGACACGCGGGAACTCGGTATCCGCATTTACCGGCTGTTCATCGACCCTTCGTAGGAGCGCAGGAGACGAGCCGTGATGCAGACCAGACTGCTGTGGACACTGGGCCTGTTGATGGTCCTGGTGCCCTCGACGGCGGGGGCCGAACTGGTCACCTTCCGTGGCGGGCGTGTCATGTCGGTGAAGAACGTCAGCTTTGACGGGGATGCGGCGGTGCTTGTGCTGCGGACCGGGGGCGAAATCCGGATGCCCAGGGATTTTGTGCTGGCGGTTGCACCGGACGAGGTGCCGCATCCCGAGCCTGTGACTGAGAAAATTGTCGAAGTGGTTCCGGAACTGGAGCCCGCGCCGGGGTCGAGAGAGTCGTTGGTGGCGCTGGTTGACGAAATGGCCGCCAGACACGGGGTGGACCCGCGGCTCGCCAACGCGCTGGTCCAGGTGGAGTCCAACTACGAATCGACCGCCGTGTCCAGCAAAGGGGCCAGGGGCCTGATGCAGTTGATGCCCGCGACAGCCCGCTACTACGGCGTTGATGATTCCTTCGACCCCGTACAGAACCTTGATGCGGGGCTTCGCCACCTGCGGGGGCTCCTCGATCGCTACGGGGAAGGCCGGGTGTCGTTGGCCCTGGCCGCGTACAACGCCGGCGAAGGGGCAGTCAGCCGATATCGCGGCGTTCCGCCGTACCGTGAAACGCAGGACTACGTCCGGCGCATCCTCACACTGACGGGGCGCTGATTCGGGGGGCCATGCAATTCCGCTGCAAAGTTGCGACCGCCGCGGGACAGGTGACGGAGGCCACCTACGTCGCCGAGAGCGAACTGGGCCTGCGGCGCGAACTCGAGGGCAAGGGGCTGCATTTGCTGTCGCTGCGGCCGATGGGGGGCATCGGGATCGGCCGGTTTTCGTTGGCGCTCCCTTCACGCAAGCATGTTTCGAGTTCGGAGTTCCTGATCTTCAATCAGGAGATGGCCACGCTTCTGCGCGCGGGTCTTCCGCTGGTCCAGTCGCTCGATATCCTCCGTCGCCGGGTCCCCAATCCGACATTGAAGGCGGTGTTGACGGACGTTCATCAGCGCGTCCGATCGGGCAGTTCGCTGTCCGACGCGTTCGAGGCGCAGGGCGGGATGTTCACGGGGATTTATCACGCGTCGTTGATGGCGGGGGAGAAGAGCGGCAGCCTGGAAACCGTCCTCCGCCGGTACGTGGCGCACATGAAGGTCATGTCTTCGGTGCGGTCGCGTTTGGTGTCGGCGTTGATTTACCCGGCGGTGCTCCTGGTCATCTCGCTGGCGGTGGTCGGCCTGATTGTCTTCAAGGTTGTGCCTGAGTTCGCCGCGTTCTATGCGGGATTCTCTGCCAGCGCGGAACTGCCTGCATCGACGCGGTTCATCGTGGCCATCTCGGACGCGGTCGTCAATCACCTGTTCGTCTGGCTGGTCGCCGTGCTGGTGCTTGGCGTCGGCGGGGCGATCTGGATCCGGCAACCCGGTCAGCGGCGGCGGCTCGACAGCGCCGTGCTGCGGGTGCCGTGGTTCGGGCCCCTGTCCCGGAAGTTCTCCACCGCGCAGGTGGCGAGAACGATCTCGACGTTGCTGGCCGGAGGTATCCCGCTCGTCAATGCACTCGACATCGCGTCGAAGTCCGTCGGGAATCAAGCGGTGGCGGTGGATCTCGATGTCGTCGCGCGCGAGGTCCGCGAAGGGACGAGCCTCCATGAGTCGCTGTCGCGGCGCGGGACGTTTCCGGATGTCGCTATCGAGATGGTCGAGGTGGGCGAGTCCACGGGCGCGCTCGCGGAGATGCTGAACAGCATCGCGGATTTTTATGACGAGGAAAACGACACCAGCTTGACGCGGTTCACGAATCTGATGCAGCCGTTGCTGCTGGTTATCATGGGCATCATCATCGCCGGCTTGTTACTGTCGTTGTACATGCCACTGTTTCAACTGTCGAGTCTGTCTACCTAGGCTGCCATGTCTACAGCGACGCCGAATGTCACCACCGGTCAGACCCCCGAGACCGACCAGAACGCTCCCGACGAACTCTATGCCGACGGGGACCACTCGCCCGTTGACTATGCCGCCGAGACCGCGCGGTCGCGGACGCTGGCTGCGCGTTACGAACTCGAGTTCGTGGATCTGACGCAGTTTCGGATCAATAACGATCTCTTCCGGAGCATTCCGGCGGACCTGATGTTGCGCTACGGGTTCGTGCCGTACCGCCGCGAAGGACAGACCCTGCTCATTGTGGTTTCCGATCCGAGTGACCTGCAGGCGATTGACGAAATTGGGCTGGTGCTTGGGACGCCGGTTCGCGTCACCGTCGGATCGTCCTCGGCAATTCAAGCCATTCTCAAGAAGAGCGAAAGCTCGACGCGCGTGCTGGAGGAGGCCACCGAAGGCTTCCAGATGCAGATTCTGCGCGATGAGGATGCGGCCGGCGACGAGAATCTGACGGTTGACAAGCTGACGTCCGACATCAGTCCGGTGATCCGCCTGGTCGACACCATGGTGTTTTCGGCGTTGCAGCGCCGGGCGTCGGACATTCACATCGAGACGCAGGATGATGCGGTGACGGTCAAGTATCGCATCGACGGCGTGCTGCAACCGGCGATGAAGCCCATCGACAAACGGCACCACAGCACGCTGATTTCGCGCATCAAGGTGATGTCGGAACTCGACATTGCCGAAAAGCGCGTGCCGCAGGACGGGCGCTTCAAGCTGAGGGTGCGCGGCAAGACGATCGACTTTCGCGTCTCGATCATGCCGAGTGTGCACGGGGAAGATGCCGTCATTCGTATCCTCGACAAGGAGTCGCTGAGCGAGCAGTTCACAGAGCTGCGTCTGGACATCCTCGGCTGGCCCGAAGACGAGATGCGGCGGTTTCGCAAGTACATTCGCGAACCCTACGGCATGGTCCTGGTGACGGGGCCGACGGGGAGCGGCAAGACCACGACCCTGTACGCCGCACTGTCCGAGATCAAGTCCAGTGAAGACAAGATCATTACGATCGAAGACCCGGTGGAATACCAGTTGCGTGGAATCACGCAGATTCCGATCAATGAGAAGAAGGGGCTCACGTTTGCGCGCGGGCTGCGGTCGGTGCTCAGACATGACCCCGACAAGATCATGGTGGGCGAAATTCGAGACCCTGAAACCGCGCAGATCGCGATTCAGTCGGCCTTGACCGGCCACCTGGTGTTCACGACCGTCCACGCCAACAACGTGATCGACGTGCTGGGGCGGTTTCTCAACATGGGCGTCGAACCGTATCAGTTCGTCTCGGCCTTGAACTGCGTGCTGGCCCAGCGTCTCGTCCGTCGAATCTGCTCACACTGCAAGCGGCCAGCCGCGATGACGCGTGAGCTGCTGACGGAATCCGCCTTGGACCCCAATCTTGCGTCTACACACCAGTTCTTCGAGGGCGCGGGGTGCATCGAGTGCGGCGGCACCGGCTTCAAGGGCCGCACGGCGATTTGCGAACTGATGGACCTGACCGATCGCATCCGTGACATGATTCTGGAGCGAAGGCCGACCTCGGAGATCAAGCGCGCGGCGCGGGACGAAGGAATGCGATTCCTCCGTGAGTGCGCGGTGGGCCTGATCATGGATGGGGAGTCTACGTTGCGGGAAATCAACAAGGTGACCTTCGTCGAATGACTGCCAGTGCTCAGAGCCCGGCCCGGGCTCGGTCCATCATGTCGCCGCAGCCGCCATCCGTGGCGATCGAGATTGCGGCGGGCCGCGTCACGGTGGCCGAGATCAGCCGGGGGTCGGGAGGCCTCGTCGTCTCGGCGTTCGGGACGGAGCCGCTGTCGGAGGGGCTCGTCACACCTTCGCTCACCGAAACGAATGTCGCGGATCCCGCCGCCGTGACAGCGGCGCTCCGCCGGGCGTGCGAGCGGGCAGGAATACGGCCTCCGAAACGGGCCGCGCTTGTCGTGCCCGACTCAGCCGCACGTGTATCGCTCCTGACCTTTGAACAGTTGCCCCCGAAGCCGGCCGACGTGGAGGAATTGATTCGATGGCAGGTGCGCAAGGCCACCCCGTTTCCCCTTGAGGAGGCCCGGGTAACTCATGTGACGACGCACCAGGAACCGGGGGCGACAACCGTGGCCGCGGTCGTGGCACGGAGCGAGATCATCGCGCAGTATGAGCAGGTGGCCACGGCGATCGGTGTCCACCCGGGAATCGTGGACCTGGCCAGTATCAGCGTGGTGAACGCGGTGCTCGCCGGCGGCGCGGCGCCAGCGGGTGACTGGCTGCTCGTGTGCGTCGCCCTGGAGTCGACCTCGCTGGTGATCGTCCGAGCGGGTGAGTTGGTGTTCTATCGGCATCGATTGACGATTGATGAGGAGCCGCTGGGAGCCCTGGTGCACCAGACGGCGATGTACCACGAAGACCGGCTGGATGGCGGGAAGTTCGCGCGGGTCTGGCTGTGTGGGTCTGCATGGGCCGGGAGCGGCGGAGACGCGATTCGCCGGGAAATCGGCCAGCGGCTGGGGGTGGAGGCGGAACCGGTGGATGTCCGAGTCGCGGCGACGTTTGCTGAGCGAAT
>JAHEFO010000389.1 GCA_024640135.1 Acidobacteriota bacterium
CTGCAACCTTCACGACATTGCACCTCACCATTTGGTTTCTTCCGGCCCAGCCAGTCTCCCGGTGCCCATGTCAACCGTGAGTAGACGAAGGATGGCGGCTACCCACGAGGTGATGTGTGAACCAGGAAGCCGCCAGAATCGCCACCTGCTTGAGCGCACCAGGTTCCTCGAAGAGGTGAGTCGCGTTGGGGACGATGGCCAGCTCCCGGGGACAGAGCAGCCGGTCGAACCCCTCCCGATTCAGGTCGAGGACCGCTCGATCCTCACCCCCCACGATCAGCAGGGTCGGTGCGATAACCAAGGGGAGATAGACGCCGGTCAAGTCCGGTCGCCCGCCGCGGGACACCACCGCCTGGACACGATCGGGCGCCAGGGCGGCGGCGATGAGCGCCGCGGCCGCGCCGGTGCTCGCACCGAAGAGGCCCACCGGCCGCCTCAACACCTCGGGCTGGCCGGTCACCCACCCGACCCCGGCGAGCAGCCGCCGTGCCAGAAGCGGGATGTCGAAGACGTTGCGGCGATCTGCCGCTTCGCCTTCGGTCAGCAGATCAAAGAGCAGGGTCGCCAATCCCGCGTCGACCAGGGTAGCGGCCACATGGCGGTTGCGCGGGCTCAGTCGACTGCTGCCGCTCCCGTGCGCGAACAGCACCACACCGACCGGGTGCATGGGCCAGGTCAGGGTGCCGTCCAGAGTGACGTCCCGAGTCGGGATCACCACCCGCCGATCCGCGACCCGGGATGTCCTTGGAGTCGTCATGTGACATCTCCCCTTCAGAACGCCGCCGAATGCTCCCCTTGCAGTTGTGGCTGCTGGTGGTCGAGCAGTCGGGCAATCGAACCGAACTCGGTGCCGATCAGGCTGAGTACATCATCCACGCTCAGCAGACCGACTGGCCGCCCTTCCTCGCCGGTGACGACCATCCGTCGCGTCGAGGCCTTGGCCATCCGGTTGAGGGCCTGTTCGATCGGGGTGTGCTCATTGATGCTCTGCACCGGCGAGGTCATCACCTGGCTCACCGTCGCGGTGTCGAGATCGAGTCCGGCGGCGATGCCACGGGTCACGATGTCCCTGTCGGTGGCGATGCCAACGGCCGAATGGCGACCCTCGGCCTCGATCACCAGCACGGTACCCACATCATGCTCGGCCATCCTGCGTGCCGCCGTCCGCACACTTTCGGTTGGGGTGGCCGTCACCACCACGCGACTGCAGATTCTTCCCGCTGACATCGTGACCTCCTGGTCTGTTGTAGCTCGCCACATGATCCCATCTCCGGCGGGTGATCTCGAACCGAAACGCACCCTACCGACTCGCCACCTCCACCGGCCAGAGGGCTGCGACCTCTTCGGGGAGGGTCCCCCTGACGTCGCGGATTTCTCCCGCCGACACTCGGTCAGTGAGGACCCGGAAGACGGCCCGGGTGACGGCCTCGGCACCGAGGTCGAACGACCGACCTGCGAGTGGTCGTTCCACAAGGTCGAGGAATTCATCGAGGCCCCTGGTCCTGATCGGAGTCTTGCTCGGCACCCAACCGTCGAAGAAGACCCCCTTGATGAGCAGCGGCATCTGGCCAGCCAGGTCCACCGCCTCATCAGGGGTCAGGCGGTCCCGCAGCGCGTGCAGGACGCAGCGCAGGGCTGACGCGGCCTCATGCGGCTCGGCGCCGCCGAGCTCGACCGCGACATCCGTGAGCCATCCCTGGCTCTTGGTGATAGTCTTGGCCCACACGTTCGTGGCCGGCATCGTCATCGCCTCCCAAATTTGAGTGGGCCCACCAGTAGGCCTGAGCCAACACTACATCACGGAGGATGAGAACTTCGTGAAGTCGGGGTGAAGCACCTTGGCGTTGAGGCCACGTGATCAGGAAGGGCTCTTCATCCCACCTTCATGGTGACTTCAGCTCCGTTGTGTAGCTTGGTCTGTGCAACGCTGCATGGGCGTTGCAGGACGATGAAGCCCATCGCGCGCTTCATCCACGCCGCACCGACGCGTCGGCGTGCAGTGCCCAAGGGGTGGTCCGCGATTCACCTGAAGGGCAGCGTCAGCGGAGGCGAACCAGGGCGTGTGATCGCACCCCTCGGGAATCGAATCCGGAGCGCTTGAGGCTCACCGCCGATTCATCAGGTCCGGCGACGCCAAGGGCAGAAGAACGGAGGAGCGATCTTCCGGCTCCGGTGGCCTCCGCAGAGGGCGGCTCGTTCGTTGAGGCAACTCGACGCACGAGCCGTTCTCGCGTTGGAGGGGGACTGCCAGGCATCAGGGGAGAAGTCGGCCGAACTTTGGCTTCCCGGCGACCCCTCAGCAGAGGCCTACTACGGCGTCCTCCACCGATCCGACCAAGGC
>JAHEFO010000390.1 GCA_024640135.1 Acidobacteriota bacterium
CCAGGCGGCGCCCCTGCTGATCGGCGCTGACATGTCGCAATTCGACACCTTCACCACGGACCTGATGACCAACCATGAAGTGATGGACATCAGTCAGGACCCGCTCGGCCGCGGCGCTGCCCGGGTGTACCAGCGAGAGCGGCTGGAACTCTGGGCGCGTCCGCTGGCCGATGGCACCATCGCCGCCGGCCTCTTCAACCGTGGCCTGCAGGCGACAACCATGACGGCGACCTGGGAGGAGCTGGGACTCACGGGGAGTCAGCCCATTCGCGATGTGTGGCAGCAGAAGGACCTGGGGGCGCAGGCCAACGCGTTCACGACTCGTGTCCCCGCGCATGGCGTGGTGATGGTCAGGATTGGAACCGGCAAATGACACGACTGACGGGAGCGGTGTTGTTGATGGCGCTGACGATGCAGACGGCGTCTGCCCAGAGTCCGGATCAGGCCACTCGGCGCCCGCCAGGCGGCGTGGCGACCGGGCCGCCGATTGTCGCCAGCTATGAAGCGGCGATGATCAGCGCGCCCCCCGAGGCGTTGGGCCTGGATCCGTTCTACCGCAAGTACACCGACGCCTATGGCATTCCGATAGTCTCGTCTGAAAAGGTGAGTGACGCCGCGCTTCTGATGGCCCGTGACATCGTCAACTACATGCTGCTCAAGCGGCCCGATGTGCGCGCGGTGATGGTGGAGCGGAAGTCGCGGGTGCTGGTGATGGCCCAGTCCGAAGGCGAGACGGACCTGCCTGAGCGGCGCGACTGGAAAAAGCCGGCGATCGACGACCGCCGGCTGACCCCCGGCGAGCGTGCCAACTACAACGGACCGAACGGCATCGCGAGCAAGACGGACAAGGAGTATTGGGACGCGCGCGCACGCGGCATGGGCGGAAATGTCACGTCATGCGCGGAGGAAAACCTGCTGGGGCTGCCCGGCACGCGGTACTACGGCGAACACATCACCGTGCACGAGTTCAGCCACAACGTGATGGGTGCGCTGCGCATCGCCGACCCCGAGTTGTACGCGCAAATCCAGGTCGCCTATGACGCGGCCAAAGCCAAGGGCCTGTATCTGGACGCGGCCGGGCGCCCGCAATACGCGATCAACACACCTGCCGAATATTTCGCCGAAGGGACGCAGTGGTGGTTCTGGTCCAACTTCGAGTTCTATGACGGCACGACGAAAGCCCGCGTCCAGTCGCCGGACGACCTCAAGGCCTACGACCCGGCGCTCTACGGCATCCTGGAGCGCGTCTATGCCGGCCATCACATTCCGGCTGATGTGTACTACGGCCGGAACCTGCGTCCGGCTCGAGTGCCGGGCGGGACATCCCATTGAACGCACGGCCGACTCACATCAGCCAGCGCGGTGTGTCGCCCGGACCGGGCTCTTCTGCAGGCTCCAGCAGCGCGGCCGGATCCTGGCAGTAGAAGCGCTGCAGTTGCTCGTACAGCTCCGGGTGCTCCGCTCGCAGGTCGATCGGCCGTTCGAAGAAGATTTCGGTGACCACCGCGAAGAACTCTGCCGGGTTGGTGGCGCCGTACGGATCGATCAGCGTCGGCTCGCCGACGTCGACCTGCCGAACCAGTTGCTGGTATTCACCACCCAGCACCCGTGCCCAGTCTTCGTACATTTCGGATTCCGGGAGGATTGGTGCGCCGTTGGCCGTGCCGCTCTCCTGATCCAGTTGGTGCGCGAATTCGTGCAGGATGAGATTGTGGCCGTCACGCATGCCGGCCGCGCCCGCGCGCGCGCTGTCCCAGGCCAGCACGACCGCGTCGCGCCATGACGATTCACCGAGGCGGACCTGGGGGTCGTCAGACACAAAGCCTTCCCGCGTGCGGTGCCCGCCGGGCGCCACGTACGTCGAAGGGTAGACGAGAACCGACACGAGTTTCGGATAGATGTCGGCGTCGCGACGAAGAAGAAGGACACAGGCTTGCGCGGCAATGGTCACCCGGATCTCGTCGGTGATCTCCTGCCCGCCGCAGCCCTCGAAGTGCTTCTCAGCCAGGAATACCTGGACGTGTCCGATGAGTTCGGCCAGATCCGGCGGAGGAAGGCAGGCGGCGTAGGGCACGTTGCGGTCGATGACCGCGCGCCACTCAGCCGGGAACGGGCGACGCCGCAGCGCGTCGCGACGCCGCCGGGTCAACCAATCAAACATGGGAAGGACCTGACCATGGGAAACACAGATACCGTGATCCTATTGTGCAATTGAACGGGGTTCTGCGTGCGCGGAGTTGGCAGCCTGCGCGACAACCTGCCGGGCGCGCGTATACTCGCCGCATGTCTGAAGACCGGGACCTGGGCCTGCACACGCGGATCACGCGCAAGGACTTCCT
>JAHEFO010000195.1 GCA_024640135.1 Acidobacteriota bacterium
CGCGTGACGCGGAGTCGGGCGTCGACTCGCTGACGTCGCTGATGCTCGACTATCCGTCGGGCCAGGCCATGGCCGTCTGCAGCACGAGGCTCGTGCCGCACCAGCGAGTGCAGATGTTCGGGACACGCGGCAAGCTCGAGGTGGAGATTCCCTTTAATGCGCCTCCGGATCGTCCGTGCCGGATGTTTGTCGATTGTGAGGGGGATCCGTCAGGGCTGAGCATCGAGACGATTGAGATCGCGACGTGCGATCAGTACCGCATCCAGGGGGACCTGCTGTCGCGAGCGATCATCGAGTCGCGCCCGGCACCGTATCCGCTTGAGATGTCCATGAAGAACATGGCCGTCATTGGCGCGGCGTTTCGCTCCGCCGTGTCCGGCGGGTGGGAAGTGCCGTGAGCCGGGAGCACAGGTTCTACCTCGGGTTCGACAGTTCCACCCAGAGTCTCTCCGCCATCCTCGTTCGTGTTGACGACGGCCGCGCGGATGTCGCGTGGCAGCACACCCTCGTGTTTGACGAAGCGTTTCCGGAGTTCGGGACGACCCATGGCGTGTTGCCCTCAGACGATCCGCGCGTCAAGGTGTCGTCTCCGGCGATGTGGGTGAAAGCACTCGAGCATATGCTGGGCCTGGTCGCGACGAGCGGCGTCGATGTGAGTCGGTTGTGCGCCATCAGCGGATGTGCGCAGCAACACGGCAGTGTGTATCTGAAGGGCGACGGGACCCTTGCGCGCGCGGTCGCGCCAACGTGGATGGACAGCAGCACGCGCGACGCCTGTGTTGAGATCACGACGGTGCTCGGCGGCGATCAGGCGCTGGCGCAGCGCACCGGGTCGCGTGCGTTCGAGCGGTTTACCGGGCCACAGATTCGGAAGTTCTACCGCACCGAACCAGGCGCCTATGCGCAGACGGCACGAATTCACCTGGTCAGTTCGTTCCTGGCATCACAACTCATCGGAGCCGACGCGCCTCTGGACCCCGGTGACGCCAGTGGGATGAACCTCATGGATTTGGCCACTCAGGATTGGTGGCCGGACGCGGTGGAGGCGACGGCACCGGGTCTGGCGTCGCGCCTGCCTCGGATCGTGCCATCCGCCACTGTGATTGGCGTGCTGGCCCCGGCGTGGCAGTCGCGCTTCGGCCTGCCGCCGGCACGGGTCGTCGCGTGGACCGGAGACAACTCGTCAAGCCTGGTCGGAGCCGGATTGGTCGAAGACAACCGAATGGTCGTCTCGCTGGGCACCAGTGACACCATTTGCGGCCTGATGAAGCACCCCCGCGTCGACCGGGGTGGCACAGGGCACGTGTTCGGCGCGCCGACGGGCGACTTCATGGGGATTACGGTGTTCAAGAACGGGTCGCTGGCCCGCGAACGGGTGCGTGACGCCTACGCGTTGAACTGGGCCGGTTTCTCGGAGGCCTTGCGGCTCACGCCGCCAGGGAATCGCGGCCGGCTGATGCTCCCGTGGTTTGATCCGGAGATCACACCCGACGTGCCCGTGGCCGGCGTGCGCCGGATCGGTCTGGAGCCGGACGACCCGCCGGGAAATGTGCGCGCGGTGGTGGAGGCACAGTTCATGGCGATGGCGAATCACTCGCGCTGGATGGGCACCCAGGTGAAGGTGCTCCACGCGACCGGCGGTGCCGCCGCCAATCGAGAGATGCTCCAGGTCTTGGCTGACGTGTTCGGCGCGCGGGTCTATCAGTTCCCGGTAGGGAACGCCGCCTGCCTTGGCGCCGCGTTGCGGGCCTGGCATGGCGATGCTGCAGGGTCGGAACACCCGGTGCCGTGGCCCGATATCGTCCGCGATCTGGCCGCCCCGGTGGCGTCCAGCCGCGTCACCCCGGATCGCGCAGCGACCAGCACCTATGCCGATCTTCGGCGGCAGTACTCAGCCCTTGAGCGGACTACAATGCTGCAAACCGCAACAGGAGGATGACATGACCGCATCGGATCAGGCTCCAAAAGACCTCGTCGGCTTTCTCGATTTCTACCTCGTTCAAAAAGCTCCATTCCAGATTCCAGGAGAGATTCGCGAATTACTGGTGAAATTCGGTCCATGGATCGCGCTGGTGTTGTTGGTGCTTTCGCTGCCTGCGGTGCTCGTGATGCTCGGCATCGGCACGGTACTGATGCCCTTCGGCGGCATCGGGTATGCGTCCGGGTTCGGGTTCCTGTCAGTCGCGCTGCTGGCTCAACTGGTGCTCCTGGGGATGGCGCTGCCGGGGTTGTTCACACGCAAGCAGTCGTCCTGGAAGCTGTTGCTGTATTCCCAACTGGTTGGGATCGCCGCGTCGATTCTCAGCGGGTCCATCGTCTGGGCGCTGCTCGGCGGCCTGATCGGGTTGTACATTCTGTTCCAGATCAGGGCGCTCTATGTGAACTGAGGTCCGGGCTGTTCACGACTCGGTCGCCGCCACTGCCGGGCGACCCAACGGCTCAGTGATGGCGCATGGCGGTGAGCGGATCGATCCGCGCCGCCCGCCTGGCGGGCACCCAGCATGCGAGGATGGTTGCTCCGAGAAGGACGATCGGTACCAGCGCATAGCTGAGCGGGTCGCGGGCCGTCACGCCCCACAGCAGGCCGTCGAGGTAGCGCACCAGCCAGAACGCCGCCGACAGTCCAATGGCCAGACCGGCGGCCGCCATCAGGAGTCCTTGTCCGACCGTCAGCCTCACGATCTGCCCCGGTCGTGCCCCGAGCGCTGCCCGCACGCCGATCTCCCGGCGGCGCTGTGCGACGTTGTACGACAACACGCCGAAGACTCCGACTCCGGCAATCACCAGCGCAAGCACGGACAGCCCGGTCAGCAGCATGGCGTACAGCCTCGGCCGGGCCAGTCCGGTGGCCAGCCGGGCCTCCATCGTCATGGGGGCGTCGATCGCGATGCGCGTGTCGATTTGCTGCGCCAGTTGGCGCACCACCGGCACGAGGCCAAGCGGATCGTCTGTGGTGCGAACCAGGAGCACCGGCTCCGAGAATCTCAAGCCAGGTTGCTGATCGGTAGCAAAGTACACCTCAGGCCGCGGTGCTTCTCCCCGCGTGGCGGGTTGCACATCCCGAATAATCCCGACCACTTCTGACTCGGTCCGTTCGCCGGCGGCCAACGGCAGCCGCGTACCGATGCCCTCTCCCGGCATGTAGGTGCGCGCAAACGTCTCATTGACCACAAGCACGGCGGGCGCAGAGGCGGTATCGGCCTCGGAGTAGGGCCGGCCGTCCGCCATCATGACGCCCAGTGCCGGGAAGAACCCGGGGCTCACTGTCCGGACTGCCGCCTGCGCATTGATGGGGTCGGGACTGTCGCCGCGCGGCGGAAGATTGAATCCCATCAGGGAGTCCACATTGCTGATTGGAATGATCGTCGAGAAGCCTACGGCCACGACGCCTGGGAGGGCGCGCGTCCGCCCGAGCAGTTGCCGCATCGCCTCCGCGCGGGTTGCCGGCGTAAACGTCTGCTCCGGCATCGCCACCCGCACGGTCAGGAGGTTCGTGGGTTCGTACCCGCGATCCGCATTCCACAGGGCCGAAAAGCTGCGTCCCAGCAGGAGCGCTCCGACGAGAAGTAGCGAGGCCGCCGCGACCTGTCCGACCATCATGCCCATGCGTAATCGGCCGATCGAGGTCCGAAGGCTGACGCCGACGGGTGCCTGGCTGTCCTCAGCCAGGGCGTCCACCAGGCGCAACCGGCGCAGGTGGACGACAGGCAAGATGCCGAAGAGCAGGCCTGCCATGAGAGAGATCCCACCGGCAAACGCGATCGCACGCAGGTTGATCGCGACGTCGGAGACGCGCGGAAAGTCCGCCGGCAGCAGGGTCGGCAGCGCGCGGTGGAGCAACACGGCAAGGGCCAGCCCGGCGGCGCCGCCAGCCAGACCAAGCAGCCCTGACTCGATCAGCAGTTGGCGGGCCAGCCGGCCCGTCCCGGCACCCAGTGCCGACCGAATGGCCAACTCACGCCGGCGGGTGGTTGAACGCGCCAATTGCAGGCTGGAGATATTGGCAACGGCGGTGAGAAACAGCAGCCCGACGGCCGCAAGAAACATCAGGATCGCCGGCCGCACCTCTCCAGTGACGAAGTCGATGAGCGGCACACCAGTCACCACACGTGGTCCCTGGGACCCAAACACGGCCGTGTCGACCATGGCCGGAGGCGGCCCGGTCGCCGCGCGTGTGGTTGCCTCTTCGGCCGCCTGCGTGACCGTGAATCCCGGGCGAAGCCGCGCGATGGCCGAGAACAGCGCGATTCGGGAGGACCCGTCCTCGGGCGGTGTGGCAGGCGGCACATTCAGTGGCATCCAGAACCGCGTTTCGGCCGAGGGGAATCCGAATCCGGCCGGCATGACACCGACGATTTGATAGCTCGCGCCGTCCATGTCGATCGAGCGGCCGACAATGCCGGGGTCAGCGCCGAACCGCGCCTGCCAGAAACCGTGCGACAGCACAATCACTCCCGCCCGGCCGGGCGCTTCGTCTGCTTCGGTAAAGGCGCTCCCGATCTCGGCCCGGCTCCGCAAGACCGAGAACAGCGAGGCCGTTACCTGGGAGCCCAGGACGCGCTCGGCCCCGCTTCCGGCGTCGCCGTCCATTGTTGCCGTGTGACCTCGAAAGCCGGCGATGCCTTCGATCGACGTCGGCCGATCGCGCCAGGTCTGATACGTGACGTGGGTAATCAGGGACGGAAGCTGACGTGTCGCGCCCTCACGCGTCTCGCTGACCCTGATCAGGCGATCGGCGTCGGGGAATGGCAACGGTCGGGCCAGAACGCCATCGGCCACGCTGAACAAGGTCGTCGTCGCGCCAATCGCCAGCGCCGTTGTGAGGACCGCCACGAGCGTGAAACCCGGTTGCTTGCGCAGGAGACGCCAGCCGTACCGGGCATCCTGCCAGAGCCCGGACGCGCCACGGGTTGCCGCGGGAGGAGGCTCCACCGCCAACACCTTCTTGCGCCGTCTTGGGGCGTCGGCCAGATTCATCGACCAGGCATCAATCTGGGAGCGCACGTGCGCAGTGGCGTCGGCCTCCGTGAGTCCATCCGCGCGAGCGGCACTCCACGCGGCATGTGCGTGCTGCGTCCACTCCTCGACAATGTCCGCCAGGTCAGCTGCCGACAGGTCGCGAATCACCGGTCGGTCGGCGACGATCTGTCGAACTTCAGTCTTCCAGTCCATGCGCCCCTCCAGAAGGTCAGCCCTGTTGCAGCGTTGCCACGCGGTCAAGCGCCACGAAGAAGCTCTGCCAGATAGACCGTTCCTTTGCCAGGACCCGACGTCCAGCGGCCGTCAGTTTGTAGTACCGCCTCCTGCGCTGGCCGGCCTTTTCCACCCAACGGCCTTCGACCACGCCCTGATCCTCCAGGCGATACAGGGTGGGGTAGAGCGACGCCACATGGTAGCTGAGCGCGCCCTGCGATCGTTCGTCGATGAGTCGCGCGATTTCGTAGCCGTGGCGGGCCCGGTCTTCCAGGAGCGCCAGGATGAGCAGGTCGGCGCTGCCTTTGCGGAGTTCTTTTGAGATGACCCTGTTAACCATGTATGGATTAACACTATATGCAGCGAAAGGTCTGGGTCAATAGCCCCGGCGGTCGGCGACGGGGCCGCCGACTGCAGGGGCGGGCGGAGAGTGCGGTTGGAGTGGCGGGTGAGCCGGACGGTCCGTCAGGGCTTGTCGCGCTTGTGGAACACGCCCTCCCAGGCGTGCTGAATCGCTTTGGCCGAACCGATGCCCACGGCGAGGGCGAAAGCCACGCCGGCCGCGCCGAACCCGATGAGGAATGCGGCCAGCACGATCTCGCGCGCGAAGTTCAACTGCCAGATTCCGAGCGCGCCGACCACCGTCAGCAACGCGGCCTGCAGGCACTTGGCGATGAGCCTGGCCCGAGGGACTTCCTCCTCGTCCAGGGTCGACTCGACCCGCGTCGCCACCGTTCCCGCCAGCAGGAATCCGACGCCGAAGATCACGCCTGCCACGATCAGATTGGGGACGAAGACAATGACGCCGTCGATCATGCGCGAGAGCACGTCGAGTCCCCAGATGAGCAGCGCGTTCTCGAGGAAGACGAGCGTCACCAGCACCCACGCCCCGGTTCCAATCAGGTCGTAGAGCGGGGCGCGAACGTCACCCTTCTTGAGGGCGGCTTCGAACCCGAGTTTCAGTCCGAGCCGATCCAGCCGCAGCCAGACCAGGATGCGCACCACCGCGCGTTTGACGAGCCATCCCACGATGAGGCCCAGCACCAGCAGGACGGCACCGGCCGTAAGTGTCGGCATATAGTCAGCGACTTGCTGGGTGAACCGGCCGAGGGGTTCCGACGGACTCTGTGACATGGATCAACTCCTGGCGAAGAACAGGCGCTCGAATCGATGGACCCGGCGCGCCTCGACGTCGCGGACGACGATGACGGGATTGCGCCCGCGGTGCGCAATTTCGGCGGGCACTGTCTCGCCGATCAATGGAAACACGGAACCGGCCGAGGGCGCACCGATGACGACGAGGGTGCCCTTCCGCATGACGCGCAGCAGCGCCCGGCTCACCTCGCTCCGCCGGAGTACCTCCAACTCGCCCTCAAACTTGGCGGCGACGAGGGTCGCGCGCGCGGCTTCGATGTGGCGTTCAGCTTCGGCCTCGGTCGCCTCCGCGTCCACGACCGTGACGGCGCGGATGGGGACTCCGAAGCGGGCGGCGAATGCGGGCGCCAGATGCACCGCCAGTTGCGAATTGGCTCCAGACGTGACGGGCACCAGAATCTGCGTGACCTTTTCCGGATCGAGGTCTCCGTACACGACACCGACCTGGCAGGGCGCGTCCTGCAGCACGCGTTCGACCGAGGACGAGACCAGGCGTTCGAGCAAGGTCTGCCGATGCGGCTCGCCCATGACGAGGAAATTGCAGCCTTCCTCGCGCGCGGTCTGCATCAGGGCATGGCTGATGCGCCGCCCGATTCTCACGACCGACGTGGCGCCGATCTGGCGCGCTGCGGCCTGGGCGATCGCGGCGTTGAGCACGGGCTTCAGTTCACGGGCCTGCTGGCGACCTGCGAGCAGGCTTTCACCTTCAGGCACTTCGACGACAGAGACGGCGACGACGTCGCCGTCGTACTTCTCGGCGAGCGCGGTCGATGCGGCCATCAACGATTGCACAGCCGTCGGGTGGTAGACGGCCGTCAGGACCCGGTACTCGTGGCGCTCGATCCGCTCCATCCAGGCGGTCCGTTCGCCGAAGGCCGTCTCGCGCTTGCGGCTGTAGCCGTAGTAGAACACCACGCCCAGCACGATCCACCCGCCGGCCGCAGCCCACGCCAGTGGGTAGTCCACGAACATGATGACCGCGATGAACAGCATCGCCACAATCGCCAGAATCGGTGTGAAGGGGACGAACGGGACCTTGAAGCCGCGATCGAGTTCCGGATGGAGTGTGCGCAGCCGGATGAGGGCGACGTTGACGGCCCCGAACAGCAGGAGGAACATCACACTGGCGGCGGCGGCGATCTGTTCGATGGGCAGGGCGATCGCCATGCCAATGATGATGGCCGTCGAGACCAGAATGGCGTAGTGCGGCGTCAGGTTCTTCTGGTGCACCTTAGCCATGCTCGCAGGCAGGCTGGCGTCGCGGGCCATCGCAAACGCGACTCGTGACGAAGAGTAGATCGTGGCGTTCAGCGCAGAAATCGTTGAGAGCAATCCGCCCACCAGGATAATGACGCCGCCGCCCACCATGAATTGATTCGCCGCCTTGACGAGGGCGACCTCTTTTTCCGCGGCCAGATAGTCGGTGACGGCCATGCCCGCGGGCGGCACCACCGCGCCGACCGCGACAAACGCCACCAACATGTAGATCGGCACGACGATCAGCAGCGACAGGAAGACGGCGCGGGGAATGTTGCGCTTCGGATCCTCCACTTCTTCGCTTGTCTGCGCGATGATTTCGTATCCCTCGAAGGCGATGAACGTCAGGCCCATGGCCGCGAACACTCCGCCCAGCCCCTCGCTGAGAAACGGC
>JAHEFO010000196.1 GCA_024640135.1 Acidobacteriota bacterium
CCCTGCAGCAGACCGGTGTGGTCCGCCAACAGGTCGAAGAGCTCAGCGCGGTCGATCCGCAGCACGGTCGCCGTTTCGACAACCGATACCGTTGTTTCCAGTCTTGTACCCGCCAGTGTTTCATACACGCCGATCATGTCGCCAGCGGTGGCCGTCGCGTTCGCGGCGTCTGTCGCGTCCGTGGCCGCGAGGCGGAGCGACCCTGACAGCACGACCAGAATGGCGGCATCACCCCCCGCCGTGAGCGGTTCGGCACCGGACGGCAACGTCACTGGCCGCGCGATCTGGGCCAGGCTCCAGAGTTGCCCGGTGGTTGCGTGGGCCAGGAGCCGGCTGGCCTGCAGCACGAGCAGCCGATCGACTGGTTGCAGCTCGCCGCCGGCAATCATTGATGTGCCGTCAGCTTTCAGGTCTCCTGGCAGCACCGAATGCCCGCTGTCGAGGCTCCGCGCATTGATCACCAGACGGAAAAGGCCACTGGCGAGGCCGGCGTTTTCGGACAGGAGCGTCAGGAACTCGTCGGGTGTCAACGACAACGTGGTCGTCCGGTCTTTCGACGTGACGGTCGTCCCCATGGGAGCGCCTTCGAGGACCTCTTCGAACGCAAAGACCGCAGGCGCGGTCACCTCCAGCGCCTCGTCTGCGGGTGTGCTGAGCGCCTGGCCATCCAGCAGGAACTGCAGCGAGGCCGGGGAGACGCCCCGTTCGTACAGGATGCGGCCGGGCTCGTATCGGACCTGGCGGCCCAGCCGCGCCAGTCGGAACAGCTCGTCGACCGAGGTGAAGTCAAACAGCGACACATGCCGCAGGCGGTTCGCCAACTCAACCGACGGCAGCGCCTCCTGCCACAAATCGCGACGACGTTCCGCCTTCATCCGGCTGGCGGCCAGGGCCCAGGACGCGGCCTCGAACACATGCTGGTCCCGTACGTCACGATGCGCGAGGATGTGCTCGAGGTCTCCGGCCAACGACCACAGACTGCAGGTTTCGACCAGCAGAATGGCGGCGGCCGCAATCGACTCGTCCTCGTCATGGAGCAACTGCGCAACGGTGTCTTCCACGTCGCGTCCGCGTGTGCGGTGAATGACGTTGCCCTTCCTGATCTTCTCGTCCAGTGGAACTTCCTCCACCAGCACCATCACGCGCTTCCGAATCTGTCCGCTCAGCAGGTTGTCGAGATACTCGATGGCGCCTGACCGCGTGCGCGGGTCGGCGCTCTTGAGCGTCTGGCGGATCGCCGCGATGTCGCCAGGCGTGGTCATCAGGCCCAGCAGTTCAAAAGTGCGGTCGACGGCGCGCTGGTGCTTTTCCAGCAGTGTGCGGGCGAGCAGCGAATCCCGATCGAGTCCGCCGGCGACGAACAGGTTGTAGTGCAGCGTCAGCGCGTCAAAAGCCCGGCTTGCCTCCAGGCTGACCAGCCGGGCCACGACGGCCGGGTCGACGACGATGTCTGGTGCCGCGGCCCTGAGGCGGTTGAGCGCCGAGACCGCCTTGAAACGGAGGAACCGGTCGGGGTCATCCAGGGCTGCCGTCAGGGCTGCAACCGAGGATGGGAACGGCAGCAACGCGAGTGCGGACGGCACGTGCCGGCGCACCCAGACCGCCTCGTTCCGGTCCTGCATGAAGTAGGCGAGGGGGGCCACGACCGGCTCGCCGTAGCTCACCAGTGCCTGCCGTGCTGCGGACTTGAGGCGTCGATGTCGCAGCAGCGAGACCAGATGCGGCACAAACAGGAAATCGCTTGCGCCCATCCGTTCGGCGCTCTCAATCGCGGTGCGAGCGACATCCACGTGCGCGTCGTTCATCAGCGGCACCAGCGGCGGACGGAACGCCGGGTTGCGAATGTCGCCGAGCGCACGCGCCACCTGGAGTCGCCACTGGACACCCTGGTCGCGGGTGTCATCGGCGAACCTCCGAAGCGTGGCGGCCGCCAGCTCGACGTCTTCCGGGGCCGGGCTGTCGGCCAAGGCGGCGGCCGCCACAATGGCCAGGGCAGGATCGTCGCCGCCGATGAGGGGGCGCATTACGTCCGCGGCGTCCTGGCCGCGAAGCGCGGCGAGGGCCGCGACTGCCGTGATGCGGACGGTGGCGTCCGGGTCCGTGAGCGCTCGCTGCACGCCCGGCAGCCAACGGTCCGCGGCGTCCCTGCCGGCCGCCTCGGCGATCCGCAACACCCTGGCGCGAATCTGCTCGGAGTCGTGCCAGAGCAGCAGCGGCGTGACCAGTTGGCGTTTGTCCATGGCGTCGAGCAGGTCGATGGCGTACAGCACCCGTCGCGGCTCCGGGTGCGCGAGTTCGCTGACAAGCGTCTCGACGGTCGCGGGGTCGGGATTCGTGAATCGCAACTGCTCCGGCGCGACGTTCTGCTCGTCCAGGTTCCGCCGGAACGTTCGCAGGTATTCCCTGCGCGCCTGCATCGCCGTCAGCGCCCACAAGCCCACCATCGTCAGGCTCGCGTAGCTCAGTTGCTGCCAGTTCCAGCCGAGGCCCCAGTCCTTGATCAGGACAAGGACGAGCAATGCGCCGACGCCTTTGGCGACGCGATCGACCGTGACATCGATGAAGGGTTTGGCGCGGTATTTCAGGTCGGCAGGCAGCGGAAGAAACAGCACTTCGCGTGATGTCTTGTCCACGGTGTAGCGCAGGGAGGAGTCCAGCACGCGGGCCAGGCTGGGCGCCCACAGCCCGCGATTGAACAGCATGATGAGTGCCGTCGAGCCCAGGCTCATCGGCAGCACCAGCAGGGCGAACCCCACACCCAGGACCCGGTGGATGCGGCTGGTCAGGCCGATCTGAATCAGGAAGCCGATGAGCGACACGTAGACCGTGATCTGGGCCAGGAAGGCGGCCATGGCATCCACGTTCGACTCGCCCATGGTTTCGGCGGTCGCCATGTTCAGTTGCTGTTCGATGATCCCCGCGCCAATGGCGGCAAAGGCGATCACGAGGGCAATCACCTGGAGGTGCCGGGACGAGCCCAGCAGCTTGACGGCCTCGCCGCCGCTCACGCCCTCCTTGTCTGCCGCCTTGGCGGCATCGCTGGTTCCGGCGCCCTTCTCCCGCCGGAGGATGAAGAGGACGATCGACAGGCAGACGGCCATGATTCCGGCGCTCACGAGCAGCATGTTCCTGGTGCCGATCGACTCCACGAGGAACGCCGTCAGCGCCCCGCCCGTCGCTCCGCCGAGACTTGCCCCGGCGCCAACGAAGCCAAACACGCGCTTGGCCTGGCGCGGGTCGTAGACGTCATTGGCCAGCGTCCAGAACTGGCTGATGAGCAGGACGCCCAGAATCAGCGTAAAGACGTAGAAGGCCACCGACACCCAATCCTGGGCAACCGTCGTGAACAGCAACCAGAAGACCAGGAGCACCGCCGCCATGCCGGTCTGGGTTGCGGGAATCGTCCAGCGCCGGGGGACGAACGCGATGGTCCTGACGTAGGCCTGCATGATGAACCCGATCAGGATTCCCATGGCCAGTTGCACGTACGGCAGGTTGTCCGCGCCGAGGCTGCCCATGAACTGCGACCGGCTGATGGGCTTCGCGATGTTGTAGCTCGTCATGGCCAGGAACGAGTACAGGAACATCAACAGTGCCGTGGTGGCTTCACCATCACGAAACTGGACGAGCGGGCGCAGGAGCCGGGAGAGGAGTGAAGGTCGCTCCGACATCACGAATGGTCCGGGCATCGTATCCCAGTTGAGGGCGCAAACGCATCCGGCAGTTCGGGTGGTGGCCCGGGGCTGTGAGCCCGTGACCGGCCGGTCCGGCCACTACAACCGATCGGCGGGACTTTGCACGCCAAGGGCGCCACGCTGCAGCACGTGCGTGTAGATCATCGTCGTGCTCACGTCGGCATGACCGAGCAATTCCTGCACCGTGCGGATGTCGTAGCCGTCTTCGAGCAGGTGCGTGGCAAACGAGTGCCTGAAGGTATGGCAGCTGACACGTTTACTCAGGCCGGCGGCACGAGCCGCGCGACTGACTTCGCGCTGGATCGCCGTGTGGTGGAGATGAAAGCGTGATGGAGGTCCCCAGCGCGTGTCCCGGCAGATCCGGCCCGCCGGGAACACGAACTGCCATGGCCAGCTCTTCGCCGCACCAGGATACTTCCGGCTGATTGCGTCCGGGAGAACGACACCGCCGAGTCCCTGCCGCAGATCTTCGGTGTGCCGGCGTCGAACGTCCTCGAGATAATTCCGCAGCGAGTTCCGGACCAGCTGGGGCAAGGGGACCGTCCGGTCTTTCCGGCCCTTGCCGCGCCGGACGATGATCTGCCGGCGGTCGAAGTCGAGGTCTTTGATGCGGAGTTCGAGTGCTTCGCTCAGCCGGAGTCCGGCGCCGTAGAGCAGGCCGGCGACCAGCCATGCGACGCCGGAGAGTTGGGTGAGAACCGCGCGGACTTCGGGGCGCGACATCACGACCGGCAGCGTGGTGGGTGAGCGTCCCCGTGGAATCTCGCCGAGGCCGGCGAGGCGGCGCTGCAGGATGTGCGTGTACAGGAAGAGGAGGGCTGCCAGCGCCTGGTTCTGGGTTGAGGCTGCGACGGAGCGATCGACGGCGAGATATGTCAGGAAGGCCTTGATGTCGTTCTCGTCGAGGTCGCGCGGATGGCGTTTGTGGTGAAAGAGGATGTAGCGGCGTATCCAGCCTGTGTAGGCGTCGATGGTTCGCGGGCTGTAGTGGCCGAGGCGCAGGGCGTCGCGAAGCTGGTCGAGGAGTCTGGCTGGGCGGACGGGATCAGCGGGCATGGGTGGCGGGGTTGGAAGGAGCGTGCCAGCGAGCGGAAGCGTTGCGGCGGGCCGTCTGTTCAGGCGGGTGATGTCCGATGGTGCCCGTGCGGGTATCGGGCACCCAAGGCGCGGGACAGCGGGGTAGGGGTTTTCACGTGCGGCACACCTTCTGCGCCAGCCTTATGTGGGCGAGCGCGATAATCGCACTCCTGACGAATATCGCAGTCCAAATCCCTGAAGGGGAATCACGCGCCCAAGCGTGCTAAGCTCCGGCCATTCAGCGGCTTGGCCGTTGCCGTGGCCGGTTGTTGAAGGGCCTTATGGCTGACGAATGTCGCACGGGCGAACCCGGCGGCTTGCAGGTCCAATAGTAGTTAGCCCGACAGAGTTCTTGTCACGCCTGGGATAATTGCGAAGGCACGCCTGTCGACGCTGCTGTCGGCAGATCACACACTTGCGCTGGTGATCAGACTGTGGAAATGAAGCTCGCATCGCTGTTCTTCTTTGCTGTGCTGGCCTACGCGCATCAACAGTGCAGTCCGTATGGGGCGATCAACTGGCCGCTGAGTGCGTTTCGCGAGGGCGCGTGTGCGCCGTTGGGTTATGCATTGTTCGGTGCGATCGGGTTGGTTACCGCTGTTTACAGCGTGGACCTCAAGCGATTCCGAGACCCGATCGAGACCGTCGACACCATCGGTTTCGGGGTGCTCCTCCTTATGGTCGCCGTCTCACCCAACGGGTGGTTGACCCATAGGGTCATGGCCTTCAGCCTACTCGCGTGTTCGTACGGATTCTTTGCCATTCAGCTTCGAAACAAGCGATCGCTGATGCTCGCCCACCTCTGCGCGCCGATAGTACTCGCGGTTGTGACCGGCTTTGACAGTTATGGGATCTGGCAGAAATCGCTGATTAGCTACTTCGTCGTCGTGGCCACGATTCATCACCACGCCGTGACGCGAAAGCAGGGAGCCGATAAGCTGTAGCGCGACAAGCTTCCCATGTATTTGGAGTCGCAAAGAGAGAGGCACCGCTGAAGGGGTAGCTGGCTAACTCGGCTTGCAGCCGACAGCGGCCGGTGCCATCATGAGCCGCTGCGGCTGAAACCCAGCGTTGATATGACTTCGGTTGTCAACTCGGTCGAGATCTCCAAAGAAACGCTCTTACATATCAGCCGCTCTTTCTTCTGGTCGGTCGTTGTACGCACTCGGGGCAGCGCCGCTGGTGGGGCCAGTCACATCGACGGTTGATCCTGCTGATATCCGTGGGTTGGGTACCACCTGACTGAGGGCCGTCACGCGCCTGCCTCACTCTAGGGACGAGGGTCGGCCGAAGCCGCCTCTTAACGCCGACGAGGATTGCGCGTATACCGTGGCCGCACCTCGACGCCGCCCCGAGACTGGGTGGACGGTGCGGTCAGGCCGAGATCGGCACGGCCTTCGCCATCGCCCACATGAACGCGATCAACTCGCGCGCGATCGCCGTGACGGCGACATTCGGATGCTTGCCGCGCGCGACGAGGCGTCGAAAGCGTTTACAGAGTCGCACCTGGGCCTTCCAGCCGAGGTCTTGAATCGGTTTTGGGAGGCTCTCGATGCGACGTTGGATGTGCTCAGAGACTTTGGCCGGATAGCGATACGCCCAGGCCCCTTCCACGAGGGCGCGGCGGGCCCGACCATTCCCGGTCTTCGTGATGCTCCCCAGCCGCCGCCGAGGACCGGTCGATTCCTCGGAGGGCACCAGGCCGACAAAGGCCGCGAGTTGGCGCGGGTTGTCGAAGCGCGTGAGGTCGCCGAGTTCGGCGACCACGGTGATCGCGACCAGCCATTGCACCCCCCGTAACGCCTGGAGGGCCTGCACGACCGGGTAGAGCCGCCAGTGCGTCGCCAGCTCTCGCAACTCTTCCTCCAGGCGCTGCACGCGGTCGACTTGCTCATCGACGGCGCGCACGGATTCTTGAAACACGATCTGCTGCGCCGGCGTGGGGCACACCACCTTGGCGAGGTATCGGCGATGCGCCGCGGTCCAATCGGCGCGGCCCACATAGTGCAGGCCAAGTCGGAGCAGGAACGCCTTCAAGCGGAGTTTCGCATCCTTGAGTGTGAGCCGCGCGGCATCCCGGGCTCGACACAGATCCCGAATCGCCTCGTCGTCGACCGTCGGGACATAGACGGCCGTCAAATCGCCAGAGCGCAGAAGCCGCGCCAGCGCGACGGCGTCGCGTCGGTCGGTCTTCACCTTGACACCCGGCTTCTTCGGAATGAGCGAGGGCGCCACCACGTGACAGTCGAACCCCTGGCCGGTGAGGTCGCGATACAGCTGATACCCGCACGGACCCGCCTCGTACGCAAACACCAGCGCGGGATTCTTCGTCCGGAGCCGGCGGATCAGTTTGTCGAGATCCACCTGGCGCGTGCCGATCGCACCGAGAAACACGGGCGGATCGGCGCACTGACCCAACGCGTGGGCGACGGCGATCGAATCCTTGTGAACGTCCAGACCAACGTAAAGGGGTGTAGGCTCTGTCATGGTTGACCTCCGGTGAACGTGACGGTGAACGAGACCGTGGGCGGCTCTGGTCCCAACGGGACCAACCCGCGAATTGTGCCGGAGGTCAACCGTTCACGAAACCGAAGTCATACTGTCTAGGCGGACAATCAGATCGACGTGGAACCGGGGGCTCTCAATGACTACGCAGGACGGACACGACGCAGGATCGAGCAGTCCGAAACAAGTCGACTCGCCGTCATCATGGGACCTGAATCAGGAGCGGCAATTTATCGAAAATCTGCTCTGCCAGCGGTTCAACTTCCTTCTGGTGTTCTATTCGTTGATCGTGGCTGGTGCATATACCACTACCGTTTCCGCCAATTTCAAGGCGGCACTCTTCATGGGAGCTGTTGTTTGCACATTGTTTTCGTTGCCGGTAGCCAAAGCACAATACCGACTGGATGCAATCCTTGCTGTTCTCACAAAGCGGCCTGGAAACGGATGCAAGGAGTCCGACGATCTTGATACGGAAGAAGCACGCAAAAAGCTTGTGCCTGTGGGGTGGCGATGGTTTATGGCTCGCAGCTAGCGTCGCTGGATCGGCTATTGGCTTCCGTTGATCTGTGCTGCCTCCCTGTGGGTCGGCCTCGTATTAGCCTGTCTTCAAATACTCAAGCCCATGAGCTCTCCCTGACATTTGCTGAGAGTTGTTTGAGATTCTCGCGACTTCATCCAAACACTTGGAGTTAACTGTGGCAT
>JAHEFO010000197.1 GCA_024640135.1 Acidobacteriota bacterium
CAACTCAGGTCTGAAGTCAATAGCCGGGACTGGTTGCCGCGCGGAGGCTGTCCAACCCGCGGAAGCCAGGGCGATGGCGAAGGCTGCGGTGGTCGCTCGTGTGTTCATGTGCATGGTGTGTGCTCCTCACCCCGTCAGTGCGGAAAGGCGGGCACAGGGTTGGGCCGCGATAGAATCCAACCTTTTAGCCGCCTGGCGGCACTGATGTGACATGTCGAGTCCGCATTCACCACCATCGGCTGAAGACGACAGACGTCTGGTCCAGGCGTACCTCTCCCGTCGCGATGAGGCCAGTTTCGTGGCGCTCTATCGTGCGCACACCCCTGCCCTGTTCCGGATGGCCTGGCGCATGGGAGGGGTGGCGGAGCACGTGGACGACGCGGTGCAGGAGACCTGGCTGCGAGCAGCCCGCACGCTGGAACGCTTTCGTTTCCAGTCGGCGCTTCGCACGTGGTTGATCAGCATTCTGGTGAATTGCCTGCATGAGTTCCGTCGCCGACAAGCCCGCTCGCTGAACGACGTCGGCATCGAAGTTGATGCGGCGGAACCTGCCGCGCCACGCGAGACTCCGCATCTCCAGATTGATCTTGAACGCGCGGTGGCGCTGCTGCCGTCTGGCATGCGTGACGTCTTCGTGCTGCACGATGTGGAAGGGCTCACGCACGAAGAAACCGCGGAAGCACTTGGAGTCACTGCCGGCACATCAAAGAGTCAGCTGTTCTCGGCACGGCGGAGGCTCAGGGCGACGCTCGCCCCGCCATCGTCAGCTCGACAGAGGTAGACATGAACAACACTCACGATCCCGTCGATTCCCTGGATGGCCCCATTGCCGGCACCAACGAACTTCGAAACGGGCCGTCGCCCAGCCACGAACTCGAGGCGCGAGTGGTCGAGGCCTTGCGACGTGAACGCCTGATCCGTCAGTCGCCCGTCTGGTCACGTACGATGCTGCTGGCGGCGTCAATCGCGCTGTTCGCCACCGGCGCCGCGACTGGTCACCTTCTCCGGGGCACGACGCCGGCTCAGCCGGTAGCCGGATCGAGATACCTGCTCCTGCTCACGGGCACGGCCCAGCCTGCCGACGACCCGGCCGCGAGGACCGCCGAATATGCCGCGTGGGCGAATCAGTTGTCCCGGCAAGGCACCCCCGTGAGCGGTGAGGAGTTGACCGATCAGGCCGAAAGCGTCGGTGTGGCCCCGGCTGAGAGGCTGGCGGCTCTCGCGTCGGTCGCCGGATATTTCGTCGTGACCGCGGCCAATGACGCAGTCGCAGCCGAGTTGGCGCGTGATTGTCCACACGTCAAGTACGGCGGCGCGGTGGTCGTACGGCGTATCGAGACTCGCTGAAGCGCTCTTCAGTCTCGCGGGGCAGATGCCGGGGTCCACGAGCACGGCGTGTCGGGCGGGCAGCAGTGTGGCCAGCGGGGCACCAGCGTCAGGGCGGACCGAATCGCCGCAAACAGGACAGGCCCCGCCAGCGGACAGGGACGGCATAGGCGCCGGTGTTGTACTTCCGGGCTGTGTCGCGATCCTGCCACGAGCCCTCAGCTCGGAGTGACGGTACGCTCCATTTGCCCGAGGTGGCGACGGACATGCGCGACGGTGAACTCGCCCAGTTCATAGAGCGAGAACGCCACGCCGAAGGGCATCTGGACGCAATCCGAGCCGGCGCGATCTGGCGTAATGGCCCTGACCGCGTCGAGCATCGCCGACTCGCTCTCTCGAAGCTGACGCAGGCACTCCTCGCAGCTGACCTCCACGGGCGGTTCCAGCATCGGGAACGTCTTGACCTTGTCTGCCATCGGCAACGACTTGAGCTGTTCGATGAATCCGGCGGTCCTGGGAATCACCATCTCCGGCACCGCTCCACTGAGGGCTCCGGCAAGAAAACTGGTCGTCTTCGCCACGTGCCAGACGATCTGTGAGGGGTTCCAGGCGCCCGCTGGGCTGGCCCTGGCGGTCCCGTCATCAAGCGCGGTGAACCGGTCGGCCAACTCGGCGTTCGCCGACACAAGGGCATCCTCAATCGCACGAACCCGCTGGTCATGGTCGGACATCGGACTCTCCTTCTTGGGTGGCTCGAAGACTGTACATCACCGCTGCCCGCCCCGACCCCTGCCGCGCGCGGGGTTGGCGCCGTTGCCGTACTTGACGATTTTTCGCGCTTTCATGTCGTACACATCGCCGACGTTCAGCAGGTCGTAGGGTTTCTCCCACGGCTGATAGGCATGCGTGTTGTCGTGCACGGTCACCTTCCAGCGCCCGATGACCTCGAACGTGTCGCCGGTCACGACAATCGCGGTGTCTTCGGAGAGGCCGATGCCCAGGTACTGCGGATACTTCTGAATGACCGGGATCAGGTCGTCCCATCGATTACGCGTATTGATGTGCTGGTCGATCGCCGACTGTTTCAGAAAGGCAAACCCGCGCTGATGCGTGGGCTCCTCGGTCATCATGACGTTCGGGCCCGACGTGTCCCCGCGAACGAGGTAATCGCCCTGAATGGTGGCCCCCGCCGAACTGCCGGCGATGACGCCGCCCCGGTTGAGCACGTTCCAGAACTCCCGGAGCGCGCGCGTGCCCATGTAGGAGTCCACACCATTCCACTGCCGTCCGCCATCGAACCAGACGGCATCGGCGTCGAGGAGCGGCGCGACGAACTCCGCGGTGTCGGCCACCTTGGGATCCCAGGTGTGCAGCATCACGACGTTGGTGAGGCCGCGCGTCTTCCAGGGCGCGAGCACCGTCTCGGCCTGATACTCACGCGGCGTGCCGTCGGCGGTCTTGTTGCCGCCGTTGGTCGGCACGATCACGAACTTCTTGTCTGGACCACCAGCCAGCTCGATGAACTTCTGCGGCACGCCGAAATTGTTGCTCATGGCGCCGCCGATGATCACCAGCGTCCCCGCGGCCGGTCCGTACTCGGGCGCGGCTGTCGCCGCGGTCTGCCGCGCGCCGAGCGGCAGCGGCAACGTCAGCGTCAGCGTCAACGCCAGGACTGAGAAGAGCAGGACTCGTCTGTGCATCATGTGCAGATTGTAGCGGACCCCGGCGCCGGCGTCAGTGCCAGGCGCCACGGCGCCGCCGGTGTGCGACCCAGAGCGTCGCCGCAACTGTATTACTTGACAAATACACCTCGTCGACCTAAAGTTGTGGTGTATTAAATGCCTAATACACCAAGACGCCCACGTCAATGATCCTCGTCGTCGACACGCACAGCGGCATTCCGGTCTACCGGCAACTTGTGGACCAGATTCGCTTCGGCGTCGCCAGCGGGCTGCTGACGGCCGGCGAGGAGATCCCCTCGACGCGCGCGCTGTCAGCCTCGCTCGGAGTCAATCCGATGACCATCAGCAAGGCCTTCAGCCTGCTCGAAGAGGACGGTGTGCTGGAGCGACGGCCTGGACGGCCGCACGTGGTGCGGGCGCGGCCCGATCGCGCGACACGACTCGAACAACTGGAACAGGCGCTGCGTCCGGTCGCCACCAAAGTACGGCAGCTCGACCTCGAGACAGACGCGGCAATCACGGTGTTTCGCCGGCTGCTGGAGAACAGGAAGAAGAGGTAGGTCATGGCATACGCCTTCGAGATTCATGGACTGACCAAGCGCTTCGACACGGTGACGGCCCTCGACGGGATCGATCTGCGGGTGGGGCGTCCATCGATCGTGGGACTGCTTGGCAGGAACGGCAGCGGGAAGACGACGCTGATCCAGCACCTGATGGGGCTCCAGTTGCCCAATGAGGGGACCGTGACGACCCTGGCCCGCCCCAGTCACGCGCTGAGGCATGACGAGTTGATCCACATCGGCTATGTCCCACAGGAGATCCGGCTGCTGGACTGGATGACTGTCGAGCAGCACCTTCGCTATGTCTCCTGCTTCTACCCGGCCTGGGACACCGGGCGCGAGCAGAAGCTGCTTGCGGCGCTTGAACTCGACAGCACGAAGACCGTCGGCACGCTCTCCGCTGGGAACCTGCAGAAGCTGGCGGTCATTCTGGCCGTGTGTCATCACCCGGACCTGCTCGTGCTCGACGAGCCCGTGAGCGATTTCGATCCCATCGTGCGAGGGCGGCTGCTCGAGTTCCTGCTCGAGTTGGTGCGCGAGGATGAGGCGACGATTCTCGTGTCGAGCCACGTGCTGCGCGACGTGGAACGCATCGTCGACTGGGTCGTCTGTCTCGACAAGGGGCGCGTGGTGACCGATGCCAGTCTGGATGAACTGAAGGAAAGGTACTCGGAATGGCGAATCGTCTCGACCGACGGGGCGTTACCGGCGCGTTTCTCTGAGCCGTACGTCCTCGCACAGGAGGTCAGCGGACGTCAGGCTCGTCTGGTGGTTCGTCAGAGCGCCGCGGACGTGGCGGCATTCCGGGCAGCGCATGCAGCCGAGATCACCGTGCATCCACTGAATCTCGAAGAGATGTTCCCGTTGCTGGTCAGGGAAGATCCGTCATGACCCTGCTGCGGCCGTTCTTCCTGTTGATCGCCCGCGCCTCGGTGTTCTGGATCGGGGCGTTGACGCTGCTCTGGCTCTCGGTCGTCGTCGTCGGACTCGCCCAACCCGAGGCGCGTCCCGTGGCCGCCCTGCTTGACCCCGGACTCATCGCCCTCGTCGGCTACCCTGCCGCCGCCGGCTGGCTCTTCGGCGGGGTGATCCAGGAGTTCCAGCACACAAGCTTCGCGTACCAGTTGCCCCGTGTCCGGCCGCGCCTCGCGTTCGGGTTTGTGATGGCCGGGCTTGTCGTGGCGGCCCTGACGGTGGGGCTGGTCTCCTCGGTGTCATCGCTGGGCCTTCCGTTGATGTTCGCGCTGAGCTGCGGCGCGTACTGCGCGGCCGGTGTCCTGCTGGACCCGCTGTCGAGGTGGGTCACAGGCCTGAACGCGCTCGTGCTGTTGGTGCTGACGGCACGGTCGCAGGACGTGGCCGGCTTTGCAGGCGATCACCCGTGGCCGGCAGCCCTCATCTCGTGCGGCGTCGGGACCTGGGGACTCCGCAGACTGTTCGCCCGCTCCACCTTCCGACGCAAGCCGGGCCGCCCCACCAAGCCACTCCCGGGCCGGTTTGCCCTCGAGCGCTCGCAGGACTACGAGCGTCAGAAGCAGGCCCAGCGCCGCGCGCAGGGAACGGCCTGGCGCGCCGGCTACCTCGGACCCGATTCCTGGCCCTGGGTCCGGGCCGCCATCCACGAGACCTACGGCGGTCTGGGGCGGATGGGGCTCGTGAAGGCGATCAACGGCGCGTGGGGCCTCCTGCTCCTCGTCCTGCTCTCTGCCTGGATCGACAAGGGTGAATTCAACTACGTCGAAGCTGTGGGGCGCTCGCTCTACGACGCGCTGTTTCGCTCGCCACATGTTGCGCCATTTGGCCAGGAGGGCGGCCCCTATGGGATGGTCCTGATCGTCATCGCCGCCGCGGGTCTCGCCATGGCCCTGCTGAGGCCGGTCGCGCTCAGCGGCGCCGTGTTCCACCCGCTCTCACGGCTCCAGCGCGCCCGTGTGGACTATCGCGGCGGTCTCGTTGACGCGGCGATTCTCACGGTTGGCGTCGGCCTCACGTTCTTCGTGATCGGACACGGCGTCGGGTGGCTGATCGGATTCGAGCCACGGTTTGACTTCATGCCGTACTACTTTCGAGTCCTGCTGGTGACCTTGATCCTGATGCCACTGGGGCATTGGGGCCGGCTGCACCTCGGGGAAGCCACGCGACGGAGGACAGGCAACACGCTGGTCGGACTGGTCTTCGGTTTCGTCGGTTTCGTCTTCATCGTCGCGGTATGCACCTCTGCGGTAGCCGCGATCATCACCAGCCCACTGGTCGAACTGATCGTGCTCACAATGGCGTGGGCAGCGTCGCAGCGGCTCTACTGGACCGGGCTGACCGGCTACTACCAGAGAGCCGACCTGGCGTAAGCGTGAAGCGTGACTCATGCTTCAGGACATGCAGGAGGCCGTGCGTGGACGCTCCCCGCAGCCGCACCCAGCACGTAGCACCCCGCACCCAGCACTGAGCACGTAGCACCCAGCACGTAGCACGTAGCACTCAGCACCCCGCACCCAGCACCCAGCACTCAGCACTCAGCAAACGTAAGGCATAATCCCTCTACCCATGCCAATTTCTCCCGGCACCCGCCTCGGTCCCTACGAAATCATCAGCGCCCTCGGCGCCGGCGGCATGGGCGAGGTCTATCGCGCACAGGATGCGCGCCTGGGTCGCGAGGTGGCTATCAAGGTTCTTCCCGCGACCTTCTCGGCCGATCCTGACAGGCTGTCACGTTTCGAACAGGAAGCGCGGGCCGCCGCGACGCTGAGCCATCCGAACATCGCGGTGGTGCACGACATCGGCGCGGAGGGCACCACCCGCTACATCGTGCAGGAATACCTCTCTGGCACGACCTTGCGTGAGGCACTGGACACGCAACAGACCAAACCCCTTCGCGAATGGGCGTCGATCGCCGCCGGCGTGGCCGATGGTCTCGCGGCCGCCCATCGCACGGGCATCGTCCATCGGGACATCAAGCCGGAAAACGTGATGGTCACCGCCGACGGTCATGCCAAAGTACTCGACTTCGGATTGGCGAAGTTGACCGAGCCGGTGGGTGCGGCATCAAGCAACGCCGAATCGCCAACGGTCCTGGGCACCATGGCGGGATCGGTCATGGGCACAGCCGGCTACATGTCGCCGGAGCAGGCGGCCGGACAGCCTGTCGATCGGCGCACGGACATCTTTGCGCTGGGCTGCATTCTGTATGAGGCGGCGACCGGCCAGCGACCGTTCGCCGGCCGGAGCGTGGCCGAAGTGGTGGCGCACCTCCTCCACGACGATCCCCAGCCGGCGGCTGAGTTGCGCCCAGACCTGCCGACCGAGTTCGATCGCATCATCCGCAAGTGCCTGGCCAAGGAGCCGGCCCGGCGATATCAGCACGCGGATGACCTGGCCGTGGACCTTCGTGATTTCGCACAGCGCGGCGGGGCCGTGCCCGCGCCGGCCACGAACGCTGTCGCCGCCAGGCCAGTCCTCGCGCCGGTCTGGTGGCTCGCCATCATCGTCGTTGCCGCGATCGCGGCGCTGGCCGCGGGACGATACCTGAGTCCGGCGGAGGATGTATCGCGCGAAGTCGTTCGCTTCGAGATTCCGTCGGACGGCCTCTCCGCAACGTTCAACCGAACGATCGCCATGTCGCCCGATGGACGTGTCGTGGTGCGCATCGAAGACTCCGGTCTCACGGTGCGACCGCTCGATGGACTCGTTGACCAGTTACTGCCCGGGACGACGGGGGCCAGGGACCCGGCGGTCTCCGCAGACAACCAGGACATCGCGTTCTGGTCGAGCGGTCAGATCAAGCGCACGCCGATTGAGGGCGGAGCGGTGCTGGCCGTGGGTGCGATGCCAAGCCGGCCCCTCGGCATGTCGTGGGCCGACGATGGGTACATCTACGTCGGCCGGGGCGCAGAAGGCGTGTGGCGTATCGCCGAAGGCGGAGGAACGTTGGAGCAGGTGCTGCCCATCGACGCCGGGCAACTCGCCCACGGGCCGCAGCGGCTGAGCGGGGATTGGATCCTCTTCACCCGTGCCGCGCGGGTCAATGGATGGAACGACGCGGAGGTCGTGGCAGTTTCGCTGTCGTCGAAAGAATCGCGCGTCCTCGTCCCCGCCGGGCACGACGGCCGATGGGTGCCCGGGTACGTCATCTACGCGCGCAATGGGGCGCTCTTCGCGCAACCAGTTGACGACGGCACGTTGGAACCAACAGGCAGCGCCGTTCTGGTCGTCGAAGGCGTGGGCACGTCGTCCATGCAGATGACCGGCGCGGCGTTCTATGACGTGTCCCGCACGGGCATCCTGGCCTACAGCCTCGGCACCGAAGCGGGCCTGAAGCAACTGGTCTGGATCGCGAATGACGTCATCACGCCGTTGCCCATTGCGCCGATCTACGCCGGCCAGGTTGCGTTATCTCCAGAC
>JAHEFO010000198.1 GCA_024640135.1 Acidobacteriota bacterium
TCATGTAGGCGGAGTTGAAATCATGAAGACCTACAAAGGGTTCTGTAACCTCAAGAGACAGGAGAAAGGCGGCGAGTGTCACGCTGGCGAGCAGTAGCAGGCGAAAACGCATCTTACTCACGATCATCACCTCTCGTATCGAGTACTAAGAGTGTCAGGCAGGCCCGACACGACGGATCGCTTGGTCTACTTTACAGATTGCTCGGACGGTCCTCCAGACGATTGCAGGGCCGCTAATCAGTTGTTTGTCACTCTTCCGCTGGCTAGCGGCATCGTTCCTTCAGTCGGTTGTTCGATTCCTCCATCCAGAACTACGACCCGGTTGAACTCAGCCAGTGTTGTCGTTGCCGAAGAAGGTAAGCGAGCGCTCTTGGGCCCGACGGAAGATACAGGTAGCTGCCGTGACAGAACTTTTCCACAAAGGCGACTAGTTGTCAGCGCAGAGGCCCTCCAGGCAGCTCCCTAATTCGTGTGGCCGCCAGAGGACGTCGGCGCGATACTGGCTGGCCTGTGCCTGGAATCCGAGACTCGCGACCGATTCTAATCTGCCAGACTCCCGAACACCAGCGCATCCGTCGCGCTGGTCATCCGCGCCGCCTGCCATCCCTTCAGCGCGCACCAGGCGTCTGACGGCCTGTCGTGCAGGAACATCGAAAACGCCAGAAGTCGTGCTGCATGCAGATGCGCCAGTCGTGCCGGGAGATCCCGGTTGAGCCATGACTGCAAATAGGCGGCCCGGGGCCCGCTCGGCCGGACCGAGTCGATCGCCGTTTCGACAAGGGGACCGAACGTTGTCGGCGACAACATCCGCACCCACGTCAGCGTCGTCCAGGCCGCCGTCTTGAGGCCGGTCGCCGCGAGACGGTCGTGAAGGACAGGCCAGTCAACGGGGCGCTGCTGCCACCAGAGGGCGATGTCCGCCACCCGATGCAGGCCCATTCCTGTCATGGCCACATGTTTACTGATCGCGCCGTGGACCAGCATCAGGAACAACGCATCACTATCGGAGAGCATCCAGAGGCCGTTGTGGCGCTGACGGCGTGTCAACAGGCCATCCACGATCGGGACCCTCGTCCGGCCAGGCCGCAGGATGTCCCAGTGCAAGTCGACCCCCACCAGGTCGTTTGTGAGCAGGATCTCGTGGCTGACATTCGATGCCTTGATAAGGAGCTTGTACCCTGATGCCATGAGCACGCGCGCCGCCTCCACGCGCTGGTCGGGAGCCACGAGGATGTCGAGGTCGGCGCTCACGCGCAGAGCCGGGGGCGCATAGATGAGTTCACGGGTGGCGGCGCCCTTGATGATGGTGTAGACGATTCCCGCCCGCGTGAAGAGATCGTCGATGGCCTGCAGAGCCGCCAGTTGTCTGAGGTAGACCATCGCCGCCTTGACGCGCGCTTTGGCGAAAGGGGCCGCTTTCGTGTGGTGGTGCCACAACGGTCCCAACTGGTGTCTGAGAATCAGATCTTCCAGCTCTGGACCACCCCCGTCGAGCGTGCCCTGGAGCAACGGCAGGTCGCTGTCTGCAAATGCCGGCAGCAACGCGGTCCGCGGCCCTGCAAATCGTGCCATCCGGTTAATGGTAGTCGAATGCGAATCGCCTGGAGTCACGATGGGCGTCGCCCGCATTCGGCCCTCAGCGATGCTGCGCCGATCGCAGGCCTTACAATCCGGAGCGTGTCCCGTCTGGTCCGCGTGCTTCTCGTGGCCGTGTTGCTGCTCCACCCGATGTTGTACTTGGGCATGTATGCGGGGGATGCCGAGATCCACCTGGTCTACGGCGCCAACGCGGCAGCCGGGAGATTCTTCGAGTTCAACCACGGTGAGACCTCGCCCGGCGTGACCAGCCCGGGGTTCATGTTGATGGTCGCCGTACTCTTCCGGTATCTGCCCGCGGCCGTGGTGCCCGTGGCGGTCACGGTGGTCAATTTCTTGGCGTGGTACGGCCTGAGCCTGATGGTGTTCCTGTGTGCGCGGCGACTGGGTCTGGCGGGCGCCTGGGCGTGGGTCGCCGCGTTCGTAGCCGGCGTGATCCCTGGCTCCGTGTTCAACGCCACGGGTGGAATGGAGAACGGACTCTTCGCGGTCAGTGTGCTGGCGTGGGTGCATGTGGCCGTCGGGACCGGGTGGTTCGACGTCGCCCCAGTGAAGCCGGGCGGTCGCATGTTCTGGCAGGAAGCCGTCTTCGGAGGGGCTCTTGGCCTTCTGGTCTGGCTGCGTCCGGAGGGTTTCGCACTCGGCGTGCTCGCGCTCATGCACCGCGGGTTCCGATCCCTCCGCGCGGGGACAACCTGGTTGATGACCGCCAGGCGGTCATGTGCCTTCCTTGTGCCATTCATGCTCGTCACAAGCCTCGTGGTGGCGTTTCACTACGGGTACACCGGCTACTTCCTGCCATCGTCGGGCCGGGCCAGAATGACGATTGGTTCCATGGACGCCTTCTGGATTGGGTTCTTCCCCATCAACACGAAGGTCTTCCTCCGTTTCGCCGCGTATTTCCCACTGACCCTTATGTGGATAGCGGGTATCTGGGTCACGAGGAATCGGCGCACCGGGACGGATTCGGTGTCCGTGGCCACCGGGTTTCTCGTCCTGCTCGTGAGCGTGTTTTTCATGCTCTACAGTACGGTTCTCGGGGCGGCTCACCTCGCGAGATACCTGATGTTCGTGATGCCTCCGTTTGTGATCATCGCCATCATGGGCGCGCGCTGGCTCTGGGAGCGGCGGGGACTGCCGGCTGTTGTTCCAGGCCTCCGTTCGGGACGAAGGGCCGTTCTCGTTCTGGCGACGATCCTCGGTCTTGTCTTTGCGCTCGAGACGCGCGCGCGGTTTGCCAGCGGCCTGCACGACGAACTCTCTCGCGTGATGCGGGCGCCAGCGGAGCGGGGGAACATCAGCGAGGCGTTGTATGCGGAGATGGGCTCGCCAACCGAGTTGCCCATCGCCGTCGGCTACCGGGAGGTGCAGGCGCGCTATTGGCTCGACGACCGATTCGTGGTCTGCGCTCTGGATGGGCGAACGGATCCCCTGGCGCTGAGGTTCGTCACCCGGGGTAGGTTCGACCATGTCGCCTATATCAAGGCTCGTGGCATCCGGTTTCTCGCGGAGCTTCCTGTCCCCGACCCGAATCGTGGCGACTGGTCGCTGGCCGACTTGCGTGCCCTGGCTCCGTTGGGCCGGCACGTTCAAGAGGGCCTCGCATTCACGCGTCTTTCGGGGAGCCAGGTGATCCGGGTTGATCCCGCGCGCTGAGGCGGTCTAGACGGGAGCGGGACCCGGCCGTCCGCGTGGGCGGAACCCTTCGCCGCTGGCGGACGGCATAAGATGACCGCGCAGGTCGATCGAGGAGGAGCGGTGACGGGTATTTGCGTGGGCTGCGGATTGTGCTGCGATGGAACGATGTACCTCGCGGTGCATCTCAGGCCGGGCGACCGTCGTGAATCTCTGACGGCCGCAGGCTTTGTGCTGACCACCAGGAACGACGTCGTGCAGTTCCCGCAACCGTGTTGCGCATCGAGGGCAGGGGCGTGCAGGATCTACGACGGCAGACCTGCCGCCTGCCGGACCTATCGATGTCGGCTCTTGCGCCGCTATGAGGCGGGCGAAGTGACGCACGACGACGCCTCGGCGCTCATCGTCCTGGCGACCGATCTCCGAGATCGCGTGCGTGCCGGCATCTCAGCTTACGCGGACACCAGGGAGCCCCTGTCTCTGGGGGGGTTATACCGCGTGATGCTGAAGAAGCTCGAGGCCGAATCCAATCGGGCAGCTGCCAGGAGAGCACACGCTGAGCTCTTGTTTGACGTGGTTTCGCTGCGGGTGATTCTCGCGCGCGACTTCGAACCACAGGATTCGCAGTCGTTTCAGTACGATGGATTGCCGGCGGGCGCCCCTTGAAGCCGATCCCCTGCGGCGCCGGATATGATGACAAGCCGTGAGCGGAATCCTCGGCCTCATGAATCTGGACGGCGCACCCGTGACCGGCCCCGACCTGGCGGCCATGGCGTCCCTGCTCCAACGGCGCGGACCCGACCGGACAGGCGTGTGGTCTGAGGGTTGCGCCGGGGTCGGACATACCCTCCTGACGACCACCCCTGAGCTGGCTTTCGAGCGCCAGCCCTTCACGCATCAGGCGTCGGGCTGCATCATCACGGCCGATGTCCGGCTGGACAACCGCGAGGAACTGCTCGCGGCAACGGGCCTGTCCGAAAGAGTCACCGCCATCGGTGATGCGGAACTGATTGTCGAGGCCTACCTCAAGTGGGGTGAAGACGGCGTCGCCCAACTCCTGGGCGATTTTGCTTTTGCCATCTGGGACCCTAAGCGGCGCGCGATGTTCTGTGCGCGCGACCAGTTCGGTATGCGCCCCTTCTACTATCACCATGTGCCGGGGCGCCTTCTTGCCTTTGCGTCTGAACCGCGCGCGATTCTGGTGCTGCCGCAGGTGCCCTGCCAGATCAACGACGGTCGCGTCGCCGACTACCTCGTGCCCCAGTTGGAGTGGATTGACTACACCAGCACGTTTTTCAACGAGGTCTTCCGCCTCCCGCCGGCCCATGCTCTGACGGTCACGCCCAGTGGCCTGACGCTGCGCCGCTACTGGACGCTCGAGCCTGGGGCCGAATTGCAGCTGTCCTCCAACGCAGCCTACGCCGAGGCCATGGGGGCAGTGCTGACCGAGGCGGTCCGGTCGCGGCTGCGCAGCGTCGGGCCAGCGGGAGTCCTGTTGAGCGGGGGACTTGATTCCTCATCGGTCGTGGCTGTCGCCAGAGATCTTCTGGCGCTGGACGGCCGGCTGCCGCTGCGGACGTTTTCCGGCGTGAGTCCGGATGCGGAGGCCTGCATCGAGAGTCGCTCCATTCGGGCGGTCCTTGAGATGGATGGACTGAAGCCGCATCTCGTCGACTACAGCGCACTGGAGCCGCTGCTGCCTGAACTTGAAGACGCAGGTTGGGATCTTGAGGAGCCGTTTGACAGGTCGATGGTGATCGCCCGGTGCTTGTATCTGTCTGCCGGTCATCAGGGCGTGCGCGTCCTGCTGGATGGCGCCGCCAGCGACGTGGTGCTCAGCGCAGGCACTCATGCCATCCGGTTGATGAGGCAGGGGCGCGTGATGGCCGGCTTGGCCGAGTCACGAGGAATGGCTCGCTTCCAGGGTGCCCATTCCACGCTGGCCACGACGTTCCGCGACGTGGGCATTGCGCTCACGCCGAACGTCGCTCGACAGCTTCGAACCCAGGTCTTCCGGTCGTGGCGCTCCGCCGCATGCGTACGGAATTCGCTCATCAGTCGCGATCTGGCGAGACGGGTCTCGCTGACCGACCGCCTGCGCACACTCGACGTGACCACGGGGAGACAGCAGGGGTGGATCCCTGACTATCGACGCGAGCGCGCCATGGTCATTCACCCGAGCCTGACGGCTGGGCGCGAACGCTACGGTCGCCTGGCCGCATCGGCGGGGGTGGAGGCGCTGGACCCTTTCGTTGACAGGCGGGTCGTGGCGTTCTGCCTGACGTTGCCCGGGAGTCAGCGGATTGAGGGCGGTTGGCCGAAGGTCATCCTGCGTCGAGCCATGGCTGGGCGATTGCCCGAGACGGTCCTGTGGAGACGGTTCGGCGGGCACATCGGGTGGTCTTTCCTCCGGGCATTGATGAAGATACGGCGCGACCGCACGGCCTTCGACCGGAGCAGGGTTTTCGAGACGTTGGAGCCGTTTGTGGACGAAAGGTCCCTGACGGACGCCTGGCGCGGTTTCAGTCAGGGAGATGAGTCGGATGAGGGCCGGGTGTATGAGGCCATTGCGCTTGCGGGCTGGATACGCAGAGCCTCGGTGCGACCCGGGATCGGGTGAGAATTGACTTCAGGGAGGACTTGTACTAGCCTTTTCACTGAGTTTCTAACTGGGGCCGCGAAAGACGACTATGAAGAATGAGCACAAGGACAGTGTGATCCGATCCGACCGCCGTGAATACCAGACACCGAAACTGGTGGTGTACGGCGACATTCGGCATCTGACGGCCGGCGGAACGCAAGCGTCCGGTGAAGACGACATGATGATGAGCACCAATAAGCCCTAATCACTCATTGTCCTGGTAGCCAGGATTCGTGCGGGCCGTCTGGGCGCCTTTTCGGCGATCAGACGGCCCTTTTTTTGCCTGACACCCGAAGAAATTGGTCAGTCAGGTCTTCTGCTAATGTTAGCCAGATGCGAATGGTCCGCAAGTTCCTGGGATACTCAAGGCTCGAGCGCCGGCTGGTAGTCCAGGCCTGGCTCGCGTTGACCTTGGTTCGCATTCTGTTGTGGGTGCTGCCGTATCGCCGTGTCGAGGCGTGGCTCATCAAGCCGGCTGCCCAGGTCCCGGGTCGTGCGACGCCAGCTGAGATCGCCAGGTCGATTACGCGGGCATCGACGCTGGTGCCCGCCGCGACCTGTCTGGTCCAGGCGCTGGCCGGAAGCTGGTTGATTCGGCGCGCGGGCGGTATCGCCGAACTCCGCTTCGGTGTCGCCAAAGATCACGCCGGGTTCAAAGCTCATGCGTGGCTCGAGGGTGAGGGCCGCATTCTGATCGGGGGGCGCACCGCCGCCGACTACTCCATGCTGGCGCCTGCTGACGATGGCCGCCGCTGAGAGTGCGCTGACCACTCTGCGCAGATGCATCGCCGAGTTGTTCGGCATCCTTCGTGCACGGCTGATTCTGGCGACAGGCCTGATCGTTCTGATCATGCTGACCGAGGGTGTCGGCATCATGGTGCTGGTCCCGTTGCTGGCCGTCGCCGGATTTGGTGACGGCGACATCGGAGGCATGGGCGCCAGCGTCCGGTCTGCGTTCGCGAGCGTCGGGCTCGACCCTGATCTGCGGGCGCTGCTGGTGATGTTCGTCCTGGTGACTGCCGCCAGGGCCGCCTTGCGGCGGTGGCAAGCCGTCAATCTATCGGCGATTACGCAGAGCTTTGGTCACCACCTTCGGATGCGGCTGTACCGGGCCTTCGTCCGCGCCCGGTACGAGTACATCACGCGCCTCCGAATGTCGGATTTCATTCACGCACTGACCGACGAAGTCGGCCGCGCTGCCATGATTGTGATCCAGTTGATCCAGATGTCCGCACAGGCCCTGGTGACTGGCGTCCTCGTGCTGATTGCGCTCCGTGTCTCGTGGCAGGCGACCCTCATCGCCATCACCTGCGGCCTGATCGTGTTTGGATCACTCTGGCGCCTGTCAGGCCGTTCCAGGGGCGTGGGACAGACCCTGACCGACACCAGTGCTCGTTTGGTGTCAGTGGCATCGGAACACATGGCAGGCATCAAGACCACCAGAAGCTACCGCGCCGAGGCCACTCATGAGGACGCGTTCAGGTCATTCAGTGAGCAGGTGGCCCGGGTGGAAGTCGACGCGAGCTGGAACTACGCGGAAGTATCGATGCGCTCCCAGATCGCGGCAGCGGCCTTGGCGGCGCTGGTGGTCTACGTGACGCTGACATGGCTGGCCTTGCCGGCCACGGCGTTGCTGCTGCTGATTATCATCTTCGCCCG
Source organism: Acidobacteriota bacterium (assembly GCA_024640135.1). Lineage (GTDB taxonomy): Bacteria > Acidobacteriota > Vicinamibacteria > Vicinamibacterales > SCN-69-37 > SYFT01. Next base: position 7,532 of record JAHEFO010000198.1, read on the forward strand.
GCTCGTCCCACGGATGTCGTTGTTTCAGTTCGGTTTGCAGAGCCTGCTCCACGCCTTGCCCGCTTACGGGCGAATCCAGCGGCTGGCCTCAGAGGCCGAAGCGCAGGCCGAGCCGCTGACGCGCGCCCTGTCAAGCGATGGCGATCAGGGAGTCCTGGAGGGCGACATCGTTTTCGAGTCCGTCAGTTTCGCCTACGCGACGCGGACCGACGGCGGCGAAATCCACGACGTGAATCTGCGAATTCCGCTCGGCAGGACCACCGCGATCATCGGTCCCTCGGGTGCCGGAAAGTCGACCGTGGCCGATCTGCTGACTGGGCTGCTGGCCCCGGCGTCCGGGCGCATCGTCCTGGGTGATGCCGTGCTTGACGCCGACAACATGGGGTGGTGGCGATCCCGTCTGGG
>JAHEFO010000199.1 GCA_024640135.1 Acidobacteriota bacterium
CTCATGGCAACGACCTGACGCTGGAAGTGCCGCCGGGGACCGTTGTCTACGAAAAGAGCGAAGACGGCGACCTTATTCCCCTCGGGGATCTGGCCACGGTCGGGGCGCGAGTCCTCGTGGCCCGGGGGGGGCGGGGGGGCCGGGGCAATGCCGCATTCGCCACTGCCACCAACCGCGCACCGCGCCGGCACGAGCCCGGAGTCCCTGGGGAAGAGCGGACCCTCCGGCTGCGCCTGAAGTTGCTGGCCGACGTGGGGCTCGTCGGATACCCGAACGCGGGCAAGTCGACATTGATTTCGCGTATCTCGGCCGCCAAGCCGAAAATCGCGGCCTATCCGTTCACCACGCTGACGCCCAACCTCGGCGTCGTGAGCCTCAGCGATGACCGGAGCTTTGTCGTGGCGGACGTCCCCGGACTCATTGAAGGCGCTCATGAGGGACACGGCCTCGGCATGAAATTCCTGGCGCACCTGGAGCGCACCAAGGTGCTCGTGCATGTCATCGACGTCTCCTCCTTCTCCGGACGCGACCCCGTCGAGGACTTCGATGTCATTCGGCGCGAGTTGAAACTGTTCCAGGGCAGCGGGGACGAGACGGCAGAAGCCCTGGCAAGCAAACCGCAAATCGCGGTCGCGAACAAGATCGATGCCCTCGATGATCCCGATCGCCTGAAGGCGCTGACCAAGCACCTGAAGAAGCTCAAGATCCCCTTGTACCCCGCCTCGGCAATCACCGGCGAGGGCCTGCCGGCACTGCTCGAAGCGATGTGGGCCGCGGTCGCGGCGCACGCGGAGACCGAGCCGAAGTGAGCCACCCTCGACTGGGCTGGCTGGGTGGAACGTTCGATCCGATCCATTGCGGCCACCTCGACGTGGCGCGCGCCGCACGAGCCGCGCTGAAGCTTGAGACCGTACACCTGGTGCCGACCGGCGTTCCTCCACACCGGGACGCGCCGTTCGCGTCAGCCCGTCATCGGCTGGCGATGGCGAAACTGGCGGCGGCCACCCACGACTGGCTTCAGGTCTCGGACATCGAACTGACGGCCCCCGGCCCGTCGTACACCATGGACACGCTGGACAGCCTGGCCCGTCTCGGCGTGGACCTGCGCGCCGTGTACGTCATCACCGGAGCGGATGCGTTTGCGGAGATCATGACATGGAGGGACGCACCGCAATTGCTGGACCGCTGTCCGTTCGTCGTGGTTTCACGGCCGGGGTACCCGGCGCCAGCGTTGCGCCGCGTGCTTCCCGCGCTGGCCGGGAAGATGTGTGATGTTGGTGAGTGCGAATTGGCGTCCCAACCGAGTATCTTCTTGGTGGACGCTCCAACTGCGCCGATTACCTCCACCGAGGTTCGGGCGTGTGTGTCTGACGGTCGGCCCCTCGCGGGACTGGTCCCGGCGACGGTCGCCGACTATATCGAGAAGAACGACCTCTACCAAGGAGTGGCATGAGCAAGACTGCACGGCCGGCGCGCACAGGTACTGCAAGGAAACGAACTTCCGTGAAGCCAGCCGCCAAGCGGACACCGGCCAAACGGACGAAGAAGGTCGTGGCCAAGAAGAAGTCATCAACTGCCAAACGCCCGGCCTCCAAGAAACCGGCGGCCGGCAAGGCGGCGGCCAAACGCCCGACCGCTCGAACTGTGCGGGCCGCGTCGCGTCCTGCCAAATCCACCGCACCACGATCAGCGGAAAAGCGGACCGCCAAGCCGCGGCTGCCTGCTGACGTGAAGCTCGCCATCGCCGCCGCCCAGGCCAAGCTGGCCATCGACCTGACAGTGCTTGATCTGCGCGATGCTTCGGCGTTTACGGACTTCTTCATCATCAGTACCGGTGCAAACGTAAAACAAGTGCAGGCCATTGCTGACGGGATCGAGGCCAGCCTGAGGGCGAAGGGACAAAAACCCGCGCTCGTCGAAGGTTATCGGCGCGGCGAATGGGTCCTCCTCGACTACTTCAGCTTTATCGTCCACGTCTTCCTTCCGGCGCAGCGGACCTTCTATGCACTGGAGCGTCTCTGGGGCGGCGCGGAGCCGATTGAAGTTACTGCCCCGTGACTGCGCTCGTGAGGTGCGGAATCTGCGCCTAGCCTGAAGTCATGCCGGCCCGGCGTTGAGCTGACGACAACAAGACGCTGGCAAGGTTCTTGGACGATCGCCTCCCATGGAGGAGCCTCCATGGAACGATTGGGTTCTCGACGCGCTCTTTGCCCCAACGTGCGTGGCTTGCCGGCGACGGCTCGGACCGGCACGGGAGGCAGCGGTCTGCCGCCAGTGCTGGAACGCGATCCGGATAGTCAGGCCGCCATGGTGTGACCGGTGCGGGGAACCGCTTCGGTCCTGGCGCACGCTCGCGGAGGTGAACGGCCAGTGCGCGCGGTGCCTGGCGCAGCCGCCACGGTACGATCAGGCGCGGGCGTTCGGGCTGTATGAGGGCGCCCTCCGACAGATCGTGCGGGCGCTGAAGTATCGCGGCCACCAGTCGCTGGGCGCCCCGCTCGGCGGCCTGATGCGGCAGGCCGGGTGGGACCTCCTCTCACAGGCCGAAGCCGTCGTCCCCGTGCCGCTGCACCCCTGGCGACGACTGCGACGAGGATTCAACCAGGCGGATGAACTCGCGCGACGACTGGGATTGCCGGTGTGGCGACCGCTTCGGCGCTGGTCGCTTGGCGCACCTCAAGCCGGACTCCGCGGTGAACATCGGCGTAGGAATGTACGCCACGCCTATACCGTCTCGTATGCCGGGACGAGCGCATTCTCAAAGCGCCCGAGACGTGTTGTCTTGATTGACGACGTGATGACGACGGGCGCGACGCTGGACGCGTGCGGCGGCGCCTTGCGTGACGCCGGCGTCGAGTGGGTTGGCGCGCTGACCGCCGCCCGTGCCTCAACGCCTATCGGGGCGTCAACCGCGGCAGCACCGCGGCCTCGACCGCCGCGCACACGTCGTCCTTGGACGCCTCACCGTTGATCAGGATCCAGTCAGACTGCTCGGCCTGCCGCCGGTAACTCTCACGGACACGCGCGAGCAAGGACAGATCCCGCTCGAAGCGATCGCGCCCGGACGCCTTGCGCCGCACGGCCGTCTCCGGCGCGATGTCGAGCAGAACGGTGAGCGTCGCGGGCGGCAGGTAGCGCTGGATATCCGTGAGCCACGCGGGGTCCAGCCCCTGGGCCTCACCGTACGCGATGCTGGACGCTCGATAGCGGTCACACATCACGATGTCGCCATTCGCGAGCCACCTCTCGATTTTCGGGCGATACTCGCACCGATTGGCGACGTAGAGCAGTTGCATCACGTCCGGGCCGAACTCACGTTCCCCCGCCAGCGCAGCGGCAATCTCACGGCCAACCGGGGTGTCGTAGTCTGGAAACGAGATGGGACGCACCTTCCGGTCCTCACGCTCGACACGCGCGCGGAGATGGCGGGCCTGCGTTTCCTTGCCGCTCTGGTCCAGTCCTTCAAAGGCGATGAGCATTCACATATCCCACTGCAACATGTCGTCAACTGTCTGCCGTTTGCGCACCACTCGCCAGTCGGAGCCATCCACCATAACCTCCGCCGCAACCGTCCGCCGATTGTAGTTCGAAGCCATAACCGCGCCATAGGCGCCAGTGTCCCGGACCGCAAGCAAGTCACCAACCAGAACCGGGGGCAACTCACGTCCCTTGCCGAGGGTATCACTGGTTTCGCATACGGGGCCCTCGACATCACACGCGATTGGGGGACCATCCCGTCGTTCCACAGCCTCAATCGCATGCCACGCGCTGTACAGGGCCGGGCGCAACAAATCAGTCATACCTGCGTCAGCAATGACAAACCAGCGCCCGTCGGCTTGAGTCTTCAGGTCCACGATGCGCGTCAGCAGGACACCAGCCGGCGCCGTAACCCAGCGTCCCGGCTCAAGGACCAGGCGCAACCCGGTGGCTTGCACGACCGGCACGACGGCTGCCGCGTAGTCGTCTGCCGAAAGGACAGTCTGGGCTGCCTGGTAGGCAATCCCCAGTCCTCCCCCCACATCCAGGTGCTCCAGGCGGATTCCTTCCGCTGCGAGGGCTATCGCCAAGTCGGCAATGGCCGAGGCGCCGCGCCGAAGAGGCTCGGCATCGGTAATCTGGGATCCGACGTGAACATGCAACCCCACCACCTTCAGGTGATCGCGCGCAGCCATCGACGTGACCATGGCGTGGGCCTGCGTCGGCGTCATGCCGAACTTGTTGGCGCGATGACCTGTGGAGATGTGCGGATGGCTTCCGGCGTCCACATCGGGATTGACCCGCACGGCAACACGCGCCGTGGTCCCGTGAGCCCGCGCGATTGCGTCGATCCGCTCCATCTCACCTGGAGACTCGGCATTGATCGCCTTGAGTCCCAGCGTCACGGCCCGTACCAATTCATCGTGCGTCTTGCCGACGCCGGTGAACACAATTTGATCCGGCGTGAACCCGGCTCGCAGAGCGACCTCAATCTCGCCACCCGAATTCACGTCGGCATGCGCGCCTCCGGCCCGCATCTCGCGCACGACTGCCAACGTCGAGTTCGCCTTGATGGCATAGTGCAGGTCGTGGGGATACGCCGCAAAGGCCGTGTCCAGCGCGGACACGCGTGTGCGCAGCTCGAGTCGGCTGTACACATGCAAAGGCGTGCCCGCCACTTCGGCCAGCGCCGGCAGGGGCACGCCCTCACACATCAGCGTGCGGTCTTGACGATGGAATCCAGGCACTGGCGCTTGTGATTGTAGCCCAGGGGCAGGAGGCCGCAAGTGGCCGACAGGCCGCGTTCCACGGTATGATCCGGGCGCACGGCCCCTCTGATGTCATACGATTACTCACCCGCCGCAAATGAGGCCCTGGACATCCTCATCGCTCGTTGTCTGAACGGCGACCAGGCCGCCTGGGAGGAGATTGTCCGGACCCATCGGCGAAAGATCTTCAATCTCGCCTACAAATTCGTCGGGCGGCATGATGAAGCCGAAGATCTGACTCAGGATATCTTCATCAAGATCTTCAAGGCCCTGCACACGTTCGACCGCCGAGCCAACTTCCAGACCTGGCTCATCAGCGTGGGTCGCAATCTCTGCATCGACCACTACCGCTCGGTCCGCAAGGAGCGCGCAACCATGGCTCGGGACGTGGACGCGTCGGAGCTTTCGCCTGTCTCGCGCGAGCGGACGCCGCTTGGGGAGCTCGAACAGGTCGATCTCAAGGCTCTGATCCGGCAGGCGCTTGCCGAACTGCCTCCGGCATTGAGCCAGGCGGTCACGTTGCGAGACCTGAAGGAGTTTTCCTACCAGGAAATCGCTGACCAGCTGGGACTGCCCGAAGGCACCGTAAAATCGCGTATCAATCGGGGGCGGCTTGAACTCGCCCGCCAAATCCGACGTCTGCAATCTAATAGGCCGCCGGGCTCGATGGCTTCGCGCGGAGGAACTGAATGAATGTCACAACTTCTCGACACGGTAGCGTAGTCGTGGTTCACATCACGGAAACGCGTCTGACCTACCCCATCCTGTCTGACTTTGCGACGGCGGTCGCCGCCCTCGTCGCCGCTGGGGAAAAACAGATTCTCGTGGATCTCTCCACCGTCAGTTATGTGGACAGCGCCACAATTGGCTGCCTCATGGACCTGTATCGGCAAGCCAGCACCGCGGGAGGCCACCTGAAGCTCTCGGGGGTGCAGAAACGGGTCGAGACAATGCTGACCATGACGGGCGCCCACAACTTCCTTGAAGTCCACGCCGATCAGGCGTCGGCCCTGGCCAGTTTTGGAGGCTGAGATGCGCACGATCACCACAAGCGCCGGCACCCCTGTCGATACAGATGGCGACGTTCTGGCCGTCATCGAGGCCATTTCGCGAGATCTCGTCCGGAGAACCGAACTCGACTACGGCTTCGAGGAGGTCGAACGGGAATTCCAGCACCTGATCGATCAGTTGACCACCGAGGAACTGCGCATCTACCTGAAAGAGAGCTTGTTCATGAGTTTCAACCGATTCGAAAACGACCGGTTGATGGGCCTCGTGAAAAAGGCCGAAGAAGCCAGAGAGAATGACTGAGACGGGGCCCTAACGGGCTGACTGACGGGCCGGGATGCGGATGGCATTGGCAGCCGTGACCGGGTCCCTGGTATCCACCAGGCGCCACGCATCGGTCTGCCGGAGCAGTTCTGTCGCGAACGCCGTATGCAGGGCGTGGCCGCCTCGCTGCACCACCAAATGCCCACGAATCTGGTGCCCCACAAGCGCCAGGTCACCAATCGCGTCCAGCATCTTGTGCCGGACGAACTCATCGTCGAACCGAAGCGGGTTCAACACGCCGGTCTCGCCAATCACCACCGCGTTGTCGAGTGAGCCTCCCAGCGCCTGACCCCGCTGGCGCAGCATTTCCACTTCCTTCAGAAAGCCAAACGTCCGCGCGGGCGCAATCTCGTCCACGTACACCTGCTCGGTAATGTCCAGCGTCTTCTCCTGGTGCCGCAGCAAGGGATGGTCAAAATTGATGGTGTAGGTCACCTTGAAATTTTCGGCCGGATACACGGCCATCCGCTTGTCTCCGTCCCGCACTTCGACCGGCGACAGGACTTCAAGCGTTCGACGCGGCGCCGCCAATTCACGGGTACCCGCGCTCTGGATCAGGTACACCCACGGAGCGGCAGAACCGTCCATGATGGGGACCTCGGACTGATTCAACTCAATCAACGCATTATCGATGCCCAATGAGCAGAGGGCAGACAACAGATGCTCAACGGTCTCAACCGACGCTGAATCCTTCGTCAGCCAGGTCTGGAGTTGCTGGATGCCGCCAAGGCAGGAAACATGCGCCGGAATCTCCACTCCGAGGTCGGCCCTGAAGAAACGGACACCCGTGTCCGCGGCCGCAGGCTTGAGGGAGATTGAGACCTTCTTCCCCGAATGGAGACCAATCCCCGTACAAAGAGTGACTTGACGAAGAGTGCGTTGAGAAGGCATCACAATAAACCGGCTACGATTGTCATAGCAATCTCGCTGCCAACTGCGGTTGGCTCGGCGAATAACCTGCTAAATCATTCACAATTATAGACTTAACAACGATACCCCAGACCGTGTTTACTCGACATGGAGGCCTTGTGTGGCCCAGTAGCCACACTTGGCGCCGGTCACGCTGTGTCCCGATTGACACAAGTGTCATGAAACTGCCGCCGACGACTTTCGGCCCAGCATCGAGGCCAGATAACTTCCGGTCGCTGAGTCATCGGCTCCGGCAATCGTCTCCGGACACCCGGCAGCTACGACGTGCCCGCCCCCTGCACCGCCTTCGGGCCCAAGATCGATCACCCAGTCGGCGCACTTGATCACATCCAGATTGTGCTCGATCACCACCACGGTATTGCCCTGCTCCACCAGACGATGGAGCACGTCGAGCAACTTTCGAACGTCCTCGAAGTGCAGGCCGGTGGTTGGTTCGTCGAGGATGTAGATCGTCCGCCCAGTGCTGCGGCGGGCCAACTCCCTGGACAGCTTGACGCGCTGCGCCTCGCCTCCGGACAACGTGGTTGCCGACTGCCCCAGCGTGATGTAGCCGAGGCCCACTTCCTGCAGCGTCCTGAGGCGGGTGGCGATCGGTGGAAAATGCTCGACGATCTCCAGTGCCTGGTCGACAGTCAATTCGAGGAAGTCGGCAATCGACTTGCCCCGGTACCGAATCTCGAGTGTCTCGCGATTGTAGCGGCGGCCCTTGCATTCTTCACAGGTGACGTACACATCAGGAAGGAAGTGCATTTCGATGGCGATGACACCGTCGCCCTGGCAGGCCTCGCAGCGTCCTCCCTTCACGTTGAATGAGAATCGGCCGACCTTGTATCCGCGCGCCCTGGCCTCTG
>JAHEFO010000200.1 GCA_024640135.1 Acidobacteriota bacterium
CTGACCTTCGGAAAGCACGAGGAGCAGGTGTTCCTGGGTCGCGATATTTCCCGGTCGCAGGAGTACAGCCAGGAAACCGCCGGCCGGATCGACTCGGAGGTGAAGCACTTTGTGCTCACCAACTACGACCGCGCACGCACCATCCTGACCGAGAACAAGGAGGTCATGCTGAAGATCGCCGATGAGCTCCTGGCCCGTGAGATTCTCGACGCCGATCAGGTGATGCGGCTGGCGAAGGGCCTTGATCTCGACGAGCCCGTGCCGACTTCCGTGCCGCCCACCGGCGACGCGTCGCGTCCGGAGGCGGCTGAGCGGCCGCCGATCGTGCCGCCGATGCCCAAGCCGATCGTTCAGGCGTAGTCGCGCAGCCCGTGGTGGTCAGTGCACAGCGGGCGGTCTTCGACCTGTTGATGCCGTCCGGGCGTAGCCTCAGGCTCGGCGAGCGCACACTCGTCATGGCCATCCTCAACGTGACCCCTGATTCGTTTTCTGACGGTGGCTTGCGCGCCGATCCGGACACAGCCGTTGACGCCGGGCGGCGCATGGTGGATGAGGGGGCCGATCTGCTGGATGTCGGCGGAGAATCCACCCGTCCCGGCGCTGCGCCGCTGGATGTCGAGGAGGAGTGGCGCCGCGTGGGGCCAGTGCTCGAGGGGCTGTGTGGCCGGGTCAGGGTCCCCATTTCCATCGATACCTACAAGTCAGAGATCGCCAGGCGAGCGCTTGATGCAGGGGTATCCATCGTCAACGACATCAGCGGGTTCACCTACGATCCGGCAATCGCATCCGTCGTCAGCGAACGCGGTGCGGCGGCCATTCTCATGCACAATCGGGGGCGATCAGCGGCGATGTACGAGCGGGCGCGGTATGGCGACGCCGTCGCCGAAGTGCGGAACGAGCTCGAGGCCAGGGCCGGAGCCGCCGAAGCAGCCGGCGTGCCTCGCAACCGCCTCCTGCTGGACCCGGGCCTCGGCTTCGCCAAACAGCCCGGCCAGACAATGGAGGTGCTTGCCGGATTACCGGAGCTGGCTGGGCTGGGGTATCCGCTGGTTTCCGGACCGTCCCGGAAGTCGTTTCTCCAGGCCGCCATTGGCGAGCGCCGGCCTGAGGATCGGGTGTGGGGAACGGCTGCCGCCGTGAGCGCCTCCATCTGGTTCGGGGCGCACATCGTGCGCGTGCATGACGTGGCGGCCATGGTCGATGTGGCGCGCGTGACCGACGCGCTGGTGCGGGTCGGGGCGCAGCGCCGTTCCGCCGTCTGATACTCTTTCTCCACGTATGAACCAGCTCACCGCCATCCTGCAACGGCCCACGGTGAATTGGTGGGATGTTCTCGACATCCTGGTTGTCTCCATTCTCATCTACGAAGGCCTGAAACTCATCCGCGGGACTCGCGCGGCGCAGATGGTGATCGGGTCGATATTTGTCCTGTTGCTGTTCTACGGGTCACGGCGGTTTCCGCTGCAGACGGTGAACTGGCTGATCCGAAATGTCTTCGTGTATGCGGGGTTTGCGGCCATTGTGCTCTTTCAGTCGGACATTCGACGGGCGTTGTCTCACCTGGGCCGGTCGCCGGTGTTCCGGTACTTCGCAGGGTCGAAGCAGGCCGACGAGACCATTGAAGAGGTGATGACGGCGGCAAGCCTTCTGGCGCAGGAACACGTGGGCGCGTTGATCGTGATTGAACGGGAGATCGGCCTTCGGAACTACGTGGAGAGCGGTATTCCCATCGATGCCGCCGTCAGCTACGACCTGTTGACGACCATCTTCCGGCCTGGCGCACCCATGCACGACGGTGCCGTCATCATTCAGGAAGATCGCCTCGCCGCCGCCGGGTGCTTCCTGCCTTTGACCGTCAGCTCGAAGTTCGACCGCGACCTGGGCACGCGGCATCGCGCGGCGATCGGCGTGACGGAAGAATCAGACGCAATCGCCGTGGTCGTGTCGGAGGAGCGCGGCGAAATATCGGTGGCATTCGACGGCCACATCGAGCGCAGGCTGACGCCGGAGCGCCTCCGGGACCGCCTCAGCGAACTGGTGCTCCAACATCGAGCCGCGGGGGTGGCGTAGTGGGGTGGCACCCGTTTCGCAATCTCGGCCTGAAGTTCGTGGCCGTCGGGCTTGGCACCCTGCTCTGGCTCACGGTCGGCAGCGATCATTTCGTGGAGCGGAGCGTCCGCGTGCCGCTCCTGTTTCTCAACGTCCCGCCTTCGGTCGACATTGCTCCTGATGCGCCTGATTCGGTTGAGGTACATCTGCGCGGTCGAGCCAGCCAACTCAGCGGCGACCAGGCGGATGTCACGGTCTATATCGACTTGGCTGACGGACGCCCGGGTTCCCGCCTGTTTCACCTCCGAACCGACCAGGTGGCGACGCCGTTCGGTGTGGAAGTGACGCAGGTGTTTCCATCCTCGGTCATGCTCACGCTGGAGACGAGGGGCGCGAAGAAGGTGCCCGTTGAGCCCACGGTGGAGGGGACTCCGGCCGAGGGCTATGAGGTTGGCCAGATTGTTGTCGATCCCACCGAAGTGGAGGTGGTCGGGCCGGTGAGTCAGTTGGAGGTGCTGCGCCGTGCGATCACGGAGACGGTGATGATCGAAGGCGCCAGCGCGAACGTCACGCAGTTGGTGAGCATCGGAGTGGTGAACTCGGCGTTGCGGTTGAGTAAGCCGCAGATGGCCCGGGTGACGGTCGAGATTCTCGAGAGGCAGCAGTAGTGGCTGCAGCACGGTTGTTCGGCACGGATGGGGTGCGGGGTGCGGCCGGCAACTGGCCGCTGGATCCGCCAACGGTGGCGCGCCTTGGCGGTGCGATAGTGCGGCACCTGGCGCTCGACCGGCCGGCGCATCTGCTGGTTGGACGCGACACCCGTGAGTCCGGCGAGTGGATCGAGCGGGAACTGGCTCGCGGCGCGGTCTCGCAGGGCGCCACGGTGTCATCGGCCGGCGTGATCCCGACGCCGGGCGTGGCGTACCTCACCCGGACACGTGAGGTCGATCTGGGCGTCGTCATTTCGGCGTCGCACAATCCATTTCAGGACAACGGCATCAAGGTATTCTCCCGCCGCGGCGAGAAGTTCCGCGAGGACGCGGAACGTGCCATCGAAGATATCGTGGCCGACGCTTCCTGGAGTGTGCCGGCCTCCAGTGAGGCCCGGATCGAGAGGGTGGACCTGGTTGAGGCGTACGTGGCGCACACCGCCCGGCTTGCCCCTGCCGGCGACGCGCTGCGTGGCATGCGCATCGCGATTGACTGTGCCAACGGCGCCACGACGACCACGGCGAAACGACTGTTCGAGTCCTTGGGGTGCACCGTGGTGCCCATCGGTGACGCGCCGAGCGGACGCAACATCAATCAGGCGTGCGGGTCGACGCATCCGGCCAGGCTGGCGGGATACGTCGTTGAACAGCACTGCCGGCTCGGCGTGGCGTTTGATGGCGACGGGGACCGAGCGATTCTCGTCGACCATCGCGGCCAGGTGATCGACGGTGACGCCTTGTTGCTGATTCTCGGGGCGTACTACCAGCGCCGGGGCCAACTCACGGGCGACATGGTCGTGGCGACGGTCATGAGCAATATCGGACTCGAAATCGCGTTGCGCAACCGCGGTATCAGGCTGCTCCGCACGGCCGTCGGCGACAAGTTCGTCGCGGAAGAAATGCTGAAGCAAGGCTCTGTGGTCGGGGGCGAGCAGTCGGGCCATGTGATCCTGGCCGAACATCTCCTCACCGGCGACGGCATGGCGACCACGCTGGCGGTGATTCGCGCGATGGTCGAAGCCGGTTGCGAGCTGGCGGAACTGGCTGGCGAGTTGGTCGCGTACCCTCAGACGATGACGAACGTGCGGGTCCGCGAGCGGGTTGATCTCGACAGCGTGCCCGAGATCGTCGAAGCCATGTCAAGTGTCCGCGCGGCCCTGGGCGATAACGGCCGATTACTGGTGCGGTACTCGGGCACCGAACCGCTCCTGCGCATCATGATCGAGGGCAAGGATCAGGTCTCGGTGCAGGCGTGGGCTGAAGAAATTGCGGATGCGGTGAGGACGGCGCTCAAGTGATCCGGCTGAGTGTGAACGTCAACAAGGTGGCCACGCTCCGGAACTCGCGCGGCGGCGATGTGCCGAGCGTGACCGACGCGGTCGCCGTGTGTCTGGCCGCCGGCGCGCCGGGCATCACCGTGCATCCGCGGGCCGACGAACGGCACATCACGCCCAGGGATGTGGCTGCTCTTGCGGAGCAGTTGGGGACGCCCTCCCGCCTGGCCGTCCGGCCGGAGTCAAGTCGCAGCGAGGTCGAGTTCAATATCGAGGGAGATCCGCGAGCCGACTTCGTGGACATGGTGGTCGCGGCGCGCCCGCATCAATGCACACTCGTGCCGGTCGTGCCGGGCGAGGTCACGAGCCAGGCTGGATGGTCCGAATCGACGTCGCCTGAACGATTGACGGCCGTCATCGCACGGCTCCATGCCGAAGGCATCCGTGTCAGCCTGTTCGTCGATCCTGAAGAAGCGCCGGTCCGATGGGCCAGGCGCCTCGGAGCGGATCGAATCGAACTCTACACCGAACCATTTGCCAGGGCCTTTGCGAGGAGTCACGATGCCGGCCGGGCCAGCTTCGAGACCTACGCGGCCGCCGCGATGCTGGCGCATTCCCTGGGACTTGGGGTCAACGCGGGCCACGACCTCGACCTGGACAACCTGGTGCTCTTCCGGGAGCTTCCGCACCTGGACGAGGTCTCGATTGGCCACGCCCTTGTCGGTCACGCGCTGTATGTCGGTCTCGAGCGCGCTGTGCGGGATTTCCTGGGCGCCGTGGAGGGGCGGTAGGGCCGCCAAATCAGATATCATCGTCAGAGGCGCAGTCATTTTGGCTGATACAGGCGACTAGGTATTTGATATGAATCGCGAGTCTGTCGTTTTTGCAATTTCCGGTACGATGTTCGGCCTGCTGGTGGGGTGGATTCTGGGGACGCAGCAGGGCCCCGGACCCGCGGCAGTGGCGGTCGGTTCGCCCGTCGCGCAGGCCCCGGTGGCCCAGGCGGCACCGACCCTCGATGTTCAGCGGGCGGCCGACCTCGAGCGGCAGGCCAACGCGGACCTCAACAACGCGACGGTCCGCGTCGATCTCGGGAACCTCTACTTCGATGCAGAGCGTTTCGATATCGCGATTTCCTGGTACGAGGCCGCGCTCAAGATCGATCCGACCAACGTCGATGCCAGCACGGATCTGGGCGTCAGCTATTACTCGTCGAATCAGGTCGATCGCGCCCTGGAACAGTTTGCCCACTCGTTGTCTGTCGACCCCGCTCATACCAAGACGCTGCTGAATCAGGGCATCGTGCGGGCCTTTGGAAAGCAGGATCTGGAGGGCGCCACCCAGTCATGGGAGCATCTGGTAAAGATCGCCCCGAACAGTCCCGAAGCCGCGCGCGCGAAGGAGGCGCTGGCCGCCATCGCCAGTGCGCATCCCGCAGGAGGGGTGGGCGGCGCGGGTGTCTCGGGGAGCTAGGACAGGCCGCTAGATGGTGCTCATCGGCTGGATCTTCCGGGTCCTGACCGTCCTCTTCCTAGTCAGGCTCGTCATGGGTCTGTTTTCAGGAGGCCGCCGAGCGCCATCGTCGCGGGGGCGAGTCCGCAAGCCCGCTCCGCCGGCAACGCGGGAGGGTGGCCACCTCGTGCGCGATCCGCACTGTGGCACGTATCTGCCAACTGCGCGCGCGTTGCGCGTCGGGTCAGGCGACAGCGCCGTGTACTTCTGCTCTGAGGCGTGCCGGGTCGCATGGGCCGCGCGAAAGACATAGCTGATGCCGCAGCCTCTCCCTTCTGAAGATCAGCTCCGCCTGGACATCGTCGAGGTGGGACGACGCTTGTGGGCGCGCGGTTTCGTGGCATCCAACGATGGCAACATCAGCGTGCGGTTGCCTGGCGATCGCCTGTTGATGACGCCGACCAGCGTGTCGAAGGGCTTCCTGACGCCGGAGATGATGGTTGTGACCGACCTGGACGGCAGGATGCTGTCGGGCGAGCCGGGCCGCAAGCCCTCATCTGAGATTCTGATGCATCTGGTGGCCTACCGGCAGCGTGCGGACGTACACGCGGTGGTCCACGCGCATCCGCCACAGGCGACCGGGTTCGCCGTGGCTGGCATTCCCCTCGACCGGGCCGTCCTGGCAGAAGTCGTGACGACGCTGGGCAGCATTCCCATCGCTGAATACGGCACGCCGTCAACCCCGGAATTGTCGGCATCGGTGGAGCCGTACGTCAGGAAGCACGACGCGCTGCTGCTGGCCAATCATGGTGCCCTGGCACTGGGGAAGGATCTGTTCGCCGCGTACTACAAGATGGAGACCATCGAGCACTTCGCCCGCATCAGCCTGGTGACGCGGTTGCTGGGCCGGGAGCACCTGCTGTCGCGTGAGGAGGTGGGCCGTCTGCAGGAACTGCGCGGCACGTATGGCATCGCCTCGCCCGCCCCCGTGTGTCCCGACCCGGCGTCCGGCGACGATCCGCCGTGCCAGGTGCTGCAGGCACCGTCCGCGCCGGGCGAGCGCCTGGTTTTGGACGCGGCGGTAGGCAGGGCCAGGGTTGCGATAGGTAATACCGGCGAGATTCAGTTAACATACGCCGAGTTGACGACGCTGATCGAGGGCGCCGTTCGGCACCTCACGGCCCGCACGATGGCGTGAGTCGGACTTGAGCAGGAGTGGAGGGGTCCATGGGTGAGGCGCTCGGAATGGTCGAGACAAAAGGGTTGGTCGCGATGATTGAAGCGGCCGACGCAATGGTCAAGGCTGCCAAGGTGACGTTGGTCGGATGGGAGAAGATCGGCGCCGGGTACGTCACGGCAATCGTACGTGGCGACGTGGCAGCCGTCAAAGCGGCCACGGATGCCGGCGCGGCCGCGGCGCGCCGTGTGGGCGAGCTCGTGTCGGTGCACGTCATTCCGCGTCCGCACGCGAACCTCGAGGACGTGCTGCCGATCGGCAAAGCGGCGAAGTAGGCGGGCGGGATGATTCTCGCCAAGGTCGTCGGCACGGTCGTCGCGACCCGTAAAGACGAGCGGCTGGTTGCCAGCAAGTTGCTGGTGGCGCGACCGCTCGATCCGTCCGGCGCTCCCGGTGGTAACTACCTGGTGGCCGTCGACACGGTTGACGCAGGGGTGGGCGAGACCGTCCTCATTGTCTCGGGAAGTTCCGCCCGGATGGCGCAGGGCTTCAAGGATTGCCCCGTCGATGCGGCCATCATCGGGATCGTCGATCAAATCGATGTCCCCGAACATCCGGGCGGCAGTCAGGCCGCCCGCGCGAGGCGATGAAGCAGCCGTGCAACTCGCGCGTGTGATTGGCAACGTGGTGGCAACCGTCAAGGACCTGAATCTCTCCGGCCATACCTTGTTGATGCTGCAGCCCGTCGCTCCCGACCGGCAGCCTGTCGGACAGGCACTGGTGGCCCTCGATGCCATGGGCGCTGGTGTGGGCGAGCATGTGTTCTTTGTGCGTGGTCGCGAGGCCACGTTGCCGTTTTGGCCCGGCGAACCCCCTGCCGACGCATGCGTGGTGGGCATCGTCGACTCCTGGGATGTGGAGTAGAGGCGCCAGTGCAGATTGGGCGAGTGGTCGGGACGGTCGTGGCGACCAGGAAGCACCGGACCATTGACGGGGCGAAGATGCTGCTCGTGCAGCCCCTCACGCTGGAGGGCGCGCCGAAGGGCATTGCGGTGTTGACCGTGGACTCGGTGGGCGCCGGCGTTGGCGACAAAGTGCTGATCGTGATTGAAGGCAAGGCGGCCGGAGCCGCGCTGCGTCGCAAGGGCGCTCC
>JAHEFO010000201.1 GCA_024640135.1 Acidobacteriota bacterium
GACGACGCCCATGTGAAGCGCGAGGCGCGGTCCAGCCCTTTCAGCGAGAGCGCCCGGTGGAGGGACTGGTCGCCCAGCAGACGGCGCAGCGCAGCCGTCAGCTCGTCGACTGAATGGGGATCGAAGAGGAGGCCGGCATCGCCGACGACCTCAGGCAGTGCGCCAGCACGGCTGGCCACGACTGGCGTGCCGCATGCCAGCGCCTCGAGAGCCGGGAGCCCGAATCCTTCATCCATTGAGGGCATTACGAGCACCTGGGCCGCGCTGTACCAATGCGGGAGGTGGTCGTCCGGGACGAATCCGGTAAAGATGGCACTCGCCTCGGCCCGATGGCCTTTCAGGCGCGCCTGCAGAGACTGGTAACTTGAGTAGAAGACGTCGTCCTTGAAGTCACCCACAAGCACCAACCTGAGATCCGTGAACTGCGCCTCATTGACGATTCGGCAGTACGCGTCGACCAGGGTTTCGATGTTCTTGTGAGGACTGATGCCGCCGACGTACAGGATGAACCGCTGTCCGGCGTCGAGGCCGTGGGGTGCGAGAATGCCGCCGGTCTCCGGGCCAGGATCGGTGCGGCGGAATTCCGGGCCGACGGCGTTCGAGACGACCTTGACCTTGCTCTCCGTCAGGCCGAATTCTTCCTTTACGGCCGTTCTTGCCGTGTTCGAGACGGTCAGAACGAGCGCGGCCTGCCGGAGGGCCCAGGCGACCTTGAGTTTCCAGAGCAGTCTGTTCTGCCAGCGGGGAAAGACAAGACTCGGGTGTCGCTCGGCGGTCGTGTCATGGATGGTGACCAGCGGCTTGAGGCTGCGCGCCACCGGAAAGAACGTGTAGACGGTCGGGAAGTAGAACAGGTCGATTTCGTCTTTCCTGGCTGAGACCGCCCGGGTCATCGCCCACACGTCTGCCAGCGATCGATGTCCCTCGGCCGAGGCCGCATCGGCCGCTGCGAATGTCGTCGGGACGACAACACGGTTGGCGCGATCCGTCAGGTCAGGGCATTGCTTCTCGGTCTCGGAGTCCAGGAAGAGGGTGTAGTCATTCCTGACATCGACGTCAAGAATCGACGTAATGATCTCGCGCGTGTAGCGCCCATAGCCCCGCCTGTTCGCCCAACAACTTGCATCGATCGCAATATGCACTCCAGTGTTCTCCCAGGCGCCGCTGGCGCTACGCGGCCTTGCTCAGGACGCGGTTTCTGGTGCTGCCGAGAAGGAAGCGGAGGAGCCCGATGGCTAGCGAGACCAGGGCGTACGAGTAGTAGAAGAGGTGCATGGGGAGCGCGGCCAGCGCAAACGTCACGCCGCGTTTGCGCGCGAAGAAGACGTAGAGTCGATAGTTCAACAGGACGATCAGCAGCATCGCGCCTAGGAGCGGCGCCACCACGACGAGTGAAAAACTGGCGAGAAGGATGGCGATACTGGTCACGAGGGCTCCCAGGACAAGCGGGAAGAAGAGGCGCCTTCCCCCCCAGCCCGTATTCGAAACCCAGCGGCCGCCGAGGATGCCGAGAAACAAGAGCGCCAGCGGCGGGAGCATCCGGGGGATGTTCGCGGCCATGGCGAGCGTGGCAATGATGGCAATCAGGCTGTAGCAGATCATTTCGGAACGGCGGCTGATCAGATGGAAGAACGGCGCTCTGTCTGACCAATCCATCGCACCGACGACTATCAACAGCAGGCCGGCGATGAGCGGCAACATGAGGATGTTGTAAGAAAAGGCGATCAAGCCGAGGTAGAGCAGCATTGAATAGGCCAGCATCGCACTGAGACGCTGGCTGAGATGGAGATTCAGGTCGTTGGGCAGGCGTCGGCGCTCAAGGATGAGGAGGGTCCATGGGACCCCACGATCGAAGATGTCAGTCTTCATCATGCCTCTGAGGCTCCAGCGCTTCAGATGCTTTACCTGAATGTTCTTATCAAGCATGATGCGGTAACCTGCGGCGCGAAGCCGATATCCAAGCTCGATGTCTTCGATGCACGGCCTCGGGTAGCGGATGTCATCAAAGCCTCCAATCGCCTGAAAGACTTCGCGCCGGATGGCTCCGCATCCGCTCCAGAAGGTCGCGGCCTCCTCCGAGGCGTGCTGGTGGACGAAGTGATGGAGCAGGTTCTTGAACTGCGATACGAAATCTGACGTGGCGGGGGCATCGTCGTACGAGCCGAATACGGCGGCCACATCCGAGCGGCCTCCGAACGTATCCGCATATTTGCCGAGTGTGTCGGGTGTGATCAGAACGTCGGCGTCGACAAAGACGAGAATCTCTCCTGAAGCCTTCGCGGCGCCCCTGTTCCGCGCGTGCGCTGGTCCGCGCGGGCCGTCAGCGATTCGCACGATCCGCGCCGCAAATGGGGCGACGGCCAGATCGATGTCTTCGGTCGACCCGTCATCGACGACAAGGCACTCGAAATCGCGGTACTCCGAGGCGGCGACCGCCGTGAGACATTGGACGAGCATGTCAGACCCGTCAAAGACGGGAATGATTACCGAAATCCCTGGCGCACTCTGGGGCGCCGACGCCACTTGCCCTGTTTCTGGCTGCATGAAAGGTTAAGTATGCCACCTCTGTCGTTTGGCACAGCTCGAGGTGGACGCTGCGTTCACCGGGACTCGCCGATCCCGCGCGGCGGGAGGGCCTCAACCGGCTTCCAGACGCGAGCTTTCAGCAGGGACTGTGCGAGTGGGAGAGGCTGGAACACGATGCTGGGCCACAGAAATACTTCGGTGGTGCAGTGGCACTCCTTGGCCGCGATGGACTGCCTCAGCTTTGTGGCGGCGGGAGAGTCCCAGATTTCCCAGAATGTCTGTTTCCGGAGGTTGCCAAGGGGCTCGTGCAGTTCGCACACGCTCACATCGCCGTTGGCCGCGACCACGGCGCTGAGGATACCGGCCCGGCATGGGATCACCTGCTTCCCTTGCTCGACAGTCTGGAGTTTGGCCCACTGAAGCATCGGATCGACGACACTTCCGTATCGTCCCTCTTCCCTCGGCTGCCACACGCGGCGCATGTGCTCATAGAGCGCCCCATATTCGCGCATGTCGGGCAGCAGGAGCGCCGGATTCTTCCGGTCGCCGCGGATGAGTGCGAGGTTGTGGTGGTCCATCTGAGGGCATCGCTCATAGAGGTACTCCGTGAGCGTCCGGATTTCCTGAACGTTGACGTTGGTCGCCGTGGAAATCGCGTGGATCCTGAGTCTGGGGTCCCTCCTTTGCAGGTCAGCGAGCGCGTCGTAGGTTTCCATCGCCTTCTGGAACGCTCCAGCCGCCACCCTGAAGCGATCGTGGAAATCTGGCATCCCGTCCAGAGAGAACTCCACGGCAAACAGCTCGAGGGCCGGCGTTTCAAGTGTTTCCGTAATGGCCTTGACCGTCTTGTCCGTATACCAACCATTCGTGGGCACATAGATCTGGCGCACGTCGTTGTGTGTGATGAATTGGCGGCAGATGGCGCTGAAATCCTTTCGCAGGAATGGCTCGCCTCCAGACAGGTTCAGGTTCTCGATCCGTCCGAGCGAGCGCGAGAGAGTGAAGAGTTCCTCCGTGGTGAGATCGTCGCGCTTGTTGAGGCTGGTCCAGTAGAAGCAATGCTCACACTTCATGTTGCAGATCGAGTTGATAAAGAGCACCAGGAATGGCGGACTTGGCCTCGACGCGTAGTTGGTCATGGTGAGTCGCGCGTGCCTGGTGATTCGCTGCAGAAGGTTCATGAGTGTGCGTTCAGTGCCGACGACGCCTTACCGCCATCGGGCAGGACTCTCGCCCGGCCCGGCCAGGCACCCCGCCATTTCGCCGAGGGACCAACTGGTGACGAAGACCAGCATCCAGGGGACCGCCAGCGCGAGTGGTCCAATCAACCGTCCGCGTGACACCGTCCCGCCAACGATCCGGAGAAGCTTTACCACCGGCAGCGCCAGGGCGAGCAGCGCCACAACGGTCCGAAATGGTGCGCTCCTGGCCCCAAACCGTCCGGCAGCGTAGGCGCGACCGTGATGATACGGGTCTGATGTCACATCCGGCAACGACCAGGTGTTCACATTGTGAACCACCAGCGACCCGTCGACCCGAGTCGGCACTCCGGCGAGCTGCCAAGCCGTGTGAACAAAGACCTCACGAAACTCGGTGCGCACCGTCTCCGGCAGATCATCCAACGCCCACCTACGGTACACCACATTGTTGCCTGGCAAAGGGGCGGGACCGGCAGATGGCACGGGCAGCATGAACCGGCCGTACTCGCAAAAATAAATCGCCCAGTCCAGCGTGCGGCGGTAGGGCCCAGGCTCCACCGCGCCTCCGACTGCGGCAACGCGGTTACCTGAGTTCGCTGCGGCCCGGCACCAGCCCGGTGCTACCAGGCAGTCGTCCTCAAGGAGCGCCACGAGGTCCGCTCTCGCCGCGGCGATACCGAGGCCTCGAAGGAGCGGCACCGTCGAGCCGGGCGGCGCCTCGATCCACTGGACGTTCTGCACGGGTTCCGTCGATTCGGCCCGCCTGACGTCGCCGAATCGGCCGGCGTCACGCACGATGATGATCTCCACAGAGCCTGGGTCTGCCTGCGCGACAAGCGCGTCGAGGCAGCGCTCCAGCAGCGTGCCGTCGTTGGAAGAGGCGATGACCACCGACAACTCAGGCCGGCGTTCGGCTGGGCCTTCAGTAGTAGATGTGTCCACAGGAGCTTCCGGTTCCTCTGAGGTATCCACAGGCTTCGCCCCAGGCCCAGACCGTAAACAGCGCGAACTGTGCCGGCAGGGTGCTCGCGAAACGCCAGCGCCGCCTCCCCTTGGGCCAGATACCGATTGTCAAACGCCACAACAGCAGCAGGGGAACGACAGGCGCCGACGCCGTGCGAGTGGCCCGATGCATCACGGATTCAGTTGCGGCACGCGTGCCGGCAAAACAGCGGCCGTGGTGATACCGGGTGCGCAGGAATTCCGCGAAGGGGATCGGCTTGTTCGTCTCGACCCGGATGTCCGGCTCGATCCACAAGGGCGCTCCGCCACTCTGAATGGCCCAATTCACACGCGTCTTCCAGAAGACTGGATAGCGGGGAGTGCCCCCGTCGAAGAGCGCCGTGCGCTTGTAGGACAAGTTGGTGCCTGGAAGAATCCATGTGCTCCCGCGCACGGTCGGAGACATGAACAAGCCGTACTCATGCAGATAGAGGGACCAGGAGGCGTACGAGGCAGAGCCGGACTGATAGAGGTCGATTGATCCTCCAATCACACTGTGGTCATGGCGTGCATGGGCGTTCAACACGTTCGAGGCCCAGTCAGGCGCGGTCACGGAGAATGGATCCAGAATCGCAATGACCGCACCCCGTGCGGCCGCGACCCCTTGGCCGCGCAGTTCCGGTACTGTCAGCGGTTCATCGAAGTGGAGCAGCCGCACCCAGGGGAATCGCTCTCGAGTAATGACCGGAGTGGCGTCGCTGGAACTGTCGGCGACGATGACTTCAAATGATGGCGAACCCGATTGTTGCTCGAGCGCCAGCAGGCATTCGCCGATGACGCCAGCGGCATTGTGCGCCGCAATGACGACGGATAAGGGGGTGTCGCCCATGGAGGGCTATCGTACTGCCTTTCAGGCCTGACGAGGACGGCTGCGGACGCTCGCCCAGGCGGGGCGCATTCATCGATGTGGGCTCCCAAGGAATGCGGCGACTGAACGTGCTCGCCTCAAGCCGTGTCTCAACGTGAGGCGGGCCCTGAACCCCTGTGTGCCCCAGTTGTCCAGACTTCCGGGCCGCTGAAAGTAGTACATGTCGAGGCGCGGCAGCGCGAGCGACCGGGGAGAAATCCCGAGGGGTTGGAACTCGGTGGTACAGGCCCAGGTGAATGCCCGCGCCACGGCCTGCGCGCTTCCGGCATCCCAATGGCCGTACGGATACGCAAACAGGGACGGTCTGCGTCCTCCGCGGCTCTCGATCCAGTCCGCGGCTCCATGAAGCTCGTCCTCGATCTGCTCCGGTTCCAGGCCTGGAAGACTGCGATGGGTCAGTCCGTGCGCGCCGATTGTCACGCCCGCTTCCTGCAATCGGGTCAGGGCAGGCCAGTCTAGCAGGGGCAGGTCCGGCGTCGCGCGACGAGGGCCCGTATCCCATGAGTTGGTCTTGCCTGCGAGCGCGGCGACGACGAATACGGTCACCGGGAGCCCGTACTCCAGCAGGCGCGGCGCCGCGACATCTCCGAAGTTCACAAACCCATCGTCGAACGTCAGAGCCACGGCGTCTGCGTGGTCGGGAAGCTCAAGCAGTTCCTCGATCGTCGTCACCCGGACTCGTCCGGAGGCGAGCCACTCCACGTGGTGGGCGAAGGCTTCGGGATGGCACGAGATTGGGGACCCGGACGTATCGATGGAGTGATAGGTCAGGATCGCGCGCATGATTGCCTGCTACCTGGCGGCACCCGCCGTCGCCATGGGCTGTCGTTCGTCGAGACGCTGCTCCTCGTGATAGTCAAAGTCCGAGTTTACCGCCCAGATATCGTGCGTGGCGCCGCTCATGTTCCAGACCGCCATCATCGCGGTCAGCATCGAGTGATCCTGGTTGTTGTACTTGTGCATGCCGTTGCGGCCCACGGTGTGCAGGTTGGGAATTGGATCGATGAAACTTCGGATTTCATCAACCTGGCTGCGATAGTTCGAATCGTAAATCGGATAGGCCTTGGGCATGCGGATGACGGTCCCGTCGACGACGTCAGACGCAGCCGCAAGTCCGAGTTTCTCGATATCTCGAGTGCCCTCGGCGATGAGATCGCGGTCAGCCATCTGCCAGGTGTCGTCCCCCTTGAAACAAAAATACTCCAGGCCGAGGCAGGTCGTGCCTGGCTCAGGCACCATGTCCTTGCTCCAGTTGTTGAAGTTCTGAATGCGACCGATCTTTACGCCGGGCGTGTGGATATAGATCCAATTGTCCGGAAACAGATGCTCGCGATTGAGGACCAGAGCGACGACCACGAAGTCGCGGTAGTTGAGACCGTCGGCAGCCGCGCGAACCTCCGGCGGCGGAGCGAGGCGGGCGTCCGCCGCCCCGCCTGGTTCCAGGGCTCTCACCAACGCGCGGAGGGAGGTCGTAGAGATGATGTGGTCGGCTTCGAAGCGCCGGTCGCCGTCCGGCGTGCGGGCCCACACCGCCTTCGCCTGCCCGTCGGACAACTCGATGCGATGGGCTGCATGGTGCATGAGCACCTGCCCGCCCATGGCGACGACGCGGTCTCGACAGGCTTCCCACATCTGGCCGGGGCCCAGGCGCGGATACTGAAACTTGTGAATCAGGCTCTTGATTGACATCGATCGCCGGTTCAGGGGCGTGGCATTCAAAATAGCTCTGGCCAGCGACAGGCCCTGAATGCGCTGTGCCGCCCACTCTGCCCGGATCTCGGTGCATGGGATTCCCCAGACCTTCTCGGTGTAGGTCTTGAAGAAGATCTCGTACAAACGCTTCCCGAACCGATTCGTGACCCACTGCTCGAAGTTCTCTTCGACCGGGTGCGGGAAGGCCCGCCACCTCAGGTAACTGGCGAGGATTTGGACGGCGTTGACAATGCCGAGTCCGCTCAGTGCGTTACCCGCTTTGAGTGGGTAGTCGAAGAACCGTCCGTTGTAGTAGATACGCGACAGGCGTGGCACGGAGATGAATTCATCGCCGAGGATTTCCTTCCACAGCTTCTGGACAGGTTCGATCTTTGTGAAGAATCGGTGCCCGCCGATGTCAAATCGGAAGCCTTTGTACTGGGCGGTTCTCGAAATGCCGCCGACGGAGTCGGTGGCCTCGAGCACGGTTGTCTCCACTCCGGACTTGGCAAGCAGGTAGGC
>JAHEFO010000025.1 GCA_024640135.1 Acidobacteriota bacterium
TGTCCACTTGCACATCCGTGGACTGGCCCACAGCGAGGCCGGACGCGCGGGAGGCGTCAACCTGCACGTCGAGTTGCAGGGCTCCGGTTCGCTCCAGGGTCAGCAGAGGCTGGCCCGGCACGGCCATCGTGCCGGGATCGGCATGGCGCGCGGCCACCATCGCATCAAAGGGCGCGACAAGAAGGCTCCACGACTGGGCGACGTCAGCGGCGCGCGAGGCCGCCGCGGCGGCCTCAATGGTCCGCTGGGCAGCCTCGGCCTGGGCCTTCGTCATGGCCATTCTGGCCTGCGCCAGCTTCAACGCCGCAGTCGCCTCGTCCAGTTCCTGGGTGGTGGCGGATCGTTCCGCGTGGAGCCGCGAGACGCGACCGTGGGTGGCGCTCGCCAGAGTCACCGAGGCCTCGGCCGCCGCGAGTTCCGAAGCGGCGACCTGAGCCCCTGCCCGGGCGCCTTCCAGACTGGCTCGTGACCGGTCCGCCTGGGCATTCACCTCGTCGGCATCCAGTTCCACCAGCAACTGGCCCTGCCGCACGCGCGCGCCGGAATCAACGGCGACGCGTGTGATCGGGGCCATGACGCGGCTGGAAACGACGGCGGTCTGGCGAGCTGCGAGCACTCCGCCCGCCTCAAATGCCGACGATGTCGGCGTCACGCTGCTGCGACCGACCTCCACCGACACGGGCAACTGATTCCCCGTATCGGCTGCAGGCTCAGGCGAGGAACCACACGCTGCGGCCCCAAGCGACAAGGACAGGAAGACGGCCCACGCGCGAGTGTTCATGATTGTTCTCGTTGTCTGCATACCTAGTTCCTAAAACTCCGGCCAAGCGCCCGACTCAATTCGGCAGTCGCCACCAGGGCATCGGCCGCCGCGGCGATTCGCCTGGCCTCCGCGGCCAGCATGGCGGACTCAGCCGCAAGCACGTCCGTCATCGACGCCAGTCCGGCGTCGTACCGGTTGCGCACAACCCGCCCCCGCTCGCGGGCCTGTTCGAGGGCGTCCGCACCGACTGCTACCCGGGCGGTCGCCGCCTCCAATTGGGTGACGGCCGAGAACACGTCAACCCGCACTGCGGCACGCACGTCATCGCGACTCGCCGCCGCCGCGCTGCGCGAGGCCTCAGCCGCGCGGTTTCGCGCCATATCTGCACCAGATAGCGACAGGTTCCACCTGGCTTCTCCACCGACAATCCAGGCACCGGATCGGCGGCTCAGGCTCGTGCCGCTCCATTCAAGCCCCGCCTGCGCATAGATCGAGGGCCACCACACTGAACGGGACTGGCGCGCTCCGGCGTCGGCCGCACGGACCTGTGCAAGGGCGCGCTGCAGGTCGGGCCTGGCGGCCTCGGCCTCCGCATACAGCGTCGGCAGCTCGCCGACGGGAGGAGGCGCCGGCGCCTCCTCTACAACCTCAAAGGGCGTCTCCAGCGGACGCCCCATCAGGCGATTGAGGGTCGCGCGAGCCAACGCCAGATCGGCGCCGGCCTGCAAGCGCCGCTGACGCATGTCCGCCAGGTGCACGGCCACCGCGAGCACATCGGCGTCGGTCACCGTACCGGCGTCGCGCCGGTGTTCGGCCCGCGCCAGGTCTTCGACGGCAGCCATGACCGCGGCGTCCGTCGCCTGGGTGGTCGCTTGCGCCGACAGAACCTGCCCGTAGGTACGGGTGACGGCAAGGGCGACCTGCGCCGTCGCGTCATCGGCGTCCGCCCGGGCGGCGTCGCGGCGCGCGGCGGCTGCGGCGACCGCGCCCTGCGTCTGCCCGCCATCAAACAGCAACTGTCCGACAGTCAGGCGCGTCGTGAACAGGTCGGTCGCGCCGGGTGTGTTCAGGCGCGACACCGAGAAATCAGCTGAGGTGAACTTCCTCGCCGACAGCAGCGAACCGAACGCCAGTACTGGCTGGTCGCTCCGCTGCCAGGACTCGGTCGCCGTCAGGCGAGGCAGCCGGGCACCTCGGGCCACGGAGACATCGGCGGCGGCCCGGTCGGCCTGGGCCTCGGAAGCCAGGAGGCCGGAGTTTTGAGCCAGCGCCGCGCCAATGGCATCCGACAGCCGTAGTGTCGTCTGGGCGGCACTCTCCAGCGGCCAGGCCATGGCGACCAGCAAAAAGAACGCACGAAGGCGGAGATCTCGAATCATCACCCCCAGAGATGCAGGCCGCGCGAAAGGGTGACACGGCTACAATTTGAACTGCGTGCCTGTCACCAAATCGAGAAGTCGGCGTCTCTCTGTCAGTGATGACACCTCAAGCGCCTCTGACGACTACGCGGCCCTGGTGCGCGCGGCGACAACGGGTGACGCCGCTGCCATGGAGCAGTTGCTCATGCGGGCCCAGTCCGTGGCCTATCGATTCTCGTTGCTGGTGTGCGGTCATGCGCACGACGCGGAGGATGTCATGCAGGACGCCCTGATCAAGACGTACCGGCGCGTCGGCACCATCAAAGATCCTGGCGCGTTCAGGACGTGGCTGTTTCGCACGGTGCGGAACGCGTGTCTGATGAAACGCCGGCGACGAGTGGACGAACCGGCCCGCGTGGAGTCTCTGGATCAACCGCCGTCTCGAGATCTGGGGCACGCCGCTTCAGGCCGCGAGGTGGCGTCTGGGGGGAAGGGGCCTGAGGAGCTGGCCCTCAACTCCTGGTTGGGTGACCGGTTGCGTCGCGCCCTGGCGAAGCTGCCCCCCAGCTACAGGATGATTGTGCTGCTGCGCGAGATGGAAGGCCTGTCGACGCGCGAGGTTGCCAAGGTTACGAGTATGACGCAGGACAACGTGAAGACCCGTCTGCACCGTGCACGGGTCATGCTGCGCGAGTCTCTCGGGCACGAGGAAAACAAATGACCCGGGTTCCAGTCGCGACGTGCGACACGCTGCTTGAACAGATTTCAGCGTACCTGGATGGCGATTTGCCAGAGGCGACATGCGCGGCGATTGAACATCACGCCGACACGTGCCCGAAGTGCGCGCGGGTCATCGACGACTTCCGACAGACCACGGGTCTGTGCCGCAAGGCCGCGACAACGCCTCTTCCGGCCCAGGTTCGTCAGCTGGCCAAGGCGCGCGTCAAGGAATTGCTGGCGAAAAAAAGCCCCCCCGGGGGGCGATGACCTGAGCTGTCATGCCGGTAGCATAAGACATCGTCATGACCCAGAACCTGCTCTTCTTCATCGTCGGCGCGGCGCTCGGGGCCGCCGCCGCCGCCATCTGGTTTCTGATCAGTCGCCAACGCCTCGTGGCCGAGCAGGCCCGGCTTGCTGCCGAGCTCGATGCGACGCGTCGAACGGCTGAAGCGCAGAGGCTGGCCGTGGAGGAAACCCAGGCGCGACTCCGCGAGTCGTTTGCCGCCCTGTCCCAGGACGCGCTGCGCGAGAATCGCACGGAGTTCGTGCAACGCACTGAAGCGCTCCTCCAGCCGATGCGCGACACCCTGGACAAGGTCCAGCTCCAGGTGGCCAGCGCCGATCGCGATCGCGAGGGCTCGTATCGGGCGGTGACGAGTCAACTGAGCGGACTCGCGCTGTCGCAGGAACACCTGCGCAAGACCACCGAGAGCCTGTCGCAGGCGCTGCGGTCACCGAACGCCCGCGGACGCTGGGGCGAACTGCAGTTGCGACGCATTGTCGAGATGTCCGGCATGCTGGCGCACTGCGACTTCGAAGAACAGCCGCAAGCGACGACCGACGATGGCGGCCGCCAGACTCCCGACATGATTGTCCGCCTCCCGGGCGGCGCCAGCATCGTGATCGACTCGAAAGTGCCGATTGACGCCTATCTGCGCGCATCGCAGGCCTCTGACGACGGGGAACGGAACGCACAACTGGATGCGCACGCGCGCCAGATCCGCGAGCATGTCCGGTCCCTGGGAAGCAAGGAATACTGGACGCAGTTCCAGCCGGCTCCGGAGTTCGTCGTGATGTTCCTGCCAATCGAACCGTTGCTGGCCGCGGCCTTTGAGCGCGATGAGACGCTGCTGGAATTCTCCGCCACGATGCGGGTCGTCCCCGCGACGCCGATGACGCTGATGGCCGTCCTTCGCGCCGTGGCCTACGGCTGGAAGCAGCAACAACTGGCCGTGAACGCGGTGGAGATCCAGCAACTGGGACGCGAGCTCTACGACCGTCTGGCCACGATGGTGGAACACCTGGACAGGGTGGGATCGAGCATCAAGATGGCGGCGGACAATTACGACCGCTTCATCGGATCGCTGGAGCAGAAGGTGCTGCCAGGCGCGCGGCGTTTCAAGGAAATGGGCGTGAGCTCCACCAAGGAACTCGAGACGCCTGACCCGCTGCGGCTCACGTTGCGCAAGGTGCAGAAGGAAGAGTTGACGCTGCTTGACTTCGACGATGAGGAGGGGGACGAGGACCCGCGCCGGATCCGTCCTATTTGATCTCGACGGTCAACGTGACCTGCGCACTGATCTCAATGTCCGACGGCGAGACGGGCGTGGCGACGGCAGCTTCTGAAGCCATCATGAACCGTTCCGTGCCGGCCCTCACCGGCACTCCCGCACTGCCCGCTTGCTCGATGCGCAGGGTCCGACCGACGGACAGGCCCGCGCCGGCGGCCATCGATCGTGCGCGGGCCATGGCGTCTTCGACGGCATTCTGAAGGGCCTGCCGCTCCACGGTCGCGCGGTTCTTGAGATCGAAGCGGAGGCCACTGATGGTCAACCTCGATGACTCGGCCAGCGTCATGGCGCCAACGGCATCCAGGACTTCCGCCACGAGCGACACGTCGTCGATCCGCACCAGCACCTGATTCGAAAGCACAAACCCCTTCATGCGTTGGCGGCCGTCGACATACTCGTACTCGGGGTGCAGTGAGAACCCGACCGTCTGGACGGCATCGGTGGCCAGCGGTGTGTTCTTCAGTGCGGCCATCACTGAGGTCATCGCCACCGCGCCCAGATGACGAGCCTCCGCTCCGCGAGCATGACGCGTCTCGAGCGACACCGTCACCCAGGCCTGATCAGGTGCCACCTTGATGCGGCTCTCTCCGGTGGCCACCACCACGGAAGGTGCCGACACAGGCGTCTGAGCCCGCACCGGGATGGCTCCGGCAAGAATCACGACCGAGGACAGGATCGACAGTGAGAGAAGTGTATGTCGCATGCTCATGGAATCCTCGATACACTTTAGCGCGTTGCGTATCGCAATGGTGCTCATCGGGTTCGGTCATGTTGGCCGGAGGTTCGCGCATTTGCTGGGGGAACTGAAGCCGGAACTCGAGGCGCGCGGCATCGAACCTGTGGTGATGGGCATTGCCACCCGTCACCACGGAAGCCTGTTCAATGGAGCGGGCCTCGACACTGTGCAAGTTGCGCAACGAGTGGCCGAGGGGGACCTGGTTGGGCCAGCGTCAACCTCACCTTCAGCACACGACCTCATTGCCCAGTTCTGCTCCAAGGACGGCATGGCGTCACCCGGCTCTGAAAGAGACGCTGCGCCGCCTGGCTCCAGCGCCGAAGCCCGCGTAGTGGTTGAGACGACGCCTCTGGACGTCCAGTCTGGCGAGCCGGCGATTTCCCATATCCGGGCAGCCTTTGCCGGCGGAGCCCATGTGATTACCGCGAACAAGGGACCCGTCGCGCATGCCTATCGCGCACTGGCCGACGAGAGCCGGACCGCCGGTGTGCGGTTCCTCTTCGAAGGCGCGGTGATGGACGGCATCCCGATCTTCAACCTGGTGCGGGAGACGATGCCGGGGGCCACCGTCCTGGGATTTCGAGGCGTCGTCAACAGCACGACGAATCACATCCTGACGGCGATGGAACACGGTGACGCCTTTGACGCCGCGCTCGCGAGGATGCAGGCGCTGGGGATTGCGGAGGCTGACGCGTCGCTCGACGTGGACGGCTGGGACACCGCTGCGAAGGTGGCGGCCATGGCCAACGTCTGGATGGACGCCGGACTGTCCCCGCGGGATGTGCAGCGCGAGGGGATCTCGTCTGCGGACGCCACGCGAGTCGTGACCGCCCTTGGACGGGGCCAGAGGGTAAAACTGGTGGGCCGGGCGTCCCGGACGGACGCGGGGGTCCACGCGTCGGTACGACTCGAAACCCTCGAGATGAGCGACCCGCTGGGCGGCCTGGAGGGTCAGGCCAATGCCTTGGAAATCGACACAGATGTGCTGGGGCGAGTGGTGATCACGCAGCGGGATGGAGGACTGGAGAAGACGGCGTATGCCCTGTTCGCGGACCTGCTGACCATTGCGAAGAGCGTCCGGTCGTCGACAGTCCGGCACGAGGAAGCCCCGTGAGAGAGAGACCCGACGCTTCTCCGGATGGCGGACCGCTCGCGGGCATTACCGTTCTCGATTTGACCCGCGTTCTGTCCGGCCCGTACTGCACCATGCTCGCGGCGGACATGGGTGCGCGAGTCATCAAGATTGAGCACCCCGTGCGGGGCGATGATACCCGCGCGTGGGGCCCGCCGTTTCTGGATGGTGAGAGCGCGTATTCGCTGAGTATCAATCGGAACAAGGAGAGCGTCGCGCTTGACTACACAGCGCCCGAAGGCCGCGTGATTCTCGATGCTCTGATCGAGCGCGCCGACGTCATTGTCGAGAACTTCAGGCCCGGCACGCTTGATGATCGGGGACTCGGCTACGGCTCTCTCGCGGCCAGACATCCGGCGTTGATCTACGTATCGATTTCCGGCTTCGGGCACACGGGATCGCGCCGAGAGGAGGCCGGATACGACGCCGTCATCCAGGCCGAGAGCGGGCTCATGAGCGTGACGGGTTCGCCGGAGGGGCCTGCCGTGCGTCTGGGCGTGGCCATCGCCGATATCGCGGCCGGGATGTTCGCGTTTCAGGGTCTCCTGCTGGCGCTGATCGCCAGGAGCGGGACGGGGCAGGGGCAGCATGTGGACGTCAGCCTGCTCGACGCGTGCTCGGCTCTGCTGACCTATCAGGCCGGACGCTACTTCGCGACCGGCGTCTCACCGGAGCGGCAGGGCAACCAGCACGCGACCATCGCGCCGTACAACACGTTCGCGACCGCTGAAGGCGTCCTGGTGCTCGCCGTCGGGAATGACGAGCAATTCCGGCGCTTCTGCAGCGTGGCTGATGTTCCCGCGCTCGCCACGGACCCGCGGTTCATGACCAATGCCGACCGGGTCCAGCACATCGATGCGCTCCAGCAAGTGGTGGGCGACATCCTGGCGGCCAACACCGCAACGGAATGGACCAGGCGTTTGCGGGAGGCGGGAGTGCCCTGCGGCGCGGTGCGGTCGGTCAGCGAAGCGCTGGCCGATCCACAGATTCTGGCCCGGGCCATGGTGGAGTCCGTCGATCACCCCACGATTGGCCCCCTCCAGGTCCTGGGGGTGCCGGTGAAACTGTCGAAGACGCCAGGAGCCGTGCGCACACCGCCCCCGCGCCTGGGTGAACACACGGCGGCCGTCCTCGAGCGCGACCTCGGCTACCAGCGCGAACAAATCGCCGCGCTGGCGGCTTCCGGCGCGGTGCGAATCCTGCGAACGTAGTACGATCAACGGCTATGAAGGTCGCAGAACTCCGCCAGCAGATCCTCCGCGAGATCGCCCGCGCCCAGACGGCCGCAGCGGAGCGACGCCGGAGCGGCGACACCGCACACGATGCCTACGCCAAATTCATCGTCGAGGTCGCGGGACCGCTGGTGCTGCAGACTGTGCAGATCCTCAGGGCGGAGCGCTTGCCGTTTCAGGCGCAGACACCGGCCGATTCGGCGCGCATCGCGTCGGAAGCGTCCGCCGATGATTTTGTCGAATTCGTGCTCGACACGAGCGTGCGGCCGCCTCGCGTGCTTGGCCGATCGAGTGTGACGGTCGGCCGCCACAAGGTGGCCGTGGACGAAGTCCCCATCTCGCCGGACAAGTCGATCGCGGAACTGCGAGACACGGACCTGCTGCCGTTCTTGATTCCCGCGATCGGCCGTCTTGCTGCCAGGTGAATGACCATCAGGCCGACTGGACTGGAAACCCGGGCTCGAGCTTGTTCAGAACAGCCTTGAGCCGGCCTGCCCCATACCCCTTCGCGCGATAGACCCAAGCGAGGTTCAGCGCAGGATCACTGCATTCACCGATCGATTCTCCTCAAGAAGTCAAAGATGCTTGACAAATAGTCAATGGTCCATTACTGTCGCTAATAGTCAACTAAGCTTTACATAAAGACAATGGAGATTTACATGACTGAACGTGATGAGGCCACCCACACCACCTTCTGGAAAACGGTCACCGGGGCCTGTGGAACGCCGACCGACCGGCGGAACAACCGCCGCATCGTGGCCTGGGCCCTTGCATGGGCGGTGGGATTGACCCTTGCGGCTCAGACCCTGAAGGGCCGC
Source organism: Acidobacteriota bacterium (assembly GCA_024640135.1). Lineage (GTDB taxonomy): Bacteria > Acidobacteriota > Vicinamibacteria > Vicinamibacterales > SCN-69-37 > SYFT01. The sequence goes on from JAHEFO010000025.1 coordinate 8,331, forward strand.
ATCTTTCACCTGGAGGCCGGCAGTTGGGAGGCGTGGGTTGTCGCCCTCGTGCCCGTCGTCGTGTGCCTCGGATTCATCCATGCGTACCTGCGGTTTGTGCGAGGCACCGATGAACTCCAGCGCCTGATCCAACTGCAGGCGCTGGCGGTGGGATTCGGCGCCGGCGTGCTGCTGCTGCTGCACTGGGAACTCTTTGAGTTCGCCGGCATGCCGGCGATGGATCCCAGCGACGCCGCGATGGTCCCAGTCTTTGCCTGGATCGTCAGCCAGCTCTACTTCACCTGGAGGTACCGATGAAGAACCGGCTGCGGGTTCTGAGGGCCGAGCGGGAGTGGTCTCAAGCCGTCCTGGCCGAGCGACTGGATGTTTCACGGCAGACTGTCAATGCGCTGGAGACAGGCAAGTACGATCCCAGCCTGCCGCTGGCGTTCAAGATTGCCCGACTCTTCGAGTTGCAGATCGAAGACATCTTCGACCCTGGAGGAGCGGTCTGAGCCGCACCGGCCCTCGGAGCGTAGACGCCTGGGCCATGTCGAGGTCTTCCCTTTCGCCGCGTCAGCCCCCGACCGGGATGTCGAGAATCTGCCCCCGGTAGATCTGGTTCCCACGGAGGCCGTTCGTGCGTCTGAGCGCATCGACAGTGGTGTCGTGCGCCTGGGCAATTCTCCACAGCGAGTCACCGGGCTGGACGACATAGGGCGCCCCTTGGGATAAGTCTGAGTCCTCGGTGAGCTGCTCAACGTACGCGGCATACCGTGCCGGGAACAGCGCCACATGGTAGTGCGCGGGGTTGCGCTCCCGGGTCGCCTCGAGAACTCCGGCTCCTTCGAGGGAGACCAGCACGCGCTCGAGCCACGCACGACAGCCCCGGTTCCCGCTATAACGGAAGTCAACGGCCATCCCCGTCGGATGCACCGAGCGATCAGACGCGTTGGCCGGCTGACGGCTGATGGGCCGCGTGAGACTCGTCACCACGAGCTGTTCGCCGCAAGCCGCCCGATACTGTGGGGCCAGCCGATTGATGAACAGCGCGACCTCAGGCCTGGCGTACGGGAACGATACGGCATGCAGGACGAAATCCGCGTCCGGCTCCACACCAATGAGCCACCCCTGCTCGGCGAAAGAACGGAGCCGCGAGACCGTGTCGATATAGGTGAAGTCGTTTTCGTGGGCGACGCGATTCTGGCGGTCCAGCGAGGCTGACGAGCCACTCAGACTCTGGCCACGCGCGGGCACGGCCGCGAGCGCGAACAGGGCTAACGCAAGGACAAGACGGGCAACCCCCTGAAACATCGGACAACAATACGAAAAATCTGCCGCCCGGTCGACCCTAAAATTGACATCAGCCTCTGGCCCCGTCGCGTTCCCGGGCACCTGCAATCGGCCCTTTGGCCGCCAGGTGAATGGCCATGAGGCCGCCCAGGATCGGCACCACCCGCACATCCGTGAACCCGGCGTCCTCCATGAGGCCGGCGACGCCTGCCGCGCCAGGGTACCGCTCGAGCGACGCCGGAATGTAGCGGTAGGTGTCGGGATCGCGGTGCAACGTCCAGCCCAGCACCGACCCGATCAGGGTCAGGTACGCCAGATACAGGCGGCGAACGACCGTCGACCGAGGCCGATTGAAATCCAGTGATGCCAGGCACCCACCCGTCTCCAGCACGCGGTATACCTCGGAGAGCGCCACAGGCAGGTCAGGGACATTTCTCAAGCCGTAGCCGGTGGTGACGACGTCGACGGAGCCATCCGGGAGCGGCAGCGACGTCATGTCGCCGGCCACCCAGTGGACGTCGGCACACCCTGGTTTCGCCCGAGCCAGACGAAGCATGGCGGGCGTGATGTCGAGTCCCGTGACTGCGGCGCCGCGTGCGGCCAGGCGCTGGGCAATGTCTCCGGTGCCGCAGGCGAGATCGAGTGCTCGAGACCCTGCCGAAGCGCCGGTCGCTTCAACCAGCCTGGACTTCCAGCCCTGGTCGAGTCCAAACGACAGAAACCTGGTGATGAAGTCGTACCGGGTGGCGATGGTTCCGAACAGCCGGCGGACGTATCGCCGCTTGTCCGCAGGGGTATCAAACGCACGCGCCAGTTCCACGCGGCCATTGTCTTCGATATTGGCGGGCAGCCCGCGGGGCGGCCTCACGCACAGGCGCTGATACTATACGCGCCATGCGCGACCCACAGCTGCTCAAAGGCCCGTTCGCGGGACTGATCCTGTCCGCAGTCCTGACACTCTTGCTGGCAACTCCGACCTCGGCCCAGGACCCTCCCGCCACGCCACCGGCACAGAGCGGAGCGAGCGCCGCCAGTCGGAAGGGCCCCAAACCCTTCGATCAGGTGATCACCGCCGGTGCCCAGTCCGAACAAGGCGCGATGACCGTACACAAGGTGGACGACAAGTATTTCTTCGAAGTGTCCGACGATATGCTCGGGCGTGACTGGCTCCTGGTCAGCCGACTGTCGGGCGTGCCGACCGGGAGCGGCGGGTTTCAGAGCGCGGGCAGTTCGGTGAACGAGCGCATGGTGCGATGGGAGCGACAGGACAACAACATCCTGCTCAAGAGCATCAGCGTGGACGCGGTGGCCGATCCGGAACTGCCGATCGCGCGTTCTGTGAGCGAGAACAACTTCGCTCCGATCCTGGCCTCGTTTCCGATTGCGGCGCTGGGCAACAACGGTTCCAGTTCCGTGATCGATGTCACCACGTTCTTCAGTGGTGATACCCCCGCTCTTTCGGGCCTCTCGACCGCCCAGCGAACGACCTATGGCGTTCGCCGGTTCGACGCGGCGCGCAGCTACGTCAGCAGCATCCGGGCGTTTCCGACGAATGTCGAGGTCCGCCACGTCCAGACCTTTGACGCCTCCAAGCCTCCAGGTGACGCGACGGGCGGCGCGGTAAGCCTCGAGATGAGGCAGTCCCTGGTCTTGCTTCCGGAAGTGCCCATGGAGCCGCGTCACTTCGATCCCAGGGTCGGTTACTTCACTGTGGAGCGCATCAATTACGGCCTGGACGAACAGAAGGCCGCCACCGAGACGTTTATCGCCCGCTGGCGCCTTGAGCCGAAAGACCCGGCGGCCTACGCGCGAGGCGAGATCGTCGAACCCGTGAAGCCGATCACCTACTACCTCGACCCGGCAACACCGGCCAAGTGGAAGCCCTACGTCAAGGAAGGCGTGGAACAGTGGCAGAAGGTCTTCGAGAAGGCCGGCTTCAAGAACGCCATCATCGCGAAGGATGCTCCGACAAAAGAGGAAGATCCAGACTGGGATCCAGACGATGCCCGCGTGTCGATGGTGCGGTGGGCGGCCAGCACCGTGCGCAATGCCGTGGGCCCGCACACGTCGGACCCTCGCACAGGCGAGATCATCAACAGCGAGATCACCTGGTACCACAACCACATGCGCAGCTACCGGAATCGACTCTTGCTGGAGACCGGTGCCGCCAATCCCGCCGCGCGCACGCTCGACATTCCCGAAGAGCTCATGGGTGAAACCATGCGCCAGGTCATCACGCATGAAATCGGTCATGCCCTGGGTTTGCAGCACAACATGGTGGCGAGCAACTCGTTCCCGGTGGAGTCGCTGCGCGATCCGAAATTCACCAGCCAGTACGGCGTGAGCGCCACGATCATGGACTACGCCCGGCAGAACTACGTGGCGCAACCCGGCGACGGCCTCCAGCCGAAGGATTTCATCCGGCGGCTCGGCCCCTTCGACGACTTCGCCATCAACTGGGGCTATCGCGTGCTGCCCGCAGGCGACGAGAAGCCGGCCCTGAATTCCTGGATCAGCAATCAGACGGGCCCGTTTCCCTACAAGTTCGTGCCGGGACAGTTCGGCTCGCTCGACCCGCGGGCGCAAACGGAAGACATGGGCGACGACCCGATCAAGGCGTCTGCGTATGCCGTGGCCAACTGGAAGCGGATGATTCCCAACCTGATTGCCTGGACCACCACGCCGGGCGAGGACTACACCGATCTCGAGGAACTCTACACAGAAGGGCTCGGGCAGTGGGGCCGCTACATGGGCCACGTGGCGGCACTGATTGCGGGCGTGCATGTCGACCTCAGGACCAGCGATGAAGCGGGCGCGGTCTTCACGGTCGTGCCGAAGGATCGGCAGAAGGCGGCGCTCACCTTCCTCAATGACCATGTGTTCGTGACCCCGGACTGGCTGCAGCCGTCAGACATTGCGACCCTGATCGGGCCGAGCGCGCTGCCTTCCCGTCAGATCAGTGTCCTGAGCAGCTTGATGAGTACGACGAAGCTTGGACGGTTGGAGGAGATCGAGCAGTTCGATCCGGGTCGGGCGTATCCCGTGGCCGAGTTCATGGCCGATCTCAAACGCAGCATCTGGAACACCGGGCCTGGCACGATGCCGGATGCGAATCGGCGCGCCCTGCAGCGCGCCTATGTCGCCAGGCTCGCGTCCATTATCAATCCGCCCGCCACCACCGGAGCGGGAGCCGCCGGGGCCCGGCCACCGTTCCTGACTCCGGTCAATCTTGGTCAGAGTGACCTCCCGGCGCTGGCCCGCGCGCAACTGCGAGAGATTCGGGAACAGGCCGCCATGGGAGCCGCGACCGCCGTTGGTGTCGTCGCGCGGGCACACTGGCAGGACATCGTCGATCGGGTGGACGAGATTCTGAAGCCCAGCCGGTGATCGACGGGTTCGCCCCGGCGGAATGCTGGTGCACATTGGGGGCGCCCCGGACCGGGCGGCCGGTGATTCGGCTACGCTTCAGGCGAGTTCGATCACACAGGCGATTCGTTCGGTGTCCTGCCACGACTGCCGGTCATAGAGGCGCGCGATCATCAATCGCGACAGGTGTCGAAACGGATTAGGGACGCCCCTGATCTTGCTTCGCATCCAACCCTCGGCCGGCCCGCCGAATTTCCTGAGTGTCAACTGCCGGTACGTCAGGCCCGAGGCGCTGATAACGTCGCACAATTCCTGACGGCGAAAGAAGCGGATGTCATAGATTGGGTCCTCGCTGGCCTTCATTCCAAACGTGTCCACCTGACGCTGGTTCTCTCCGTTGTGCACCAGGGCCACCATGTATCGCCGGGTGACCCTCGCCTGCTCGTGAATCAGCTTGTGAATGAGATGATCGTCGTTGAAGAGCACCCAGAAACCATTGTGGAACGTGAGGTCAATCGCCTTGTCGCGCAGTGATAGCGCGAAGGCGTCTTCCCGTTGCAGCACCAGGGGCGAGTTGGGGAACCGTGTGGCAATGTAATCGAGTGTCCGTTGCTCGAAATCAGAGCCGATCGCCTGACATCCCCGCTCTGCCAGATAGCGGGAGTCGCGACAACTGCCCCCTGCGATTTCCATAATGCTGAGCGATCGCGAGGGAAACGCAGAGGCCAGCCAATAGCCGCATCGCGGTTGGACGGCGAGGTACTGTTCGATGTGGCGGACCCATGCGTCTTCCCAGAATGCCTGGTCGCTCAGGTTTGGCATCATCGGGCCAATCCAGCGATCGTGCGGGCCTGCCACGTGACCCAGCCGAACAGGACCTGGGGGCACCGGACCTGGCGGCGATCGTCACAACGACGCGACTCACATCTGATGAACGGTCCGGTGCGTTTGATGTGACGCAAGAACTTAGCTCCTCGACGCCGAAGATGCGCCTTCAGTCGTCACTGAAATGTCCCTCACAATATCTCATATCCCTGGTCTTCAGCAGCGAATCGAGCTGGAGTCCGCCTCGATGACGACTCGCGAATCTGATCCTGCATTCACAAGAGGCCCGCCTGCCGATACCACTGAATGGTCCGGTGCAAGCCTTCCATCAATCCATACGTTGGATGAATGTCCAAAGAGTCGGTCAGTCGATGATTCGAATATGCGACATCGCGCACCATGGCATGAAAGCGTCTTTGCGAGAGCGGGAGGGACTTGCCGGTCGCCCTGCTGATGAGGTCGCAGCACGACGCAACTGCAAGGCCAACCCATGCGGGAATCCGTGGAATTCGTCTTCGGGAATGAAGAAGCGTTGCAATGCCTTCGGCCAGCTCCTCAAGTGAGCAGGGTTTGTCCGCAGCAATGAAGACTCTCCCGAAAGCGGCCGGATTATTCCTGACAGCTATCAGGACCTCTACGAAGTCTCTGACGTAGTAGAAATTCGTTCGGTTCTTGCCGCCGCCAAAGATGACGAAGTGGTTCCTCTGGATCATCCGAACCAGTTCGTAGACACTACCCTGATGAAACTCGCCGAACAGCGCCGTCGGGCGTAGCGCCGTGACTTCGAAGCCGTCACCAGCCAAGGCCAACGCGGTGTCCTCCGCAGATTTCTTGGATTGACCGTAAGAGGAAATCGGCCTTCCATTGATCTCGTCCACCACAGGACCAGCAGCCGTCTCACCTGCGGCAATGCTGCTGACCATGATGAAGTGACGAACCCCGGCGCGTTTGCAGAACTCGGCAAGTCTCCGGGTTCCTTCAACGTTCACCTGCGTCAACAGATGTCGGTCGTCTTCTGCCTCCCCGATTGTCGAATACGCCGCCAGGTGGAAGACGGTATCCACACCCTGCAGGACCGGGCTGAGATCATCTGCGGCGATGTCCGCCTGTATCCATCGCAGGTTGTTCTCGACTGGCCGATGTTCGCGATCCGACAGTGGGCTGCGGTGGAGACAGACGATGGAAGATGCGCCGCTTTCCAAGAGTCTGTCCAGCAGGAATCGTCCAACAAATCCGCTGGCCCCGGAAATCAGGAGTTTGTCTTTCGGTTGATAGGACGTACCTGTTCCCCTCTCAAGACGAATACACAATTGCCGTTCTCACTCATCCAGCACAGCGACAGCCAGAACACGCCCAACCTAGCCTTGGCGTGCTATTCCGTCAAGGAGCCCTCCCCACTCGGTGCGGGCGGCATGGGCGAAGTCTGCCGGGCGTGCGACAACCTGCCTGGGACGCACTGCCCGGCGACCTCGGCCGCACTGGCAACGCAGACCTCTGCCGAGTCGAATCACGCAACACGGTGTCAGCAGAACCGAACACCGCGCTGTCACCAGGTTGGGACGCGCGCAAAGAGGGACTCGACGCGGCTCGGAGATTCTGTAAAAATAGGCAGTGGGAGGGCGATGTCGGCGCCGCGAGGACGATCGGGGGCCGGCACGCGAATTGAAACCTCGCGAAGATATCGCGAGTCGCTGTTGCCGGATTTCCCGGGGGCAGCGGGGCGTTCACTCAAGGAGGAAGTATGAAACGCGTTCACCTGGCACTGGCGATCATGGCGGGGCTCACCCTGCTGGTGAACGCTCCCACCGTGTTCGGCCAGGCCCAGGGACCGGATACGGTCGTTCTGACTGGCTCACCGATGGGTGGCGTCAAGTTCACACACAAGGTCCATTCGACCGACCACGCGGCCAAGAAGTGCGAGACCTGCCATCATCCGTCGAAGACGGAAAAGCCGCTGGCCAAGGCGAATCAGCCGCAGAAATGCACCGACTGTCATACCAAGACGGCGGTTGCGCCGATGAAGACCAAACTGCAGGCCGCCTTCCACGATCCGATGGCCAAGGCAGGCACCTGCATCAGTTGCCATGTCGAGCAGAACAAAGCGGGCAAGACCGCACCGGTCAAGTGCAACGAGTGCCACAAGAAGGAAAACAAGTAGGACTGGCACCGGCCTGAGCCGGACGAGACTTGTGAAACAGGAAAGGGGCGGCAACAACAGTTGCCGCCCCTTTTTTGTGCGTCGCGCGGACGAGATTCAACGTCCCGCGTGTCCTGTCCTCGACTTCTTCAACGCCAGTTCTTCAACACGGGCCCGACGGCCCTTCGGGCAGGAGGCGGGCCAGCGGTTGGGGCAACGGCATGGCGACGCAGGCCAGGGCGCGCACCGTCGCGCTCGATGCCAGGCCGCCGGCGTCACCCGCTCCGGTCCGGAGCTTGAGGTGTGCGAAAATCGGCCGGACCCCCCGGTAGGGGTTGTCGCCCATGCGCGGATCGCCCGGTCTGAACGGCCGGAGCCGCCGACGTTGCGCATCCCACTCGGCCGGGATGATCTTCAGCGTGACCGCACTCCGAACATTGCCGCCGACCGCCAGGAACCACTGACGCTCGACGTCGGCAGACACGACGAGGTCACAGTGCGTTGAGGCACCTTCACCCAGTTGACGCCGGCGTTCGGCCAGCGTCCTGTAGGCCGGACGCCTTCCGGAGCAGAGCAGGTCGCCGGGAAGGATCTCCGCCTCGCCCCCGTCGTAGGCAAGGAAGGCGGACTGCCCCGCGCCGGTGTCCCTGGCACGAATCGCCTGATCGATATAGCGGTGATGAGCCACCGCCCGCTGGAAGACGGCCGGGCCGCCGAGGCCGGCCTCGCACATCACCCATGAAATGAACGCCGCGGACCACGGACTGTTCCACCGTGCACCAGTGCCGTCCCCGCCCCAGGTTTCGTTCTGCCGGTCGACGATCCATGCGCCTTCCGGCGTCACGGCCCAGTAACCGCCGATCGAGGCAGCCACCCGGGCCCCTTCCTCAGGAGCGATCCGTGGCCGGCCGCGACGGCCACCAGAGGGCGGTCGCGGCTCCTCGTCGCGTTCGCCAATCGTCTGATCGACCATGCCGTATCCGAAGAACGCCCACTCCTGCACGGCAATGTCCACCAGGTGCTGGCGAAGATCCGGAGTGACCGCCGCCTTCACCGGACACGTCGTCCTGGTGACCCGCATCGTTCCCGGCACGCCGGACACGCGATCCGAGGGCGGCGTGATGTTCAGCACATCGGCAGGCAATCTCGGTGTCGGCGACGGGCGTGGAATTCCCTGGCTCGGGGGGAGCGGTGCGGATCCCTCGGTGACCATCGGTCCCCCGGCCATGTGGACCGCTCCAGCTATGGCTGCCGCCAGGACGATACCGCCGCTAAGCATCAAGCGCATTGGGTCTGTGGATTATAGACTCCAGGCGGCATCGATGGCCGTCAGCGTGTCTGCGGCCGGGCCCGGGATCGTGAGGTCGACGTACTCGTGCGCCTGCGTGGTTTCGATATTCAGCTCGGCCACGAGCGCACCGTGGCGCCTGGCGAGGGGAATCAGGCTCGCCGCCGGGTGCACCACGGCAGAGGTGCCTACGCTGAGGAAGACATCGCAGGCGGCGGCCCGGGCGGCCGCCGCCAGGTTGACTTGATCGAGGGGCTCGCCGAACCAGGTCACGGCAGGCCTGAGGTAGCCGCCGCAGTGCGGACAGGGCGGCGGCAGACTGGGCAGGGGAATCCGGTCGTCGCGCCACGCGTCCGCCCCAGCCGGGCACTGCTGATAACAGCGCACGTGCCACAGCGAACCGTGAAGCCGGATGAGACGTTCTGCGCCCGCCCGTTCGTGCAGACCGTCGACGTTCTGCGTGATGAGGGTCACTCCGGCATGCGCACGCGTCCAGGCAGCGAGAATATGATGGGCCGGGTTCGGGTCGGTGTCTCGAATAGCGGAGCGGCGCCAGTCGTACCACTCCCAGACCAGGCGCGGATCATTGGCGAAGGCTTCAGGTGTGGCGATCGTTGAGGCGCGCACCCGGTTCCACAATCCATCGGCGCCGCGAAACGTCGGCACGCCGGACGCGGCCGAGACACCGGCGCCAGTCAGGATTGTGATGCGCCGGGCTCTGCCCAGCGCCTCGGCCAGCTGCGCAACGGCGCTCACGGACGGCACTGTTCGCTATTATCACAGGACTCAAGCGACCAGCTTCCCAGAAAGACCCCGCCAGCGCCTCACACCCCGAACTGCTGCAGGTGATGGTCCAGATGCCGGTAGCCGGACCAACCCACTTCCTCGGCCGTCATCTGCCCGAAGATTGGATGACGAAACGCCTGAGGGCCGGCGGCGCGCAGGGCCTCGAGCACCGCCAGCAGCCGCGCGCGCTCATGCTCGAAGTCCTTTGCGCCAGTCATGATGTACTGCTGGTGCGTCGGACTGTTCCGGGGGTAGGGCTTGTCGTTGGTGATCATGCGCTTGATCCATGGCCCGATCAGCCGGAAGAACCAGGGCGTGCCCTTGAGCTCCTTGCCGTTGGAGACCTCCAGCACCTCGGCACAGTGCGCCAGCATCTGCGCGACATTCATCTTTCCCCACATGGCCTGGCTATCCGGCTCCAACGCGCCGATGCGCTCCAGCATCCGCGAATAGGTCGGGTCGTCCAGAAGGTGTGTCCGCGTCATCAGTCCTCCAGAAGCCGAATGCCAGTCTACCTCGGGGGCCGTTCGTACCTGGGAACTTGCTGATAGTCGATAATGATTGACCTATGCTTCCGTCACAGACGGTCGAGAACTACCTCAAGACCATCCACCTGGCTCAGGCCGCGCAAACCAGCCCCTCGCTGGTGCCGATGGGCCAGTTGGCCGCCGCTCTGGGGGTGGTGCCAGGCACGGCCACGACGATGATGAAAGCCCTGGCGGAATCGGGGCTGGTGCACTACGAACCATACATGGGCGTCCGGCTGACGGAGGCTGGACAGAAGCTCGCGTCGCTGGTCTTGCGTCGGCATCGGCTCATCGAACTGTTCCTTGTCAAGGTCCTGGGCATGAGCTGGGCGGAAGTGCACGATGAAGCTGAACAACTGGAACACGCCGTGTCCGAACGGCTGATCGAACGGATCGATGAAATGCTCGGCCGGCCCGAAGTTGATCCGCATGGTGATCCCATTCCGAACGCGGAGGGCACAATCCTGCATGAGGAACATGAGGACCTGCTGAGCGCGCCACTCGACACCGGGCTGGTGATCACCCGAGTGCTCGACCAAGATGCCGGGTTTCTACGATTCATCGAGCAACGCGACCTGATGCCCGGCAGTTCCATCGTGATAGAGACCAGAGACGCGGCGGCCGACGCTGTCCGGCTCCGTTCAGACGACGGCCGCCACACGACAATTGGCACCCGAGCCGCCTCCAAGGTCCTGGTCCGAGCCAAGAGCTGATTCGAGTGGTTTTGATTACTCAAAACATATATTATTAGTATTCGAAATGGACCGTCTTCTGACAATCGCGATTGTCGGCGTCGCCGCGCTGGTGCTGACCCTGGCGTGGGCGTGGATGGGCCGCCGACGTGCCGCACAAGGCCGGCGGCGCCTGGAAGACGCCCTCAAGCACCTCTTCGAACTTGAATACCGGGGACGACAGGCGTCTCTGGCCTCACTGACAGGCGCACTCGGAGTGCGGGATCGCGTCGCCCTCAACCTGGTCGCCCGCATGCAGACGCAGGGGTTGCTCATCGCGAGCGCCTCCGAATTCAAGCTGACCTCCGAGGGCGAACGGTTGGCGCTCCAGGTCATTCGTGCGCATCGCCTTCTTGAGCGGTACTTCGCGGATGAGGCGCGGTTACCCCTGCCGCAGGTTCACGCGGCGGCTGAACGGGGCGAACATCACTTGTCGCCCGAAGCCGCCGATCGCCTCTCGGCGTCCCTGGGACATCCGGCGGTGGATCCTCATGGCGATCCGATTCCCACGCGTGAGGGTTTCGTGCCACCCGCCGCAGGCACGCCGGCAACGGCGTGGCCACTCGACCGGCTGGCGCGCGTCATCCACCTCGAGGACGAGCCTCCGATCTCGTACGCGCAACTCGTCGCCGAGGGCATTGTCGTGGGGCAGACGATCCGGATCATCGACTCGTCGCCGGAGCGGCTGGTCCTGACCGACGGCGAGAACGAATTCCGGCTGGCCCCCGCGGTGGCGGCCAACATCTTCCTGGATGCGGCGCCGGATACTCCCGCGCGGGTTGGTGCCGTGCGTCTGGCAGAGTTGGCCACGGGGCAGGCCGCGCAGGTGCTTGGATTGGACGAGCAATGCCGGGGTTACAGCCGGCGGCGCCTGATGGATCTGGGATTCACTGAGGGCGCCACCATCCGGGCGGCCCTCAACACATTTGCCGGCGATCCGCGCGCCTATGAGATCCGCGGCACGCTGGTCGCGCTCCGCCGCGACCAGGCATCGCAGGTGCTGGTCCTGCCACTGGAAAGAGCCTCATGAGTCAGCACGACTGCAACACATGCAGTGCCCATGCGGAACTGGCCCGGATGGGCGTGACACTGGATCGCATTGATCGTGTGGTGGCGTTGGCGGGCAATCCCAACACCGGGAAGTCCACGCTCTTCAATGCGCTCACAGGTCTCAAGCAGCACACGGGCAACTGGCCCGGCAAGACGGTTACGCGTGCTGAAGGAGCGTTCGAATTCGACAAGGTGCGTTACAAACTGGTCGATCTGCCTGGCACCTACTCCCTGCTGTCTGCCTCGCACGACGAACAGATCGCGCGCGACTTTCTGCTCTTTGGTGATCCCGATGCCACGATCGTGGTCATCGACGCCACGGCCATCGAGCGCAATCTGAATCTGGTTCTTCAGGTGCTGGAGATCACCAGCCGTGTCGTCGTCGCCGTCAATCTGATGGATGAGGCAAAGCGAAAGCACCTCGACGTGGATATCCGAAGCCTCTCGCGTGACCTGGGTGTCCCGGCGGTGGGTATCACCGCACGAACAGGTGACGGCATTCGGTCTTTGCTCGAGGCCGTGGCGGGCGTGTCATCCGGAGAACTCCATACGGTGCCACTGCGGGTCACGGGCACACCGGCGTTTCACCGCGCCATCTCGGAACTGGTCCCGCTCATCGAGTCGGTCGCCCCTGGCGTGCCAAACGCGCGCTGGATTGCGATTCGGCTGCTGGATGGTGACGCGGAAGTCGAGGAGGCTCTCACGTCAGGCCGGCTGGCGGGCCTGGCGGCTGACCAGCAGGAGTCCGCACCCCGCTTCAGCGCCAAGATTTCGCTGCAGGGCACCCAGTAATGCCGCGCGCTGAGGCCGCAGCGGTACTGCGGCGCGCCGCCGAACTGCGCGCGACGCTGGACAGCCAGTTTCGTGACGAAACCGTGAAGTCGATCTACGCCGAGGCGGAACGGATCGCCAGTCGAGCGTCCCACCATGTCGGCACCGTGCGGTACGACTTCGACCAGCGAGTCGATCGAATCGTCACCTCTCCAGTGTTTGGACTGCCCCTCATGGCGCTCCTGCTGGCTGTGGTGTTCTGGCTGACAGTGGCCGGGGCAAATGTGCCGTCGGCGATGCTGGCGACGGGCTTCTTCTGGGTCGAAGACCAGGCCGCGACCCTGTTCACCAACATCGGTGCCCCCTGGTGGGTCACGGGCTTCATCTGGCACGGCGTCTTTCGCGGACTGGCCTGGGTGGTCAGCGTCATGCTGCCGCCTATGGCGATCTTCTTCCCGCTCTTCACGATGCTGGAAGACCTCGGCTACCTGCCCAGGGTGGCGTTCAATCTGGACTTTCTGTTCAAGCGCGCCGGGGCGCACGGCAAACAGGCGCTGACGATGGCCATGGGGTTTGGCTGCAATGCGGCGGGAATTATCTCGACGCGCGTCATCGATTCACCGCGGGAACGGCTGGTCGCAATCCTGACCAACAACTTCGTCCCCTGCAACGGCCGCTTCCCCACGCTCATCCTGCTGGCCACGATTTTTGTGGGACCGCTTGTGCCTTCGGCCTTCGAGTCACTCGCCGCCGCGGGAGCCGTGGTTGGTGTCGTCATCATCGGCGTGATCTTCACGCTCGCCGTCTCCTGGGGTCTGTCCCGAACGGTCCTCAAGGGCGAGGCCTCGGCATTCACGCTGGAACTGCCGCCCTACCGCAGGCCTGGAATCCTGCGCATCCTCTATACGTCACTCATCGATCGAACGCTCTTCGTCCTGTGGCGTGCCGCCCTGACGGCGGCCCCCGCAGGAGCCGTGATCTGGCTCCTCGGCAACATCACGGTTGGCGACCTCAGCCTGGCCAGACACATCGCCAACAGCCTCAATCCCCTCGGACATGCCATCGGGCTCGATGGCGTCATTCTGCTCGCCTACATCATCGCCATTCCGGCCAACGAGATTGTGGTGCCGACGTTGCTCATGGTGTACATGGGCACGGGCATGATGGATGAAGGCTCATCGCTCGAGCAGATCAGGGAGTTGCTGGTAAACACCCATGGCTGGACGCTGCTGACGGCCGTGAATCTGATGCTGTTCTCGTTGCTGCACAACCCGTGTGCAACGACGATCATCACGATGTACAAGGAGACACTGAGCCTGAAGTGGACGGTCGTCGGCACCCTGCTGCCGCTGGGCCTCGCCTTCCTCGTGACGTTCCTGGTCGCGTCTATCTGGTAGGGGGCGCCCAGGTGGCGCACGACCCGGGTGTTTCCCACAGGCGCACGGCCGCGACGTTGAAGCCGAGAGCGTGGGCCGTATCAAAGATCAACTTCGCCAGACGCTCGGCCGTGGGATTGGCATCCAGCGTGAAGATGGGTTCGCCGTGAGCTCGCAGCACTTCCACCAGGGGGTCGTCGTGCCGCAGAATCATCTTGTGGTCCAGTTCGCGATCGATCCAGCCCTTGACCGCGCGCTTGATGTCCGCAAAATCCACAACCATGTCCAGATCATCCAGAACGTCGGCCGCGATATCGATCTCCACCATCGCATTGTGGCCGTGCAGATGCCGGCACACGCCGCTGTGGTTGAGCAACCGGTGGCCGTAGCAGAATTCCAGGCGTTTGGTGACGGAGAACATTGGTGGCTAATGGCTAATTGGCAATCAGGAAACAGTAGTGTGCAACCGGCCATCGGCTATTTGCAAATCCGCAATCAGAAAATGGCCATCTGCAGTTGGGGATTGGTGATGACGCGATGAGCCGCCGCTCGGCTGTTTTGTTCTCGGGTGGCCTGGACAGCACGGTACTGCTGGCGGAGGCCCGGTCTGTCGACCCCGCCGTTCTGCCCATTCACGTCCGGTGTGGCCTGGTGTGGGAGGATGCCGAAGCGCGCGCCATCGACCGCCTGCTGGCTGCTGCGCCCCTGGCAGGCCGGCCACCGCGGGTCATCAGCATCAGGGTGGAGACTCGCGACATCTATGCAGCGGACCATTGGGCCGTGACCGGTCATCCGCCAGGCTTCGACACGCCGGACGCGGACGTCTACCTTGCGGGCCGCAACCTGCTGTTGATTTCGAAAGCCGCCATTCTGTGCCAGCAGCAGGGCATCAGCCGTCTTCTGCTTGGCACGCTGGCAGGCAATCCGTTCCCGGACGCGACGCCCGCGTTCTTTTCGGCCCTGTCTCACTGTGTGGGCCTGGCCCTCAATCATCCGCTGGAGATAGTCACACCCTATCTGACCTGGCGGAAACACGAGGTCATTCAACGGGGACGGGAGTTGGCTGTTCCCCTGCACCTCACGCTCTCCTGCATGAACCCTTCAGAGAACGATCTCCACTGCGGAGCCTGCAGCAAATGCCGGGAACGGCAGGAAGCCATTCGAGAAGCCGGAATCCAGGACTTCTAGTATTGCGTGAGCCGAATGGAACCGTCGCCCGTGCGGAGGACAAACGTCTTCCCTCCGGCGCCGAGGCGCCCGCGCAGCGATCGCTGCTCGCGAGTACCGCCGACCGCATCGGCCAACTGGAGATCGGATCGAGCGCGGCTGTCGGACCCCGGCTCGGCTTCGATCATCGCGTTGAAGTCATCCGGCAGCTCCGCGGAGATGGATCCGTCGGAGGTGGCCACCATCCAATCGTCGGCCATCACCGCGCCGCGTCGGATCCTCAGGACAATCGACCCGTCGCCGGAACGGGCGCGAACGACGGCCGGCACCCCGGAGATCCTGATCGTCCCATCGTCCGTGCGGGCCTCAACACGTCCCTCGACATCTTCAAGCGCGAGGGCCCCGTCTCCGGACTCCACCAGCAGGTCTCCCATCGTCTCGGTGACCCTGACCCTGCCATCGGCCGTACGGAGTTCGACCCTGCCCTCAACCCGTTCGGTCACGATCGAGCCGTCGCCAGTGCGCACGTCAAGGTTGATTTGACGTGGAACGTTCACGATCAAACGAGCGCTTGGCGACGTGAATCGGCCGATACCGATAAACGTACTCCTGCCCGAGTGACGCACATCGACCTCAATATTCTGACCGGCCTGTTCCGCCAGCACGGTGATCCTGTCGACCGCTTCCTTGTCCTCAGCACGCTTCTCGATTTCGACAACGACATCAGATCGATCCCAGCCCCGGATTTCCACGGCCCCGTCGAAGGTATGGAGCGTCAGGTTCGCCACCCCCTCGACGGTGAACCGCTTCTCCTCGCGTTCGATAAAGCCCTGGTTGTCCACGTTGATACTGCACGCGGTGACAGAAGTGGCGCAAAGCAGGAGGCCGGAAGCGACAAGAATCCGCATGAGTACTTCTACGACTGTTCTGGGAGGGACGTTCGACCGCCCACCCACGTCTGAACCACCCGCAGGTCCTGCGTGAGGACGGCCAAGTCGGCAAGGCTGCCGGCGGCGAGGACCCCCTGGCCGGTCAGACCCAACTCGCGCGCGGGGGTCGTCGCGCACAAATGCGCGGCCTCGACCAGTGATTGCCCGGCCTGGGCGACGAGCATCGCGAACACCCGATCCATGGTGACGACACTGCCGGCCAGGGTCCCGTCTGGCAGTTGTGCCACATCGCCAACGGTGATGGTGTGCCCGCCCAGCCGGGCACATGCGCCGGCCGGGAGCCCGGAACCGGCCGTACCGTCCGTAATCGCCATGACCTGACTGTGCCCCTTTGCGGCGATGGCCACACGCACCACTGCCGGGTGCACGTGATGGCCGTCGCCGATGATCTCGACGGCCACCTGATCGCTCGACAGCACCGCGCCAACCAAGCCGGGGTCCCGGTGGCTCATCGGCGACATGCGATTGAAGAGGTGCGTGGCGTGGCGCGCGCCTGCGCCAATCGCCTCCAGCGCCTGGTCATACGTGGCGCCAGAGTGGCCCAGTGACACCCGGATACCCGCCCCCACGGCGGCGCGCAAACGCTCCATGCCGCCAGGCATCTCCGGAGCCATGGTCAAGATTCCCACATCGGCACACCGGTCAAGAATCAGCGGAAGCACGTCCACGCCAATCCACTCGACCGGTTGGGCCCCGCCGTACGCCGGATTGATGAAATTGCTCTCGAGATGCGCGGGCAACACCCGGGCGGCGCCAGGTTCAGGTGTCGCGCGCGCCGTGGCCACGGCCTCGAGAAACGTCTCAAGCGTCTCAGGCGAGCAGGCTGTGGAAGTCGGACAGAACGCCGTCACACCAAAGCGCGGCAACCGGCGAGCCACGGCTGCCACGGCCGCCGGCCCTTCCAGGACATCAACACCCTGCACGCCGTGGACGTGCACGTCGACGAACCCGGGCACCACCAGCTGCCCGGTCACATCCACGCGCGTTTCGTGACTTGAGAGTTCTCTCGGACCGCTCGTCAAATCGACGATGCGATCACCTTCCAGCACCAGGGTGAGGCCGGACGCGACCCGATCCGGCAGGACCACGTCGCCACCCGACAGGAAGGTGCGAACGACCGGCACTACACGCCCATGGCGTGGAAACCAGCATCGACCATGAGGACTTCAGCTGTCACACCACGGCCTGCCGGCCCAAGCAGGAACACAGCCGCATCCGCCACTTCGCTGGTCTCCACCGTGCGACGCAGCGGCGCGCGGTCGCGGTACGTCTGCAGAATGCCTGAGAAGCCTGAGATGCCTGCAGCCGCCAGCGTCTTGATCGGTCCTGCAGAAATCGCGTTCACACGAATGCCCTGGGGGCCAAGGTCACTGGCCAGGTACCGCACGGACGCCTCGAGCGCGGCCTTGGCGACACCCATGACGTTGTAGTTGGTGAACACACGTGAACTGCCCAGGTAGCTCAACGTGACGATGCTGCCGCCACCTCGCTCGGCCATCAGGGGCGCCGCGCGAGCTGAGAGGGCCACGAGGGAATACGCGCTGACATCGAGCGCGACACGAAACCCTTCGCGAGAGGTCTGGACAAACGGCGCCGCCAGATCCTCGCGAAGCGCAAACGCCGCGCCGTGCACCATGAAATCGAGGCCGCCATGTTCCGCGCGGATGCTCTCAAACAAGGCATCCATTTGCTCATCGTCAGTCACGTCACAGGGCAGGACGGTCACGTTCGGCAGGGTCGCCGCCAGATCGCGGACGTTGTCCTCGATGCGCTCGCCGGCATATGAGAGCACCAGCGTCGCGCCTTCGGCCGACGCTGCCTGAGCGATCGCCCATGCAATCGACCGCTTGTTGGCCACACCAACGATGAGGCCAACTTTCGACGTGAGTTGTGGCATGGAGAATTATTCCTGCGGTCGTGGTGCCTTGTGGCGGCGTCTGCGACGGCCGCCGCCGGGCCGTTGACCACCGGAACCAGGCTGGCTGTCACCTTGCCCCTGGCCTTCGGAGCGGAATCCGCCTCGGTGGTTGTTGGTATTGCCATTGGGACCGCCACCTCGGAAGTGCTGCGAGCCGCGCGAACTGCGCTGGTGCATCGTGAATTCCGGAATGGCCCGTGGCGGTGGGGGCTGGTTTTCGTTGCGCGGAAGGGATGCGCGTATGAGCGGCCGGTTCAGCGTCCACACTTCGTCAACAACTGGAGCGGCCGGTTCAGGATCCGCCGGCTCGGGTTCGGCCGGACTCGACGCGACCGGTGCCGGCACGGGATCCGGCTCGGGCGCCGGCGCCGCCGCGGCCGGTGCCTCTGGGGCTGGCTCGGTCGCCGGGCCACCGGTCACATTCGCCAACACCTGGTCGTAGAGAGTGGCCTTCGGATCCTTCTTCTTTCGAACCGGTGCCTTTCCCTTCTTGTAGACATGTTCGGACTCGCAGGCCGTACAGCGAGTTTGCCGAATCACATCTTCAACAATGGCGACGATCGCGTGGTTAGTAACGCGGCGTTCCCTCGGACAGTAGTCGTCCACGAGATCGCCCAAACGCAGCGGGCGCTGCTGTTCCATTCGTATTGTTACTCCTGCAATGGCAAACACCCAAAACCGAGGTCAGACATGACCTCAAAGCGCAAAACATGGGTGTTCGTATAGGTCGATGGAGGATAACCCACCCTTCTACCCAGAGTCAATGTGAGGCCGATCGAGCGCAGCCTGACTCAGGTTCGCTGGCAGGACTTACCGCCGAACCAGTGCCTGCGCCTTCTTCTCCCCGGCGTCGATCCGCACGGACACGGCGTCGCCCACAAGCGACTCGAAGAATGACGGCCCCAGCGATCGGTAGTCCACATCGTCCGTCACGACAACGTAGTAACTGCCAGCCGGCAATTCGTCAAAGACGTAGAGGCCGTCCTGCCCAAGCGCCGCCGTTCTGATCCGGCGGCTGAACTGATGCCAGGAATCGCGCTCGGCCGGAAACAGCACCACCCAGGAGCCCTCGGCCGCCTCACCCGTGGACGTTCTCGCCTCTCCTGAGAGCTCGGCAGCTTCGGCCGAGAACGTCACCACCAGGTCGGACGCGCCGCCCGATCCGACCGGCACGGCACGCTCGGTGGCCTCCTGCCCATTCATCATGGCGCTGGCAATGGTCCACCGCCCATACGCCTGCGCCGGGGCGACAACGTAGCGCCCGGGCGGGAGGCCGGTAACGGTGAACCGGCCGTCGTCGTCTGCAGGGCCGCTCGTGAGGCGAGGCTGACGCTCCTGCGGCCACACCAAGTCGGTGGAGAGCGCCTGGAGCGCGACCGCCAGACGGCCCCGCTCGTTCGCATTCGGAGCCGATCCGCCGGCGAATTCCATGCGCCCGGACACCGTGAGACTCGACTGCATCGTGACCGTGGCTTCTGTGACGTTCGCGCCCGCCACGTCCAGGAGTTCCTGTCCCCAGAATGGCGCGCCAACAACAGTGCTGCCGGCATCCATGACCGCCTCGATCACAAACGACCCGGCTGGAACGCGATCGAAGTGGAACTTCCCGCCCGACTCACTCATCGTCGAAGCCACGATCAATTCGGGCAGGCGACTGGCGGCATCCCTCCGATACAGGTCCACGCGGGCGCCTACCAGCGCCGCCTGGGGGCCGGCCAGGGTGCCGGTTACCGAGACGGCAGGCTCCGGCTGGACGGCCACATCGATCCCGGCCCTGGCGTCACCGGCGTCCAGCGACAGGGTTAAGGCGGCCAGAAGGTCGGTCGCGCCCGGATAGAACGTGGCC
>JAHEFO010000202.1 GCA_024640135.1 Acidobacteriota bacterium
CGCGGCCGCGATCCCGGCAGAAGACGCGGAGCGGTTCCAACGGCTGCAGGACCGCGGCGTGCGCATTCGCGTGACGCTCTCGATGGAGGCGCACTTCGAAGCCGACGCGGAGTCATTCAATGTCGTCGGCGAACTTCGTGGCCGTGAGTTTCCCGACGAGATCGTGGTCGTCGGCGGCCACTTCGACTCCTGGGATGTCGGGGTGGGAGCCACAGATGACGCGGGGGGATGCATCGTGACGTGGGAGGCCCTGCGCCTCATGAAGTCACTGGGGCTGCGCCCGCGGCGTACGGTGCGCGTCGTGTTGTGGACCAACGAAGAGAACGGGTCCCGAGGGGGAAACGGCTATCGGGACCAGCACGAGGCGGAACTGAAGGACCACGTCATGATGATGGAGTCCGACGGCGGCGTATTCGATCCGGCGGGGTTCGGATTCAGTGGGCCCGACGGCGCGCGCCGGACGGTGACGGCCATCGCCAGTCTGCTCGCCCCACTCGGCGCGGACGCGATCGAAGCTTCAGGGAGCGGTGCGGATATCGGGCCGAGTGTGCAGGCCGCGAACATCCCGTCGATGTCACACCTGGTCGGCGGCAACTACTTTCTGATTCACCACACGCCGGCGGATACGGTGGACCGCATCACCCCGAAGCAAATGTCCGACAACGCCGCGGCCATTGCCGTCATGACCTATGCCGTCGCAGACCTGCCGTGGCGGCTGGGGTCTGAGAAATAGGCGCGCCCCGGTTCGCGCAGTGTGCACTCCGGGCGTCACTTGATCGTGAAGACCAGGTAGTCGCCCTTGTTCAAGTGGTCGGCTGTGGCAATCTCGTCGAGGTCCGCCACCGGAATGACGGATACCACGACCGTCCTGGCGTCTGGGAGACGCCGCCGGACTCTCATGGCAGTGCCAAGGCTGTAGTCCGAGTGGAACGCCCCGTTGTAATGGACCGCCAGCGGAGGCGTCTCCGGCTTGGCGGCCGCCGCGGACTGCCAGGCCAGCGCGATGGACTCGGCCATCGTCTCGTCCTTCAGGCACTGCGACGCGTAGTACAGGTCCACTTCCTCCGGCTTCGTGTGCTGTCCCATCGCGTCCTTGAATCGCCGGTAGTACTCGTCGTCGGCGGGACAGAGCCATTCCGAGGCAAACCAGTCCGTTTCGGGTTCCCCCTTCGAGATCAGCGCATCCAAGCCCGATTTCGCGATCTCTGAGGCCAGAGACCGTGGAATGTTCGCGGCAACGATGGGCCATTGGCGGTCGATGGCAAAGTCCACCAGCCCCTTGTAGTCCGTGGCGTAACGGGGCCACGGGCGCGAGGCGCCCAGAAAGTCGGCCTCGGACATCGCGCCCGTCCGAAAAAGCTCCACGTGGCCCTGGATATCGCGCTCGAACATCTCAAGAGATAGAATGATGTCGTCCCGGCGCCGTGCCAAGCCATCGAGGATCGCCTGCTCGAGCCGATGGGTATTGGGGTCGTCATGCTGCTCGCCGACAAACACGACGTCGGCCTTGGCGAGGGTGGCCAACATTGACTCGAAGTCTGAGTACTGCCCTTGAGCCGTGTCGAAGACACGCTGGGGCACGTAACTCTGTGCCGAGAGGCTGGCCGCGGCGGCCAGCGCGAAAATAAGGCCCGCAGTATGAGTTCGAGTCATGTTCAGATTGTAGCCGCGGACGATATGCGGATGATATAACCCAAAGTCGCACGTTTCTTTTGAGGAGTTACTACTGATGGTTCCAAGCGCCGCCATTGCGGTCACTGACACTTTCTGGATCATGTTGGCCCTGGGCCTGTTGGGCGGATTGATCGCCATGGCCATGGCGGCAAAGTACCGCAGCGACGTGATGAAGGCCGATCCGGGGAACGCCCGGATGCAGGAAATTGCCGGCTACGTCCGCGACGGCGCCATGGCCTACCTCCGGCGACAATTCAAGGTCGTCGTGCCGGTGCTGATCATCGTCGGCGTGCTCGTCGCCTTCGGCGCCAACTACCAGTTGTTCCAGCAGGACGGCGGTCCGATGATGACGCTGTTCATCCTGCTGGGTTTCGTCACCGGCGGCCTCGGCAGCTTCTGGACGGGCTGGACGGGCATGAGGATCGCCACGCACGCGTCAAGCCGGACCGCGTGGGCCTGTACGGATGAAAAGAACGGGCTCAACAACGGCCTGCAGGTGGCCTTCAAGGCCGGGTCGGTCATGGGCCTGTCCGTGGTGGGCATCGGCCTGCTCTTCATCGTGGCATGGCTGGGACTGTTCGCCGTCATCGCGCCGGACCAGCCGGCCCTGGTCGGCCAGGTGATGGTCAGCTTCGGCATGGGGGCCTCGATGGTGGCGCTGTTCGCCCGGGTTGGCGGGGGCATCTACACGAAAGCCGCCGATGTCGGCGCCGATCTCGTCGGCAAGGTCGAGGCCGGTATTCCCGAAGACGACCCGCGCAACCCCGCGACCATCGCCGACAACGTGGGAGACAACGTCGGTGACGTGGCCGGCATGGGTGCGGACCTCTACGAGTCCTACATGGGCTCCATTCTCGCGTCAATCGCACTGGCGGCCGCGGCCGCGATCAGCCTCGAACACGAAGACGCCGTGTGGACGATGATTATCGCGCCGGTGGCGATCGCGGCTGTCGGAATCTTCCTCTCGGTCATCGGCAGTCAGCTGGTGCGAACCAAGGAGAATGCGGCGTTGAAGGAGCTGCTGGGGGCGCTTCATCGAGGCGTAAATGTCGCCTCGATCGGTGTCGGCCTGCTGTCGGGTGTCATTTGCTACATCTGCTTCGCTGATGTCTACAACCTCATTCCCGGTGCGACCTGGTGGGGCGTCTGGATGGCCACGGTCGTCGGACTGGTGTCGGGCCTGGTCATTGGCCATGGCTCCGAGCACTACACCGCGTACGACTTCCGTCCTACACAGGAAGTGGCCGAGTCCAGCGCGACCGGACCGGCCACGGTCATCATCAGCGGTCTGGCGGTTGGCATGATGTCGACATGGATTCCAATCGTCACGATCGCCCTGGCCACCGCCCTGGCGTACGGACTGGCCGGCGGGTTCGCCGACCCGTCCCTGGGGCTGTATGGCATCGCGCTGGCGGCCGTCGGCATGCTTTCCACCCTGGGCGTCACGCTTGCGACCGACGCCTACGGGCCGATCGCGGACAACGCCGGCGGAAACGCCGAGATGAGCCACCTTGGTGACGACGTCCGCAAACGCACGGATGCCTTGGACAGCCTTGGCAACACCACGGCGGCAATCGGCAAGGGGTTCGCGATCGGCTCCGCGGCCCTCACCGCCCTGGCACTGATTGCGACATTTGCCACCCTCGCGCAGGGCACGCGGAGCTCGGCCGATTTCCTCCAGAGCATCTCGCTCACTGACCCGATGGTGATCAGTGGCATGTTCATCGGCACCCTGCTGGTGTTTGTGTTCGCCGCCATGACGATGACGGCGGTCGGGCGGGCGGCACTGGTGATGGTGGAAGAAGTGCGGCGTCAGTTCCGCGAAATCCCCGGCATCATGGAAGGCAAGGCCACGCCGGACTACGCGCGGTGCGTCGACATCTCGACCGACGGGGCCCTGAAGAAGATGGTCGTTCCGTCGATGATGGCCGTGGTCGTGCCGGTGTTCGTCGGCATTCTGTTCGGAGTGGGCGGCGTCATCGGCATGCTGGCAGGAGGCCTGGCCACGGGCTTCGCGATGGCGATCTTCATGGCCAATGCCGGCGGAAGCTGGGACAACGCCAAGAAGTGGATCGAGTCGGGCGAACTGGGCGGCAAGTACCTGAAGAACGCGGCGGGCGATCACGTCGACGCCGCTGGAAACAAGGTGGACCGCAAGGAGGACTCGAAGAACCCGCGTCACGGTGCCGCGGTCATCGGGGACACGGTCGGCGATCCGTTCAAAGACACCTCAGGGCCGTCGCTCAACATCCTGATCAAGCTCATCAGCATGGTGTCGGTTGCCACCATCGGCATCACCCTGGCCGTCAACAACGGCGAGGGTGTGGTCCGCATCCTGATGGAGATGTTCCTCCGATAGATGAACCGCTCGCTGTCCGGCCACCTGCCGTTGCTCGAAAGCGAAGCCGTCTACGTGCTTCGGGAGGTGGCCGCTCAGTTTGAGCGGCCGGTCCTGTTGTTCTCGGGAGGCAAGGACTCGATCGTCGTCGCCTGGCTGGCCCGAAAGGCGTTCGCCCCGGGCCCCGTGCCCTTCCCCCTGCTGCACATCGACACGGGCCACAACTTCCCGGAAACCCTGGACTTCAGGGACCGCTTTGCCAGCCAGATGCACTGCACGCTCGTCGTCCGGCGCGTGCAGGACTCGATTGACCAGGGACGGGTGCAGGAAGAAACCGGCCTGTCGGCCAGCCGCAACGTCCTGCAAACAACCACGCTCCTGGACGCCATCAGGGAACTCAATCTGGATGCGGCAGTAGGCGGGGCACGGCGCGACGAGGAGAAGGCACGGGCCAAGGAGCGGATCTTCTCGCACCGCGACGCGTTCGGCCAGTGGGACCCCAGGAATCAGCGCCCGGAATTGTGGAACCTCTACAACGGCCGCCGGAATCCCGGCGAGCATTTTCGTGTATTTCCACTCTCGAACTGGACGGAACTGGACATCTGGCAATACATCGACGCAGAGGACATCCCACTGCCGACCCTGTACTTCGCCCACAGGCGTGAAGTGGTCGCGCGGGCCGGCGTCCTGCTGGCTCGAACCGATCACATCCGGCTTCAACCAGACGACTCGGTGTCCGTGCGGACGGTCCGCTTCCGCACGGTGGGCGACGCCACGTGCACCGGCGCCGTGGAGTCCGGCGCGGCGACGGTGGCGGACATCATCCGGGAAACGGCGGCGGCTCGCCTTGCCGAGCGCGGCGGTCGCGCGGACGACCAGCGCTCCGACACCGCGATGGAAGATCGCAAGCGGCAAGGCT
Source organism: Acidobacteriota bacterium (assembly GCA_024640135.1). Classification (GTDB taxonomy): domain Bacteria; phylum Acidobacteriota; class Vicinamibacteria; order Vicinamibacterales; family SCN-69-37; genus SYFT01. Next base: position 4,932 of record JAHEFO010000202.1, read on the forward strand.
ATTTCTAATGGACCTGCTCCGCTTCACCACCGCCGGAAGCGTCGACGACGGCAAGAGCACCCTGATCGGACGACTCCTGTTCGATACCAAATCGATCTTTGAGGATCAGCTCGAAGCCGTGGCCGGCGCCAGCCGCCGGCTCGGTGAAGACCGCATAAACCTGGCCCTGCTGACCGACGGGCTGCGCGCCGAGCGGGAACAGAAGATCACCATCGATGTGGCCTACCGCTACTTCGCCACACCGCGCCGGAAGTTCATCATTGCAGACACGCCCGGCCATGAGCAGTACACCCGCAACATGATCACCGGCGCGTCCACCGCGGACCTGGCCGTCGTCCTCGTGGATGCCACCAGGGGCGTCCTGACGCAGTCCAGACGCCATGCCTTCATCACGTCGCTTCTGGGTATTCCTCACATGGTCGTCGCGATCAACAAGATGGATCTTGTGGGCTACGCGCAATCCGTCTTCGACGACATCGTTCGCGACTTCGGCCTCTTTGCAGCCAAACTCACCGTCAAGGACATCACCTACATTCCCATCTCGGCGCTCGAAGGCGACAACGTCGTCGACCCGTCGTCAAGAATGCCGTGGTATCAGGGCGGACCGCTCCTCAGCAGGCTCGAGACGGTGACCGGGAATGCGCGCCGGAACACCATCGACTTCCGATTCCCGGTGCAGTGCGTGATTCGCCCGAACCAGGACTTCAGAGGCTTTGCCGGCACCCCAGTCTCAGGTTCGGTCTCGGCAGGCGACGACATCGTGGTGCTGCCATCAGGCCTCGCCACGCGGATCAAGACCATCGACACGCCGAACGGAGCCACAACACGGGCGACGTCGGGTGAGGCGGTGATCCTGACGACCACCGACGAAATCGACATTGCGCGGGGAGACATGATCGTGCGGCGCAAGAACCTGCCGACCGTGGCCCGCCAACTCGACGCCTACTTGTGCTGGATGGACGGCACGGACCTGGCCGTCGGCCGCCCATACCTGCTGGCCCACACCACACGGCGGGTGCAGGCGGTGGTGACCGGTATCGACTACCGCGTCAACGTTGACACGTTGCATCGCGATCCGGCGAAGACCCTGGCAATGAACGAGATCGGACGCGTGGAGATCACGGCCGCCGATTCGATTTGCTTTGATTCCTATCGCCTGAATTCAGCAACGGGCTCGTTCGTCCTGATCGATCCCGCCACCAATGCCACGGTCGCGGCAGGAATGCTCAGAGGAGAGGCACAGGAGGACGTGGTGGTGGCGGCCCCGGATTCAGGGAGTCCCTCTACCGCGAAGGTCTCTGCCGGTGTGACTTGGCAAGACTGGAACATCCCACGCGAGGTCCGGGAGGCGCAGCAGGGCCACCAGGCGGCGGTCGTGTGGCTGACCGGGATGTCCGGGGCTGGAAAGACCACAATCGCTCGCGCCATAGAACGCCGGCTGTTCGCAGAGGGTCGTCGCACGATGCTTCTCGACGGAGACCAGATCCGTCACGGGCTGTGTGGTGATCTCGGCTTCTCAGCCGCCGACCGCGCCGAGAACATCAGGCGGACGGGCGAAGTCGCCCGGTTGTTCTTCGAGCAGGGCGCCATTGTGCTGTGCGCGTTTGTGTCCCCGTATGCCGTCGACAGGTCCCGTGCCAGGGGACTCATGCCTGAGGGCCGGTTTGTCGAAGTCTTCGTCCGGGCCGATCTCGAGACGTTGCGATCGCGCGATCCCAAGGGCCTGTATGCACGAGCGTCGGAAGGTCAGCTCGACCAATTCACGGGCGTGTCGGCCCCGTACGAAGAACCGTCGTCGCCGGAATTGACGATTGATACAAGGGTGACCTCCGCAGATGCGGCCGCCGAACTCGTCATTGCGCACCTCCGGGAACTTGGCGTCATCGGACACCAGCGGGGCTGAGCCAGCACTCAGCACCCAGCACCCCGCACCCAGCACTAGTCTTCCGTGTACTTGTGCCTCAGCTCCACCGGTTTGCCCCGACGCTTGCTCTTGATGCGGATGTTGATGAACTCAACGAAGACCGAGAACCCCATCGCAAAGTAGATATACCCCTTCGAGATGTGCTGTCCGAAGCCATCCGCCACCAGTGAGAGTCCAATCAGGAGCAGGAAGGACAGCGCGAGGATTTTGACGGTGGGGTGCGCCTCCACGAAATGAGAAATGGGTTCGGCGGCGATCATCATCACCAGGACCGCCAACACCACCGCGGTCACCATCACCACCATGTTGCTGGACATCCCGATCGCCGTGATGACGGAATCCAGCGAGAACACGATGTCGAGCAGCATCACCTGTGTAATCACGCTTGCGAAGGACGCGGCGGCCTTGCCCGATCCGTGGCCTTCCTCGCCCTCGAGTTTGTCGTGAATCTCGTAGGTCGCCTTGGCCAGAAGAAACAGGCCTCCGCCGAGCAGAATCAGGTCGCGCCCGGCAAAGGCCTGATCCATGACGGTGAACAAGGGCGTGGTCAGGTTCGCCATCCAGTTCAGTGAAAACAGCAACACGATCCGCATGAGCATCGCGGCCAGCAGGCCCACGCGACGCGCACGTTTCTGTTCGGACAGCGGCAACTTTCCCGAAAGAATCGAGATGAAGATGACGTTATCAACTCCCAGGACGATCTCGAGAATAGTGAGGGTGACGAGGGCGATCAACAGTTCGGGGGAAGTAAACAATTCCATATGCTGGGTGCTCTGTGCTGGGTGCTGAGTGCTGGGTGCTGGGTGCTGGGTGCTGGGTGCTGGGTGCTAGCGTTTCGTGAACTTGACCTTGAGTTCGGCCCATCCGGTGGCCTCGAAGTACTCGAGCCGAATCCGGTGTTGACCTCCGGTCAACG
>JAHEFO010000203.1:0-6858 GCA_024640135.1 Acidobacteriota bacterium
GAACCGTCGCGTCGATCGAAACGTTCTCCAGTCGCGGTGCGGCCGCGGGTGGAATGCCGGCCGTCAGCGCGGCCGTGCCCCACCAGGCGAGCGCCAGCCCCAACGCCGCGCCGCACAACGACAACAGCAGACTCTCGGTCAGCAGTTGCCGCACCAGTCGCCCGCGGCCTGCCCCCAGGGCCGTCCGGACGGCCATCTCGCGCGCGCGAGTGGCACTGCGGCTGAGCATCAGGTTGGCGATGTTCGCGCAGGCGATGAGCAGGACCAGCAGGACCACGCCCTGCAGCACGTAGAGGGCGGCCCGGACCGGGGTGACGAGCTGGTCGAGCAGCGGAATGATGGAGATCGTCACCCCGCGGTCTTCTGGGAACTCCGCTCCGATACGTTCCATCATCGTCGCCAGACGGCCTTCGGCCTGTTCCACCGTCACGCCGGCCTTGAGCCGCGCCAGGCCCTGCCACGAGAAATTGCTGCGGGTGGCCATCGCGATGTTGATGCGCGCCGGCACGAACACGTCCACGCTCGGTGCAATCGGCGCGTCGAAGTCCGCGGGCGCCACGCCGACGATGGTGGTGAGCTGGCCGCTCAGCTGGAGCGTCTGGCCGACCACGCCCTCATCGCCCGCGAACTCGCGCTGCCACAATCCGTGCGACAGGATCGCCACCGGTGCCGCGTCCGGCACATCATCGTCGAGCGTGAAGTCGCGGCCGAGCACGGGTGTGACGGCAAATGTCCTGAAGAAACCATCCGACGCGGCCAGCAGGTTCAACCGCTGCGGCGCGCCACGACCCGTGAGGTTGGCCGGGCCTCCGCCGTAGGCCACCATCGTGTCGAACAGATCCGTCTCTCCACGGAACTCGGCGAAGTTCGGGATCTCGATCCATTCCTGCTCAGGGCCGCCCTGCGCCGAGAAGTTCTGCCAGACGGTGACGATCCGGTCGGCGCCGTCGTACGGGAGCGGATCGAGCAGGACACCGTTGACCACGCTGAAGATGGCGGTGTTGGCGCCGATGCCCAATGCCAGCGTCAGGATGGCGACCGCGCTGAATCCGCGCTGCTTGAGGAGCATGCGAACGGCGTACCGCACGTCGTGCAGCAGTGTTTCGATGAACGGCAGGCTCTTCTGGTCGCGATATGCGTCTTTGGTCACCTCGAATCCTCCCAATCCCCGGTACGCTTCGCGTCGCGCCTCATCCGGCGGCAACCCTCTCGCAAGGTGGCGATCGATCTCCATTTGCAGGTGGAACCGCAGCTCGTCGTCGAGGTCGGCCTCCCACCGATCACGGCCGGCGCGGCCGAACAGGCGGCGGACAAGAACACGCAGCGGCGTCACACCCCGGCTCCTATGGCTCCTGCAGCACCTGGCTGACCACGGCCACCATCTGTTCCCACTGGTCGGCCTCGGTCCGAAGCTGCTTTCGGCCCGCGCGGGTGAGTTCGTAGAACTTGGCGCGGCGGTTGTTTTCCGTGCTGCCCCAGTCGGTCCGGACCCACCCCCTCTGCTCGAGACGCAGCAGGGCGGGATAGATGGTGCCCTGGTTCAGGTACAGCATGTTGTTCGAGACCTGCTCGATGCGGCGGGCGATGCCCCAGCCGTGCATCGGTCCCAGCGTGTCGAGTGTCTTGAGGATCAGCAGGTCCAGCGTGCCTTGGAGGATGTCGATTCGCTTCGCAGTCATGGTGTTTCTGTTGATGTTCAACAGAAAGCCTATGTCCGGCTCCCGTTGAATGTCAACAGAAGTGATCAATCGACAATCCGGCAATCGACTTGGTTGCGGATTCGCGGGCGCCATCAGGTACACTTCCCTCCATGACACTCGCGTTATTTCCACAGCTGGTCCGCCACGGCCTGAAGGCCGCGGGCGTATGCATTCTGGTCGCCGGTCTCGGCGTGATTCCGTTCGCGCAGGAGTCCGCGCCGCAGGATTCCACGCCCGAAAAGGCCGGGGCCGGCGGTCCCTTCGACCAGTTACCGTATCGCCATATCGGTCCGGTCGGCAACCGCGTGTCGGCGGTGATCGGCGTGCCTGGTGACGGCAATACGTACTTTATCGGCGCGGCGTCGGGCGGCATCTTCCGCACGACCGACGCCGGCGCCGCCTGGGAGCCGGTCTTCGACGACCAGCCGGTGGCCTCGATCGGTGCGCTGGCCGTCGATCCAGTGAACACCAACGTCATCTGGGCCGGCACCGGGGAGACCTTCATTCGCTCCAACGTGCTCACTGGCAACGGCATCTACAAGTCCGTGGACGGCGGTGATTCGTGGCAGCACATGGGCCTGGACAAGACCGGTCGCATCGGGCGCATTGTGGTGGACCCCCTGCATCCGAACGTCGTGTTTGCCGCGGCGATGGGACACGCGTATGGTCCGCAGCAGGAGCGCGGAGTGTTCAGGACGCGGGATGCGGGCAAGACGTGGGAGCGCGTACTGTTCGTGGACGAGCACACGGGCGCCGCAGACGTCGTGATGGACCCGAACAACCCGAACATCCTCTTTGCCGGCACCTGGCCGCTGCTCATTCGTACATGGGGACGCACCAGTGGCGGCCCGGGCGGGGGACTGTGGATGAGCAAGGACGGGGGAGACACCTGGGAGAATCTGACCGGCACGCGCGGGCTTCCAGAGGGGCCGATCGGCAAGATCGGCCTGGGCATGACGAAGGCGGACTCGAAGCGGGTGTACGCGCTCATCGAGCTGTCGAGTAACGGTCTCATCGGGCCCGTGGACCCGGGGCATGGGACGTTGTATCGATCTGACGACGGCGGCGCGAACTGGAGTGCGGTGAGTTCTGACCACGACTTGATGCAGCGGCCCCTCTACTACACCCGACTGGCTGTCTCGCCAGACGACCCGGACGAACTGCATACGATGTCGACCCGACACCGGCGCAGTTCCGATGGTGGGCGGACATGGACGTCGGGCAATGCGGGCGGCGACAACCATGACATCTGGATCGACCCATTGCTGCCCAATCGGATTGCGGTTGGCCATGACGGCGGGGTGTCGATCTCGACGAATCGAGGCAAGAGCTGGCTCAGACCGCAGATGCCGATTGCGCAGATGTACCACGTGGCGGTCGACAACAACGTGCCCTACTTCGTCATGGGCAACCGTCAGGATGGCGCAAGCCGGCGAGGGCCGAGCAACAGTCTCACCGGTGGGAGCATCCCGATCGGCGAATGGCGCTCGGTCGGTGGGTGCGAGTCCGGCTTTTCGGTGCCGACCTCGGATGGCAAGACGATTTGGTCCGGGTGCTATGACGGCATCCTCGACGTCCACGACGTCACGACCGGCGTTTCCCGCAATGTGAGCCCGTGGCCGGACACCCCGGAAGGGTGGGCGGCCGGTGACGTGCGGTTTCGTTTTCAGTGGACCTTCCCGATTCATGTGTCGCCCCATGACGACAACACGGTCTATGTCGGGAGTCAGTTCGTCCACCGCACGACCGATGGTGGGGTCAGCTGGAATGTCATCAGCCCTGACCTGTCGACCGGCGATCCACAACTGCTCCAGAAGACCGGCGGCCTGACATTTGACGACACCAGCCCTACCTACGCGGCGGTGCTCTTCGCCATTGCCGAGTCCCCGGTGGATGCTGGCGTCATCTGGGCCGGCACGAATGACGGGCTCGTGCACGTCACCAGGAATGGCGGGACCGACTGGACACGGGTCTCCGGCAACATGCCGGACTTGCCGGAGTTCAGCACGATTTCGAACATCGAGCCGTCACCGCATGCGGCCGGCACGGCGTACGTGGCGGTCGACACGCATCAGCTCGGCATCTTCGAACCGTTCTTGTACAAGACGTCCGACTACGGCCGCACCTGGACGCGACTCGATGGACACAGTGGGTCGCCCGCGGCTGGAACCGGCTGGCAGAACGAAATAGTGGCCGACGGAGCCATCCCGCATGGTCCGCTGTCGTATACCCATGTCATTCGCGAGGATCCGAAACGTCGCGGCTTGCTGTTTGCCGGGACGGCGGCCGGGCTGTTCGTGAGTTTTGACGATGGGGGAGTGTGGGAGTCGCTGCAGAGCAACCTGCCGCCTGCGCCGGTGCACTGGTTGACGATCCAGCCGCACTTCAACGATCTGGTCGTCGCCACGTACGGGCGGGGCTTCTGGATCATGGACGACATCACGCCCCTTCAGCAGCTCACCCCTGCCGTGCGGGAGTCAGACGTGCAGTTGTTCACCCCGCGCGACGCGTATCGATTCCTCTCTGTGGAGAGCGCGGCCAGCGGCAACGACCCCGCCGCGGGACGGAATCCGTCATCCGGCGCGTCGATCAGCTACTGGCTGAGCGGGGCGGTCGCCGGCACGCCGGCCGCGTCCGAGGCTGCCGCCCCGTCCGAAGCGCCGACCGCGCCAGACCCCGGGATTCCCGGCAACAGTGGCGCCAGGGAAGACGAGATGGCGGCGTCCAGGAAGCCCCGCAGCACCCAGGTCACCATCGAGATTCTCGACGCGGATGGCACGGTCGTGCGGGCACTCAGGAATCAACCCGCCAAGCCGGGCGTCAACCGCACGACGTGGAACCTGCGCTACGAGTCGTCGGACCGGGCCGTCCTGCGCACAAAGCCTCTGGGCCATCCGCACGTGGACCTCAATGACAGCGGCACGCGTAGTCCGGGTGACGGCGGCACCGTGTCCCCGCTTGCGCCGCCTGGACGCTACACCGTGCGGATCAAGGTCGGTGACCGCGAGGCACAGGAACAGCCGCTCACGGTGCTGAAAGACCCGAAGTCCGCCGGCACGGACGCCGACATTGCCGCGCAGTTTGCCATGCAGCTTGAACTGCGTGAGAACCAGAACGATGTCGCCGAGGTCCTCAACGAGGCCGAACGCGTGCGTGCGCAGCTTCGGGACCTCCGCGGCTTGCTCAACGGACGAGACGACGCGTCGGAGATCAACAAGCAAATCACGGCCATCGATGACAAGATCATCGACCTCGAGATGGAGTTGACCGACCTCAGGCTCGTTGGCGGTCAGGATTCGCTCCGTTATCCCCGGCAGCTCTACGCCAAGATCTCCAGCCTGGCCGGCTACATTTCCGGGCATGACTTCGCGCCGACCGAGGCGCATCGAGCCGTGCACGAGATGTACAAAGAGAGTCTTGGCACCCACCAGCAGCAGATGAAGACCATCCGCGACACGGACCTCGCAGACTTCAACCGCCTGCTGCGCGACAAGGGCATCGGCACGGTCATCACCGGAAGGGAATCTGGGCGATGAGACGACTCCTCCCGCTCGCGGCACTCGCGCTTCTGACCTCGACGCTGCCGCTGGCAGCTGGCGGTGCTGGGCCCTTCGGGGCGCAGCGCAGCCAGGGGTACGACTACTGGGGACCGCAGCGGCAGATGATTCGCTACGGTCAGCAGGCCATCTTCATGTGCAACGGACTGTTCACGTCCAATCGCACCCTTGAGCAGGTCTTCGCCCACGAATTGGCATTTCTGCCTGATCCGGTGGGCACGCCCCAGGGGGGCGACTACGTCGTCGACCGTTCGAGGCGAGCGGTCGCGATCGGTGCGCCGAACGGGCCGGTGCCGGTCATGCGCGCCGCATTTCGTGAGGGCATCGGCTGCGTGATTCTGGCGCCTGACCAGACGTTTGATGACATTGACAGCCTGCCGAGCCTCGGAGCGCCGCTCCTGCCTGGCGACCCAGCGGCCATCGCGTGGCCGGATGGCGACCGGGTCCTGCCGCAACCGCTTCCGGCGAACGTCGATGCAGCGAAACTGCAGGCCGCGTCGGACTGGGCCTTCGATCGGCCGTCGCCCGAGCAGGACACGCTGAGTCTCCTGGTTGTTCACAAGGGCCAGATCATCCACGAACGCTACGCACCCGGGGTCGACATGACGACCCGTACGCGCACGTGGTCCACGGCCAAGAGCCTGGCGGTCACACTCATCGGCATGCTGGTGGACCAGGGCCGCATGACGCTGGATGATCCGCTCCCGTTCGAGTGGCTGCCTCAAACGGCGGCGCCGGACCAGGATCCGCGATCGGCCATCACGCTCCGCCACGTCCTCAACATGTCGAGTGGCCTCGAGACCATTGACAATGCCGGTCTCGAGTACGCCACGGGTTCCGGCCTGTCGTACTGGGCCGGCGCGAGTTCCGTGGAAGGCGCCCGCAGCCGCGCGCTCATCCGCCAGCCCGGCACCAACTGGGACTATGAGAACTACGATACGTTGCTGGCGGTCTATGCCATGAAACTGGCGCTCGGCAGTGACGAGGCCTACCATGCATTCCCCCGGACGGCGCTCTTCGATCGCATCGGCATGCGCAGCACGCTGGCCAGCACGGATCGGTTCGGTGACTTCATCTTCAGCAGCCAGGTCTACACGAACGCACGCGACCTGGCCAGGTTCGGCCTGTTGTATCTCCAGAATGGGATGTGGAAGGGCGAGCGGTTGCTGTCGAAGGAGTGGATCGACTTTGTGCGTACGCCGGCGCCGGCGACGGCGACGCGCGGTCGGCAGTACGGCGGCCAATGGTGGCTGGTCCCCGACGATCGCCAGGATGTGCCTGCCGATGCGTACTCGACGGCCGGTAACCGCGGCCAGTTCGCCATTGTTGTGCCGTCCGACGACCTGGTCATCGTGCGGCGGGGACTGGACTATGGACGGCAGGGATTCGACCGGTGGGCCTTGACCCACGAAGTGCTTAAGGCGTTCGAAAGGTCGGCTCGGGAGCGGTAGGGCAGCGTTCCTTGCGTTCACGCCTCGTGTGAGTGCCATGGGGGGCGCCAGGTTGACCCGCACGCCCCTCAACCGACACACTGAGTGGGCTGCGGCAAGTCGCCGCGGGCCGTGAACCTTTCAAATCTCATGACCGACCCAAATCCCAAG
>JAHEFO010000203.1:6868-7767 GCA_024640135.1 Acidobacteriota bacterium
CAAGAGCCTGGATCTCATTGCCCGTCGTACTGCCGCCATTCCGAAAGGGGTAGGTTTGTTCAACGCCGCCACCGCTTCTCGTGCGAGTGGCGCGACGATCATCGATGCCGATGGACGCGAGTTGATTGATTTTGCCGGCGGCATTGGCGTGGTGAATGCCGGACACTGTCCTCCACCGGTCGTCAAGGCCATACAGGATCAGGCTGAACGGTTTCTGCACGTCAGCTTCAACGTGGCGACGTACGAGCCTTACGTCGCTCTGTGCGAGAAGCTCAACGCGCTGTTGCCGCACGGGGGGGCCACCAAGACCATGCTGGTCAGCACCGGGGCGGAAGCGGTGGAGAATGCGGTCAAGGTGGCGCGGCAGGCCACCAGGCGTCAGGGAGTGCTGTGTTTCACCGACGCGTTTCACGGGCGCACGCTGATGGCACTCAGTCTCACCAGCAAGGTCGGGTACAAACCGGATTGCGGGCCGTTCGCCCCCGAGGTGTATCGCGCGCGGTTCCCGAACTTCTATCGGTATGGTGCCGGACGCAGTGAGGCCGACTTCGTCCGTGACGAATTGCTTGCGCTGGAAGAACTTGGTCACCACACGGTTGCGCCCGGGCATCTGGCCGCCATCATTATCGAAGTCGTGCAGGGCGAGGGCGGTTTCAACGTGGTCCCGGCGGGATACCTGAAGGGGCTTCGGGCATTCTGTGACGCGCACGGCATTCTGCTGATCTTCGATGAAGTCCAGTCAGGTTTCGGGCGCACGGGGGCCTGGAGCGCGTACGGACACTTCGATGTCATTCCCGACTTGAGCACCTGGGCCAAGAGTCTTGGCAGCGGGATGCCGATTGCGGCCGTCGTGGGCAAAGCGGCCGTGATGGACGCGGCCGGTCCGAGCAGCATTGGCG
>JAHEFO010000204.1:0-2401 GCA_024640135.1 Acidobacteriota bacterium
CACCCCCGCCCCTTGCGGCTCCCCCTCCGGCTCCCCTGCCCGCTGGTGGCGGCTCCACCGCTGCCGGCGGCGCCACCAGTCGTGCCGGGGCGCCGGGTTGTCCTGCCACGCCGACCACGCTGACCACCGCCGCGCCGCCCGGCGCCGGCACGGCCGGCTGGTCTGGCCGTTCGGCGGCACGACGGAAGATGGGCATGACAAACAGCCATCGATTCGCGAGCTGGTCGTAACGCACGACCGCGTCTCCGTTGTTGCGGGCATCACACGTCCCGCCAAAACCGGAAAAGAGAGTGTTCGTGTTCGCGGCGCCGTAGAGCACCCGGCCGGTGGTGTCGAATTTCGCGCCCTTCTTGGTAAAGATGGCGAACTTGGAGTTCACGGTCTGCACAATGTGATCGGGACCGACCGCAAGACTGTTGTCCGAAGGATTTCGTCCAGTCGACGTGCCGTGCGGCCCCTCGAATCCGGTGCCGAGACCGTCAAAACTCGCCACGATCCCGGGCGGCGGCTCACTGCCCGGCAGGCGTTGCTCGATCTTGCCGCCCTCAGCGCTTCCTGGAGGGGCCGCCGGCCGGCCACCACCCTGCTGAGCCGCGCCGGCCAGCATGACCGACGCCAGGAGGAGTATGAGCGTAGATTTCATCACGGCGTCAGTGTCGCACACACCGCTGGCTCGTTACCGCGGGAATCTCCCCAACGCCACGAGGAGTTCGAGCCGGGCCTGACGCCACGCATCTTCGGCCTGAGTCGCCACCGTCTCCGCATCCCGCGCGGACCGCTGGGCATCAATGACTTCGAGATTCGTCGTCGCGCCCACCTCGAACACGATCGTCGTGATCCGCAGCACTTCGTTGGCCTGCTGCGCCGCGCGCGTCGCCGCCGCCAGGGCGCGCTGAGCGCTCTCGACGGCCGCTTGAGCCACACGCAAGTCCGCCCGTGCCTTGATTTGCAGCGACGTCAGTCCCAGCGCCAGGGCATCCGCAGACACCTGACGCAACGCCCGGGTGGCGCGCCGCTGGCCTCCGTCGAAAACGGGCTGGGTGAACGTGACCGTGAGGCGCCAGCTGCGGGAGGCCTGAAAGACGCTGACGGGCGTCACGTACTGCGGGTCGAACGACAGGTTGCCGGTCGGAAACCAGTCTTTCCGGCTGTCGGCGACCACTCGCTGGGCCGCTTCAATCTGCAGGGTCTGCCGGCGCACGTCAGGCCGCGCAGCCATCCACGCCGTCGCGTTCGGGTTCTGATCCAGCCCGGCCTCGCGCAGCGCTCCGGTCACATCAAGAACCGGCTCGGCCCCTGCGTCAACGGGACCGTCAGCCGCGAGGATCACTCCCAGAGCTTCCTGTGCCCGGCGGAGGCCCAGGCGCGCGTTCTCCAGTCGTGCTTCGTCACTGGAGACACTCTGGCTTGCACGCAACTGGTTCAGGCGGGAGCCGGCGCCAGCCTCGAGCCGGCTCGTGGCGTAGTCCAGATGGGCACGCGCGCTCTCGAGCGAACGGGCGGTCACTTCCATCTGCCGCTTCTGCGCGATCACCGCCAGGAACGCCTGGGCTGCCGCGATGGCCACCTGCTGGCGGACTTCATCGGTCTGGATTGCTGCCACTTCGATCTGGTCGCGGGCCTGGTTCACCGCGGCCCAACGCGCCGGCGCCAGCACACTCATGCTCACGTTTCCGGAAAACGTGAACTGGCTGCGAGGCTGAGATACCCCCCCGCTGAAGCCCCGTTCGCTATCGAGCGTCGACGACGACACGGTGGCGCCCGCCGTGGGCCGGTACACCGTCCGAGCCTGCTGGAGCAATGCCTCCGCCCGGGTGATACTGGTGGCCGCGGTGGCCACCGACGGGTTCTTCGACAGAGCCTGCTGGACAGCCGCATCGAATTCGACTGTCGGCATCGGCGGCGTCTGCGCCAGGGCCGGCGTGCCCGCCATCAGGAACGCCAACCAGATCATCGTGACGTTACGCCTGCACACGGGCTCCTCCTTCCTCACCGTCGTTGTCGGCCCGCGATCGGCCTGGAGCCAGAGACCGGATGACGACATACAACACCGGAATGAACACCACCGACAGAATGGTGGATGCAATCATGCCGCCGACCACGGTCGTGCCCACCGAATTTCGCGCGCCGGCTCCGGCGCCGGTCGCCAGCGCCAGCGGCATCACGCCGAGAATGAACGTCAGCGAGGTCATGAGAATCGGGCGCAACCGGATACGGGCGGACTCCACTGCGGCGTCGAAGATCGACTGTCCCTGTTCACGCAACTGTTCGGCAAACTCGACGATGAGAATGGAGTTCTTGGCGGCGAGCCCAATCAACATGACGAGCCCGACCTGACAGAACACGTCGTTGGAAAACCCCCGCTGCATCTGGGCCAACAGCGCGCCAAAGACGGCAAGGG
>JAHEFO010000204.1:2411-7735 GCA_024640135.1 Acidobacteriota bacterium
GGGGCACGCCCATGAGGATGATGAGCGGCAGAATCCAGCTCTCGTACTGCGCAGCCAGCACCAGATAGACCAGCAGCAGACTCAAGCCGAAGATGTACGCCGCCTGCGACCCGGCCTTGATTTCCTCAAGTGACTGTCCGGCCCAGGCGAAGTCATAGCCTGCCGGCAAGAGCTCCCGTGAAACGGTCTCCATCGTCGCGAGCGCCTGTCCGGAGGAGACTCCGGGCACTGTGGAGCCGGTGATTTCGGTCGATCGGAACAAATTGAAGTGACTGATGACCGCGGGCGCCGTCGTCTCACGGAGCCGCACCACATTGTCGAGCGGCACCATCCGGCCGTCGGCAGCCCTGGCATAGTACCCCTTCAAGTCCGACGGCTGTCCGCGAAACGCCTGGTCGGCCTGGACATACACGCGATACGCCCGGTTGTCGAAATCGAAGTCGTTGACATAGCTGGATCCCAGCAGCAACTGCAGCGCTTCGTTGACCTCCCGCATCGGCAACCCCAACGCGCGCGCCTTGTCTCGATCCACGTCCACGACAATCTGCGGATCGTTGGCGGTGAAACTCGAAAACAGCCCGGCAACCTGGCCTGACTGATTCGCGCGCGCAATGACCTGCTGAGTCAGCGCTGCCAGTTCGGCGATATCCCCTCCGGGGCGGTCCAGTAACTCGTACTGAAAACCACCCACCGCGCCCACTCCCTGAATGGCCGGCGGCGCCACGGGAATAATGAGCCCGCCGGGAATACCAAAGAGCTGGCCGCGGAGGCGCCCCAGGACAGCCGCCAGCGACTGGTCGGCGCGCGTCCGCTCCTCGAACGGCGCGAGGCGGGCGAACATGATGCCCTGATTGGGCGCCGATCCGCTGAAACTGAAGCCGGCGACCGAAAACACCGCGACCACCTCCGGCGTGTTGTTGAAGATGCCTTCGGCCTTCCTCATGAGGTCAGTCGTGTACTCGAGCGAAGAACCCGCCGGGGCCTGGACAATCGCCATGAAGTAGCCCTCGTCCTCCGCCGGCACGAACGCACTCGGGACGGCCTGGTACACCCACCAGGTGCCGTACATCGCGACACCGAACAGCAACAGGAACGCCATGCGCCAGGTGAGCGCAAACCGCACGGTCCGCACGTAGAATCCGGTTCCTCCATCGATCACCCAATTGACGAACGTGAAGAACCTTCCGTGGGTGTGTGATTCCTTGTCGAGCAGCAGCGCGGACAAGGCCGGCGTCAGCGTGACCGCGTTGAACACCGACAACACCACCGCGAAGGCAATGGTCAGGGAGAACTGCTGGTACATCCGGCCGGCCGTGCCGGGGAAGAACGCGACCGGAACAAACACGGCGACCAGCACGATGCCAATCACAATGACGGCGGAGAACACCTCCCGCATCGCATCGACGGCCGCCCGGTAAGCAGTCTTGCCGTACTCGCGCATGTGGCGCTCGATGTTCTCGATGACGACGATGGCATCATCAACCACGGTCCCCGTCGCCAGCACGATGCCGAACAACGTCAGCGTGTTGATCGAGAAACCAAACAGCTTCACGAACGCGAACGTGCCCACCAGTGAAATCGGAATGGTCAGCGCCGGAATCAGCGTGCTGCGCCAATTCTGCAGGAACAGGAACAAGACCAGCACGACGAGGAAGATGGCTTCGCCAAGGGTCTTCAGGACTTCGTAAATGGACTCCTGGACGACCACCACGTTATCGAACGCCAGCCGCGCTTCCAGACCAGGCGGAAAGTTCTCCGCCAGCCGGTCCATGGTCTCCTGGACGCCCGAGAATGTCTCGAGCGCGTTGGCGGTGGGCAGCAATTGAATGCCGATGCCAGACGCCTCGAGGCCGCCGAATCTCAGCACGGAGGAGTAGCTCTCCGCGCCAAGTTCCACCCGCGCGACATCCCCCACGCGCACGAGCGCCCCATCGGGGCCGGCCCGCACGACGACGTTCTCGAATTCAGCCGGCTCGATCAGCCGGCCCTGCACGCGTACGCTGATTTGAAAGAGCTGATCCGCCGCAGCCGGGGCATCACCAATTGAGCCGGCGGCCACCTGCACGTTCTGCTCACGCAGAGCGGCCACCACGTCCCCGGCGGTCAAACCTCGGCCAGCCAGCTGGCTCGGGTCCAGCCACAGACGCATGGCGAACTTTCGTTCGCCGAAGATGATGACGTTGCCAACGCCGGGCACCCGTTTGAGTGCGTCCCGGACGAACCGGTCCAGGTAGTTGCTGATAAAAAGGGAGTCGTACCGGTTGTCGCGCGAAAAGACGCCGTATCCCCCCAGGAACCCGCTGCTGTTCTTCGTCACGGCGATGCCATTCGTCCGCACATCAGCCGGCATCCGGCCCAGAGCCTGGTTGACCCGGTTCTGGACGTCCACCGCGGCCAGATCGGCATCGCGGCCAATCTCGAACACGACGTTGATCGAGGAGAACCCGGTGTTCGTGCTCGACGACGTCATGTACAACATGCCCTCGACGCCGTTGATCACCTGTTCGAGCGGCGTCGTCACCGCGCTTTCGACCGCCTGCGCGTTGGCCCCTGTGTAGAACGCGGACACCGAGACGGACGGCGGGGTCAGTTCGGGATACCGGGCGATGGGCAGTGAGGGAATGGCCACCGCGCCCGCCAGCAGGATGATCAGTGAACAGACAGTGGCCAGGATCGGCCGGCGAATGAACAGCTGGCTGAACACTACCGGCCTCCTCCACCCTGGCGGCCGTCAGCACCCGGACTGGCCGGGGGCGCGGGAGTTACCGGGGCGCCATCGCCGATCATCTGGATTCCGCTCGTAATCAGCCGATCACCTTCGTTCAGGCCGTCCAGCAGCAGGTAGTCGTTGCCGACCACAGCGCCAAGCGTCACCGACCTCATGCGCGCGACCAGGCCGCCGCCGTCGCCAGGTTCGGCCACGAAGACGAAGAACTGTCCACCGACGCGCGTCACCGCAGTCACTGGCACGACGAGGCGGGGCGTCTCGGACCACACCAGTCGAGCGCGGATGAACTGATCAGCCCGGAACTGCGAAGCGTTCGCGCTGATCCTGGCCTTCACCAGAATGGTCTGTGTCTCGTCAACCGAACTGGCCACGAAGTAGATCCTTTCGGTCGCCAGCACCTCGCTGTTTTCGCCTAACAGCCTGACGACCAATCCAGGACGCAGCCGAGGCCCTTCCTGCACCGGCACGTTGATATACGCCTCGAGGTTCTTGTTGTCCTCGATCGTCGTCAGGACCGTGGACCGGGTCACGCGATCGCCCTGGCGCACTGGCACGTCACCCACGACACCCGAGGTTGACGCGGTGACGCGGTAGTACGCCAACTCATTCCGCTGCTGGCGAATCTGCGCATCCACGGCAAGCACCTGCGCCTCGGCGGTCATCACGGCGGTGGCCGACTGGTCCACTTCCTGCTGGCTCGCGGCTCCGGCCTCAAACAGCGCCTTCACGCGCGCGGCCTGCTGGCGCGCGTAGACGGCGTCAGCCTCGCGGGCCGCCCGGGTCGACTCCAGAGCCGCCACCGTCGCCGCCTGGCTCGTGGAATCGATTTCGAACAACACCGTTCCCGGGGTCACGGAACTCCCGGACGTGACGGCAATGCGCGTGAGAAACCCCTCCACCTGCGGCTGGACCGTGGTGGTCTGGCGGGACTTCACCGTTCCAACGAACTCGCCGACATCCTCAACCGGCGCGAGCGCGAGTGTGATCATGTCCACGGGCAGGCCTGGTCCGCCGCCGCGGCCGCCGGCCCCGCCGGCTCCAGGCGGGCCTCCAGGCGCACTGCCACCGCAGGCTGCGACCAACAGTGACCCCAGAACACTGAGGCAGACAAGACGCGACCTGGCAGGAGTGGGCATCATTGGATATTACCGGAAAGGCGCCCGGGATATGCTGACTTACATGAAGAGCCGGTCGGTCCTGGTTTGCGGCCTCGTCGTGCTGGTCAGCGTCGGAACGCAGCCGGCAGAAGCGCAGGTCACGGTCGAGGCGGCTTCGCTCATGACGACGCCGGTGTACTTGTTCGATCATGACCGGCAGGTGTCGCAAGGCACGGGATTCTTCTACGGCGTCAAGAACCTGTCCGGGGTCATCGACACGGTCTTCCTCGTGACCAATTATCACGTCGTCACGGGACACTCCCCCGGCATGCCCCTGCGCCCTGACGGCGACCGGATCGTGTTCTATCTGCATCTCAACAGGAACGAACCGTCCCAGGTGAAACAGGTGGCGCTGCCGCTCTACAGCGACGCCGGCACCCCCCTGTGGGAACAGAGCCTGGAACACCCAGAGGCTGACGTCGTTCTGCTGGCGATGCCGCCGAAAACCTTCGCCGGCATCGCGATGTACGTCTTTACCGAAGAGCACGTCACCTCCGATATCAAGATCCGTCCCACATCGAGCGCCACGCTCCTGGGCTACCCCTTCGGGTTCTCGGATACGACCAATCAGCTTCCCGTGTGGAAGACCGGCCATGTGGCCAGTGAACCTCAGGTGGACTTCCAGGACACGCCGGCATTCCTGGTCGATGTCTCGGCGTTTCCCGGCATGTCAGGCTGCCCCGTCCTGGCGGTCGCCAACGGCGTGTACGAAGATGAAACCGAGGTGATGCGAACGGGGCGCGTGGTGCGGCTGCTGGGCGTGTTCTCAGGCATGCCGGTCATGCACTCCGACACGCCGGGCCAGGCCGACACGTCGCTGCAACTTGGCTATGTCTGGAAAGCCGCGCTCATTGTCGAACTGGCACGAGGTTATCGTCGGCGCTGATTCCTGACAGACCACTCAGCGCCGCTGGGGCAACAAGCGGTTCTTGATCACGTGCCAGAGCGCGGGCCCTCGCGGACCGTCGACGAACTCGGCCAGGAGAAACGTCACGTCGTCGTGGGCGAGGTGATCGGTATCCGCATGAGCATGCAGCGCAACGAGGAGTTCGCTGGCCAGCTCCTCACAGCCGTCCGCGCCCGAGTTGAGAATCGCCTCTATCCCGTGGGTGTCAAGCGGCACGTCATCGGGCGACGTGGTTTCAAGCACGCCATCGGTAATGAGCAGGATGCGATCTCCAGGAGCGACGGTGAAGCGGTGCCGGGTGTATGTGGACGCAAGGCCAACGCCGAGCGGGATGTCGACGAAGGCCGGCTTTGTGTCCGGCGGAGGCGCCTCGACCCGCAAGGGCTCCCACCTGTGGGTCCTGGTCCGATACAGCCAGCCGTTGGGATGGCCGGCGTAGCTGACGGTCAAGCGACGTCTGGGGGGGTAGTAGGTCGCGAGCACGGCCGTGGTCATCGTCGACAGACTGGAAGTCTCCAACCGGCGGTTGAAC
>JAHEFO010000026.1 GCA_024640135.1 Acidobacteriota bacterium
GTCGCTGACGCCGTGACGCTACTTGCCGGTCTTTCCTGACGACGGGGACACGGCCGGAGTTGGGGTCTTGGCCGGCGCCTCGGCTTTGCTGTCGGTCTTGCCCTCTGTCTTCGCTTCCGGCTTGGCGTCTGACTTGCCGGCTTTCTTCGCATCCGACTTCGCGTCCGCGCTGGCCTCGGACTGGGCTGCGTCTGCTTTCGGATCGCCGGCGCCTGACTTGGCGTAGTCGGTCACGTACCAGCCTTTGCCTTTGAACTGGATCGCGGGCGACGAGATGAGCTTCTTGATCGTCCCCCCGCACGCCGGGCAGGGCTCATCCAGCGGCGGGTCGGAGAACTTCCGAATCCGCTCGAACCGCCCACCGCACTCGTCACACTCATACTCATAGAGAGGCATCTGATCTCCTCGGGAAGCCCCTAATTATAGATACACTTGCGGCAAGACCAATGCCCGGCACGCTATTTGTCGTCGCCACGCCTATCGGCAACCTCGAGGACCTGACGTTCAGGGCGCTTCGAACGATCCGCGAGGTGGACCTGATCGCAGCCGAAGATACGCGCCGAACCTCAAAGCTCCTGGCGCATTACGACGTACGGAAACCACTGGTCAGCCTCCACGAACACAACGAGAACCGAGAGGCTGAGCGCCTCATTGCCAAGCTCACATCAGGCATCAACGTGGCGCTAGTGTCGGACGCCGGCACGCCCACAATCGCCGATCCTGGCTATCACCTGGTCGCGGGTGCCCGCGCCGCTGGCATCAGCGTCGTCCCGATTCCTGGCGCCAGCGCGGTCATCACGGCGCTGTCTGCCTCGGGGCTTCCAAGTGACAACTTCGTGTTTCTGGGTTTCCCTCCGTCTGGCGGGGCCGCTCGGGATCGTTGGTTTGAGCGGCTTTCGGCCGAGCCGTTCACGATTGTCTTCTACGAGTCGCCCCACCGAATTACGAGAACTCTGGCCGAAGCGTCAGAATACGCGGGTAAACGACCAATAGTAGTGGGCCGGGAACTGACCAAGGTCAATGAAGAATGGGTCATATGGGATAAAAATGCGCCAATTCGAGAGCAAGGGGAGTTCGTTGTCGTGATTGGACCCTGTGAAACAAGCGCGGTCACCGAGCCTGAGGCAGCCGAAGTCACGGCATTTATTGGTCAATTAACAGAATGTGCGGGGTTGGGCGAGGATCCGGCGGCGAACCTGGCCTCCACGCACTTCTCGATATCTCCGACGAAGGTCCGTAAGTTGTTGAAAAAAGGGCGAATCTTACTCAAGCGGTCAGGCGATAATCAAACGTTATGATCGACATTCACGTCGTCATTCTGGCTGCGGGAAAAGGCACCAGAATGAAATCCGCCATGCCAAAGGTGCTTCATTTGCTGGCGGGCCGTCCGATTATTGAGCACGTTTTGGCCACCGTGGACCGCCTGAGAGCCACCTCCACGACCCTGGT
The DNA here is from genome assembly GCA_024640135.1 of Acidobacteriota bacterium. Classification (GTDB taxonomy): domain Bacteria; phylum Acidobacteriota; class Vicinamibacteria; order Vicinamibacterales; family SCN-69-37; genus SYFT01. The sequence continues at coordinate 1,450 of JAHEFO010000026.1, forward strand.
GGTTGGGCATGGCTCCGATCAGGTCAAGGCTGCCCTGGCTGGCCGCCAGGGCCTGCAGTATGTGATTCAGTCGCCTCAGTTGGGTACGGGTCACGCCTTGTTGCAGGCCGAACCAGTCCTCAAGGGAATGAAGGGCGTTGTGCTCCTGCTGTATGGCGACGTTCCCCTCCTTGAACCCGGCACATTGCTCCGCCTCCTTGAGACCCACCGGGAAACCGGGGCCGCATTGACCGTACTGACGACCAAGCTGGCTGATCCGTATGGCTATGGGCGTATTGTTCGCGACAACAGCGGCCGGGTGGAGCGCATCGTCGAGGAGCGTGATGCATCCGCGGAGCAACGGGGGATTGCCGAAATCAACAGCGGCATCTATGCACTGTCACTGGACTCACTGTTCGGTCACCTCCATGACCTTGCCACCGATAACTCGCAGGACGAGTACTACCTGACCGATCTCGTCGCGATTTACCGGCAGAAACGACTGCTTGTGGAAAGCCTCCGCCTGGAGAGCGCCGACGAGCTTCGCGGGGTCAACAGCCGGCAGGATCTTGCCGAGTTATCCAGGACGGTTCGTCAGCGAAAGAATCGTGAACTGATGATCGACGGTGTCACGCTTGAAGATCCGGCCACCAGTTATGTCGATGTCGCTGTGACGGTCGGAGCAGACACCGTGCTCGGGCCGGCGGTGCGCCTTGAGGGTCACACGGTCATCGGGGAACGCTGTCGCATCCACGCCGGCTGCCGGCTGACGGACGCGGTAGTGAAGGACGACGTGGTGGTTCTTGACCATAGCGTGGTGGTGGATTCAATGATCGGCCCTGGCGCCACCGTGGGCCCGATGGCGCATATCAGGCCGAAGTCCGTCATTGGGCGATCGGCCCGCGTCGGAAATTTCGTCGAGCTGAAGAAGACCTCACTGGGCGAGGGCTCCAAGGCCAGTCACCTGGCCTATCTTGGCGACGCCACGGTTGGTGATGGAGTCAACGTCGGCGCCGGAACGATCACCTGCAACTACGATGGCGAGAAGAAGCACCAGACCGTCATCGAAGACGACGTCTTCATCGGCAGCGATTCGCAGCTCATCGCCCCTGTCACGATCGGCAAGGGCGCCTATGTCGGCGCGGGGTCTTCGATTTCAGAAGATGTCCCGGCTGGCGCGCTGGCCATCGCGCGTGGCCGTCAGGTCGTGAAACCGGAGTGGGCCACCGACCGCAAGGCCAAACGGGACGCCGGCAAGGGCGATCGCTGACGACATGTGTGGCATCGTCGGATATGTCGGACATCGGCCGCTGCTCCCGGTTCTCATCGAGGGACTGAGGAAACTCGAATACCGCGGTTATGATTCCGCGGGCATTGCGGTCGTTCACGACGGTCAATTGGGAATCCGGCGTAGCGCGGGCAAACTTTCACGGCTTGAAGACGTCCTGAAGGCAAGGCCCGTTCAAGGCGATTACGGCGTTGGACACACACGGTGGGCCACGCACGGCCGCCCAACCGAAGAGAATGCGCATCCACATCGGGACTGCAAGGGCCGAATTGTGGTGGTTCACAACGGCATCATCGAGAACTACCTGGAACTCAAGCGAACCCTTGTCGATCAGGGCCACAGGTTCATCACTCAAACCGATACCGAGGTCGTCGCGCACCTGGTCGAGAGGGAAACGCGCGAGGACGGACTGGTGGCGGCCGTGCGCCGGGCCCTCAGCCATCTGCGCGGGTTGTTTGCGCTGGTGCTGATCTCTGCGGATGAACCGGACACGATTGTCGCCGTTCGCAACGGGCCTCCGGTCATCGTGGGGTTGGGAGACAACGAGTATTTTGTGGCGTCCGACGTCCCGGCGGTCTTGAGTCACACGCGCCAGATCGTGTTTCTTGACGACAACCAGGTGGCGGTGATCTCCCGGGCCGGCGCCTCCTTCTCGACCTTCGAGGGTGAGCCCGTCGTTCGCGAGCCCCAGACAATCAACTGGGATCCGGTGATGGCTGAAAAGGCCGGTTACGAGCATTTCATGCTCAAGGAGATCCACGAACAGCCTTGGGCTGTGCGGGAGACCGTGCTGGGCCGCGCCTCGGTTGAGTCCAACCAGGTGTTCCTGGACGAAGAGATGAAGCTCGACGCCGACGCACTGCGCGCCATTGACCGGGTCGTAGTCCTGGCCTGCGGCACGTCGTGGCATTCGGCGCTGGTGGGCAAGTTTCTTATTGAGGAATTGGCGCGGCTGCCGGTCGAGGTGGACTACGGGTCCGAGTACCGGTACCGCGATCCCTTTGTTGACGCCAGGACGCTGGCGATTGTGATCACGCAGTCTGGCGAAACCGCGGACACACTGGCGGCGCTGCGTGAGGCGAAGAAGAAGGGCGGACGCAGCATCGCGATCTGCAACGTCGTCGGCAGCATGGCGACACGCGAATCCGACGGCACGGTGTACACGCATGCAGGGCCGGAGATCGGCGTCGCGTCCACAAAAGCGTTTACGTCGCAGTTGGTGGCCCTGCAATTGCTGGCGGTACACCTGGCGCAGGTGCGTGGCGTTCTGGCGCCTGAGCGCGCTGGCGAGTTGTTGCGGGGCCTCGATCGGCTGCCGGTGCAGATTGAAGAGACGTTGAAGACGGATCGTGTCATTCAAGAACTGGCTGAGCGGCTGTATCGAAAGCGCGACTTTCTCTACCTTGGCCGCGGCATCAATTACCCGATCGCGCTCGAGGGCGCCTTGAAGCTCAAGGAGATTTCATACATCCATGCCGAAGGCTATCCGGCGGGTGAGATGAAACACGGTCCGATTGCGCTCATTGACGAGGACCTGCCAATCGTGGCGCTGGCGCCAGACAATCATGTGTTCGAGAAGATGGTCGGCAACATCCAGGAGGCCAAGGCGCGGGGCGGTCAAGTCATTGTCGTCACGAACGCGTCACACGCCGATGCGTTCGACGGGATCGTCAACCCGAATACCGACGTCGTCTTGACCGTTCCTGATGCGGATCCGCTGTTGATGCCCATTCTTCTGACTGTTCCGCTTCAGTTGCTCGCGTATCACATCGCCGTGCGTCTCGGATGCGATGTGGACCAACCAAGGAACCTCGCGAAGAGCGTGACGGTGGAGTAGGCCGGCGCCTGGACCGTCAGATTCGATCCACGACCGCCTGGGTGAACTCTGTCGTTCCCGTGGACGGGTGTTCTTCAGTGGAGATGTCTTCCGCGCGGAAACCTGATGAGAGCGCGGCTTCGACGGCTCGCTGGACAGACGCCGCTTCCTCGCGAAGCCCCAAGCCGTACTCAAGCAACATGGCAGCCGACATGATGGCGCCGATCGGGTTGGCGACGTTCAGGCCGGCAAGAGCCGGCGCCGACCCATGAACGGGCTCGAAGAGTCCCGGGCCCTCTCCCAGACTCGCCGATGGCAACAACCCAAGCGATCCGCACACGGCCCCTGCTTCGTCAGAGAGGATGTCGCCGAAGAGATTCTCAGTCAGCAGCACATCAAAGGACGAAGGCATCAGGACCAGCTTCATGGCTGCCGCATCAACGTATTCGTGGGTCAAAGTTACATCCGGGTACTCCGACCCGACGGTCGTGACGGTCTGGCGCCACAAGCGTGAGACTTCCAGCACATTCGCCTTGTCCACGGACACCAGCTTCTTCCGGCGGCGCCGCGCCAGGGCAAACGCGCGATGGGTCACACGCCGGATCTCTTCGACAGAGTAGCGGAGCGTGTTGACGGCGGACTGGCCGTCCGAGGAAACGCCGCGTGGTTCGCCATAGTACAGGCCACCGGTCAGTTCCCGGACGACAAGCAGGTCGGTGCCGGCCAGGACCTCGGGTTTGAGAGGTCCGCTCCCTTCGAGACCAGGCCAGGCGATTGCCGGTCGAAGATTCGCGTAGAGCCCCAGCGCGCTCCGCAACTGCAGCAGGGCTGACTCGGGCCGCTGGCCGGGGGGACGACCGTCAAAGCTGGGATCCCCGACCGCCCCCAGCAGGATCGCATCCACGGACCGGCTGGCGGCCAGGGTGTCGCCGGGCAGCGGCGTCTGGCCGGTTCTCAAGGCGGCGCCGCCGATCAACCCCTCGGAGAAGGTGAACCGATGATCCAAGCGCTCAGCGACGCGCTGTAAGACGGCTACCGCCGCGGCGGTGACCTCCGGGCCGATGCCGTCGCCTGGGAGGAGGAGAATGCTGGCGTTCACACGCCGAATCCGTACCCGGCCTCGTGTGACACGCCGGGCGGCGTTTCCCGGAGCCGTGTCGTCACGGGAACCCCCAGGACGGCGGCCACGATGTTCGCGAGGTCGTCATCGTGGATATGTTTCTGGCGGTCGGCGAGCGCCACCATCTGACGATAGACCTTGTCGAGATCGTGACGGTTCAGAATCAGACCGAGTTGCTCACAGCGGCGCGCCACGGCATGCCGGCCGGAATGCCGCCCCAGCACCAGAGTGGACTGTGGCACACCGACGTCTTCCGGGCGCATGATTTCGTAGCAGCGACGGTCTTTCAGCATCCCGTCCTGATGAATCCCGGCCTCGTGGGCAAACGCGTTGCGACCGACGATCGCCTTGTTGGCCTGAACGGATTCCCCAGTCAGTTCAGTCAGAAGCCGGCTTGCGGCGTACAGTTGCTCCGTCCGGACGCCTGTCGAGACGGCCAGTCTGTCGTGACGCACACGTGTGGCCATCACGATTTCCTCCAGGGAGGCATTGCCGGCCCGCTCACCGATCCCATTGATCGTGCACTCCACCTGGCGGGCACCGGCGCCGATCGCCGCCAGGGTATTGGCCACCGCCAGTCCCAGATCGTCATGGCAATGCGCGCTGAAGGTGGCCTTGTCGGCGTTGGTCACGCGGGTGATGACCTCCACGAAGAATGATCCGATCTCGTCGGGAGTGGAGTAGCCGACAGTATCGGGCAGGTTAATGGTTGTCGCCCCAGCGTCGATGACCGCCTCGATCACCTGGCAGAGAAAGTCGGGGTCCGTGCGTGTGGCATCCTCGGCCGAGAACTCGACGTCGTCCGTATACGTCCTTGCCCGAGCCACCGCGGACACGGCCGCTCCAAGCGCCTGCTCCCTGGTGAAGTTCAGCTTGCGAGAGAGGTGAAGGTCAGACGTGGCGATAAACGTGTGTATGCGTCCGCGGCGCGCCGGCTTGATGGCCCACGCCGCTCGATCGACGTCTCCTGGCGCGCACCGTGCCAGCGCCGCCACTACCGTCGATTCCACCGTCTGGGAGATCTGGCGCACGGCTTCCGCATCGGCCTCGGAGGCGATGGGAAAGCCAGCCTCAATGATGTCCACGCCCAGAGCCTCGAGTTGACGCGCCATGCGGACCTTCTCATCCACCCGTAGTGAGAACCCAGGGGCTTGTTCACCGTCACGGAGCGTGGTGTCGAAGATCACCAATCTGGACTCAGCCATGGGTCTCAGTGTGGCGATGCAAAGCGTGTAAGTCAAAGTGATGATGTTTAGGTTATTATGCACTTTGCTTATTCCATGACGTTTGAGGATCTTCGGGTATTCACCGCCGTCGCCACAGAACGGAGCTTCTCCCGCGCTGCGCGTACTCTCCATCGGACGCAGCCTGCCGTCAGCCAGGCTATCCGCCGCCTGGAAGAGGCTTGCGGGGAACGGCTGATCGACCGGGCGCTGCGGGATGGCACGCTGACCGAGGCGGGGGCCGTGCTGCTCGATCACGCGCAGCGCGTGCTGCGCCTGATGGAGGAAGCCGCGACGGCGGTCAGTGAACTGCGGGACATGAAGAAGGGGCGGGTCGTCATCGGCGCGAACGAGGCCGGTGTCCATACGCTGCTGCCGCTTGTCACGGAATTCCAGGGCCGGTTTCCGTCGATTCTCATCGATGTACGACGCGTGCACTCACGGCAAATGGCCCAGGAACTGCTGTTGCGGTCCGTCGATTTCGGCGTGCTTTCGTTCGCGCCGCCCGATCGCGAGCTCGTGTCGCTGCCGCTGGGCACTGATGAGCTGGTCCTGCTGGTGCCTCCGGGGCACCCATTCGCCCAGCGGAAGCAGGTCACGATGGAGGAAATGGGCAGGCAGGCAGTCATCGCGCACAACGACCCGTCACCGGCACGCGACCGGGTGCTGCGGCTCTACGAAACACGCCACGCGTTTCTCAACATCCTCATGTCGTTGCCCAGTCTGGACGGCATCAAACGGGCCGTGGAAACCGGACTCGGTGTGGCGCTGCTGCCCCGTCGCTGCGCTCAGGCTGAAATCAGGCGAGGACAGTTGGTGGAGGTCAAGGTGCCGGAACTCCGGTCACCGCGCCAGTTGAGATTCGTGTACCGGCGCGACGGCGAACTCTCGCATCCAGCTCAGGCCTTCCTGGAAGTCGTGCGCAAGTACGGCAAGCGGGCCTCAACGCGTTCCACCTCGAAATAGTCTTCCAGCAGCAACCCGGTCACATCCCACTCGCCAGACAGCCACGCACGTCTTGAAGCGGCAGGCAGGGAAATGGGCAAGTCTGGCTGTCCGGCAATGCTGACCGTCTCGGCGCGAATGTCGACGGTCAGCGACGCGCCGGAATTCTGCTCGAGGGCTTCCATCAGGTTGGCGACGTTGCCGGGAGAGGCCGTGACGCAAACCAGCCCGATCGCCAGCGAGTTACCGGCGAAGATTTCGGCGAACGACTCGGCGAGAATGACGCGGAATCCCCACCGAAACAAGGCCTGGGGCGCGTGTTCCCGTGACGATCCACTGCCAAAGTTCGTGTTGCACACCAGGATCCGCGATCCGGCGGCCGACGGCACATCAAGGGGATGCGTCTTTCCGCGCCCCCTGGCCGCCGCACGGTCATCGACGAACAGGTGGCGTTCCAGCCCCTCAAATGACACGGCCTTGAGAAACCGCGCGGGCATGATCCGGTCGGTGTCGATATCTGCGCCACGCAGGACGACCGCTCGGCCCGTGACCCGCTCGATGACCGACGAAGCCATCAGCGGGACTCCCGCTCTTCAGTCGACGCCCAGGTCCTGACATCCACGACCTCGCCAGCCAGCGCGGCGGCAGCGACCATTGCCGGGCTCATCAACAGCGTGCGGCCCGTCGGGCTGCCCTGACGACCCTTGAAGTTGCGATTGGAGGAAGATGCGCACACTTCGTCGCCATGCAGTCGATCCGGGTTCATGGCCAGACACATCGAACACCCGGCGCCGCGCCACTCGAATCCAGCCTCCCTGAACACTTCATCCAGACCCTCGGTCTCGGCGGCACGTTGCACGTGTTGTGACCCGGGCACAACGAGCGCGCGCATGTGTGGAGCGATCCGGCGGCCTCGCACCACGGCAGCCGCCTCACGGAGATCAGAGATGCGGCCATTGGTGCACGACCCGATGAATGCCACATCCACGCGCCGGCCGGCCATGGGTTCTCCGGCCCGGAACTGCATGAACGCCAGCGCCTCTTCGACGCTTCTCCGCTCCGATTCATCAAGCGCCCGCGGATCCGGAAGCGTCTCGTCCACACCGACCGACTGACCGGGATGCGTGCCCCACGTGACCGTCGGGGCAATGCTCCCGGCGTCATACGAGACTCGATCCGCGTAGGTCGCATCCGGACTGGACGCAAACGAAAGCCAGCGCGCTGCCGCCGCCTCGAAATCGGCATCCTGGGGCGCAAAGCGCCGGCCGGCCAGGTACGCCACGGTGGTGGCGTCCGGGTTCACATAGCCCATTCTGGCGCCGCCTTCGATGGACATATTGCACACCGTCATCCGCTCTTCCATCGACATGCCAGCCAGGGTCGTCCCGGCATACTCGTAGGCAAACCCGGTGCCTCCGCTGACGCCAAGACGCCGAATGATGGCCAGAATGACGTCCTTGGCGTACACCCCTGGTGACAGTTCCCCGTTTACCTCGATGCGACGAACCCGCAGCGGTGACAACGCCACACATTGCGAGGCCAGCACGTCACGCACCTGGGAAGTACCAATCCCGAACGCCAGTGTCCCGAATGCCCCGTGCGTCGACGTATGGCTGTCGCCACAGGCGATGGTCATGCCAGGTTGGGTCAAGCCCAACTCTGGCCCGATGACGTGCACGATGCCCTGGGCCCCGCTTGGCCCATCAAACAGCGGTATTCCATGTGTCCGGCAATTCCGCTCCAGGGCCGTGGCCATGGTCTCTGCCATCACATCAACGAAGGGCCGGTCCTGGGTGTCGGTCGGCACGATGTGGTCTATCGTGGCAAATGTTCGATGCGGAGCCCGCACACGCCATTCCCGAGCGGCCAGCATGTCGAAAGCCTGAGGTGTGGTGACCTCGTGGATCAAATGCAGGCCGACGTACAGTTGCGTCTGTCCGTTCGGCAGACGTCGAACCGCATGTGCGTCCCAGATCTTGTCGAATAAGGTACCAGCCACGGTTGGTTGTGATGGTATCAGCGGTCACCCGCAGGCATGAAGGCATGCAGGTTGCTTATGGGTCGGGTGATATCCTCAGGAACTTCGGATGAAAGCCCTTGACTCTCTGAACCCTTCTCAACGCGACGCAGTGCTGCATACGCAGGGCGCCTTGCTCATTCTCGCCGGCGCCGGGTCGGGCAAGACCAGAGTGATCACCGTCCGTATCGCGCATCTCGTGGCTGAGGGCCACGCGAGGCCTGACGAAGTGCTCGCCGTCACCTTCACCAACAAGGCCGCTGAAGAAATGCGGGGGCGGGTCGAAGAACTGCTCGGCGGAGACTGCCGGCAAGTCTGGCTGTCCACGTTTCACGCGCTGTGTGCCCGTCTCCTGCGGCGTGAAGCCCCGGCCATCGGCCTGACGCGTGATTTCGTCATCTATGACTCGTCGGACCAGCTCGCCGTCGTCAAGCAGGCCCTGCGCTCGGCGGACATCGACGACAAGATGCTGTCTCCGCGCGCGGCCCTCTCACGCATCAGCCAGGCCAAGAACCGGCTCGAAAGCCCGGCTGACATGAAGTCCAGCGGCTGGAACCTGCGGGATCAACAGGTCTCCAGGGTTTACGAAACCTACCTGCGGGTGCTGCGCGAAGCGGGCGCGCTCGACTTTGATGACCTCCTGCTGAAAACCGTCGAACTGATGGAAACCAGCGACCGGGTGCGTGACTTCTATGCGCGCAAGTTTCGCTACATCCTGGTCGATGAATACCAGGACACGAACCGCCCCCAGTACATGCTCATCAAGCGGCTGGCCGGCCATCATCGGAACCTGTGCGTGGTCGGAGACCCGGATCAGTCAATCTACAAATGGCGAGGCGCGGACCTGCGCAATATCCTGGACTTCGAACAGGACTTCCCCGAAGCCACCATCGTCAAACTGGAGCAGAACTACCGGTCCACCCAGGTCATTCTTGATGCGGCCTCAGCCGTCATCAGTGTGAACCGCAACCGGAAGGAAAAACGTCTCTGGACGGACCGCAAGGGCGGCGATCTCATCGTCTATGCCAGAGCCGGCGACGAAATCGAAGAGGCGGACTACATCACGAAGGCGATTCGGGAGACACGTCTTGCCGACATCAAGACCCTGACCGCGATCCTGTACCGCACCAACGCCCAGTCCAGGGCAATTGAAGACGCACTGATGCGCGACGGCATCGCCTACAAGATCATCGGCGGCGTCCGTTTCTATGAGCGCAAGGAAATCAAGGACGCGCTGGCGTATCTCAGGCTTGTCATGAATCCCCATGACGACGTGAGTTTCAGGCGCGTGATCAACGTGCCCACACGCGGGATCGGCAAGACCTTGATGGAGACGATTGATTCCGTCGACCTTGAACAGGGCGATCACAAGGCTGCGCCCTTGTTCGCGACGGGGCTCGAGCCCGTGTCGTCATCGCGGTCGATGTGGGCGAAATTGGTTGTCCTTCTGGACCAGAAGAAGGCGCCGCCCAGGCGTCTGGCGACCCTTCGAGGCTTCCGGGACCTGCTTGTCTCGCTGGCCTCCGACTGCGCCTCGGCCAGCGTGTCGATCGCGCTCGGCCTGGTGCTCGACCGCTCTGGGTACCTGAAGGACCTGCGCGACGAACGCAGCGAAGACGCCGAGACTCGACTTGAGAACTTGATGGAACTGGTCTCGGCCGCGCGAGAATACGAGACCCGGGAAGCCGACGCGTCTCTGGGCGGGTTCGTCGATCGCCTCTCCCTCCTTTCAGAAGCCGACGAAGCAAAAGGTTCGAACGATGCCAGGGTCTGGATGATGACCATGCATGCGGCCAAGGGACTTGAATTTCCGGTCGTCATCGTAGCCGGCATGGAGGAGGGGTTGTTCCCTCATTCGAGATCGATCGAGGATGAGGACGAGGTCGAAGAGGAGCGGCGCCTCTGTTACGTGGGCTTGACGCGCGCCAGGGAGCGCCTGATTCTCACGAGCGCTGCCCGTCGCCGTGTGTTCGGCGATTACCAGTCCACGGATCCGTCCAGATTCCTCGACGAGATTCCGGCAGAACTTATCCGACGCATTGAGCCCGTGGTCGCGCCAGCCTGGAACAGCACGCGGTATGAGACCAGGAATCCCTATGGGCGACGGTTTGGTGGATCCAGGACCAAGGAACCCGTGGCGCCTTTTCCGGCATACGAAGACGAGGATCAGTCCTCACCCTCAGGCCTTCGCGTGGGCCTGCGCGTTCGGCACAAGCAGTTCGGTGTCGGCACGGTTCTCGCCGTGGATGAACAAGGCGATGACACCAGGGTCACCGTCAAGTTCAACGCCGTTGGGACCAAGAAGTTGGTGGCCCGCTACGCTGCCCTCGAGAGGGCCTGAGGCACCTTACTCCCCTTCGTTCTCGTCGGTGGGTTCGGTGTCTTCGACGACGTGCTCCGGCTCAACCGCATCGTCAGGGTCTTCTGAGGCGACAACGCCAGCGGAGTCTTCCAGTTGCATCAGCGTGGCGATGGAGACCACCCGGTCGTCGTCAGCCAGGTCGATGAGGCGCACGCCCTGCGTATTGCGCCCAATCGCGCGTAAACCGCTCGTCGGCATGCGAATGATCTGCCCTTGCTCGGTCACCATCAACAGGTCGTCCTGATCGGTCACGCAAGCAATTCCGGCAACCTGACCATTGCGATCGGTGGTCTGCACGTTCTTCAGGCCGATCCCGCCGCGAGTTTGTCTGCGATACTCGGCCACGTCGGTGCGCTTGCCGAAGCCGTTCTCGCAAACGGTCAGAAGCGAAGCCTCGTCGTTGACCACTTCCATCGCCACGACGCGATCCGCCTTGCGGAGCCTGATCGCCCTGACGCCATGAGCTGTCCGGCCCATCGGCCTGGCGTCTTCCTCACTGAACCGGATCGCCATCCCGTCTCTGGTGCCGATCACCAGGTCTCTCTTTCCGTCCGTTTCGGCCACACCGATGAGCCTGTCGTCGTCATCAATGTTGATTGCGATGATGCCGGACGCGCGCGGATGTGAGAACGCCTTGAGATCCGTCTTCTTGATGGTGCCGTTCCTGGTGCCCATCACGATGAACCGTTCTCCTTCATCGTCTGGGAAATCCTGCACCTTGAGCAGCGCGGCGATCTTCTCGCCCTCTGCCATCTGGACCAGGTTGGCGATCGACTTGCCCTTGCTGCTCCGGCTGACATCGGGAATGTCGTAGACCCTCAGCCAGTAGCACTTGCCGTGATCCGAGAAGATCAGGATGTAGGCGTGGGTATTCGCGATGAAGAGATGACGGACCACGTCTTCATCCCGTGTCTGCATCCCGATGAGTCCCTTGCCCCCACGCCGTTGCTGCCGGTACTCGTCAAGGCCGCTGCGCTTGATGTAGCCCGTCTGCGTCGAGGTGATGACGACGTCTTCGTCGGCGATCAGGTCCTCGACCCGGAAGTGGGTGCTGTCCTCGATGATCTCGGTCCGGCGCTCGTCCCCGAACTTGTCGCGAACGGCCTTCAATTCCTCGACGATGATTTCAAGGATCAACTCGTCGCTGGACAGGATCGCTCGGAGCTTCTCAATCTGAGCCACCAGACCGGTCAGTTCATCAACGATCTTCTGTCGCTCCAGGCCCGTGAGCCGCTGGAGTTGCATGTCAAGAATCGCCTGAGCCTGCAACTCAGACAGCCCGAAGGTGGCCAGCAGGCCCACGCGCGCCTCCGCGGGATTCTTCGACCCCCGGATGAGCGCGATGACGGCGTCGAGGTGGTCGAGCGCGACTTTCAGCCCCTCGAGAATGTGGGCTCGCGCCTCAGCCTTGCGGAGCTCGAACTCCATCCGCCGCCGGACGACCTCCTTGCGAAACTCGACGAAGAGCTCGAGGATCTGCAGCAGGTTCAACACGCGGGGCCGACCGGCCGAAATCGCCAGCAACGTGATGCCGTAGCTCATCTGGAGCTTCGTGTGCTTGTAGAGGTTGTTCAACACGACGTCCGGCAACTCACCGCGCTTGAGCTCGATCACGATGCGCATGCCGTCGCGGTCGGACTCGTCTCGAAGGTCGGAAATGCCCTCGATTCTCTTCTCGCGCACCAGCGAGGCCATGTCCGCAATCAAGGACGCCTTGTTGACCTGGTACGGAATCTCCGTGACGACAATCGATACGCGATCGCCTCGCTTGTTTTCCTCGAAGGTCGCTTTGCCCCGGACGACGACGCCCCCGCGACCTTCACGATAGGCCCGATGGACGCCGGCACGGCCGACGATCGTTCCGCCAGAGGGGTAATCGGGCCCAGGCACGGCCTGGAGCGCCGCCCTGAACCGATCGTCTTCAGGGGCGTCACGCAGTGCAATCACCGCCAGAGCCCCATCGATGACCTCCCGCATGTTGTGCGGCGGGATACTCGTCGCCATGCCGACGGCGATGCCGTTGGAGCCGTTGACCAGCAGGTTCGGGTACGGCGACGGCAAAACGGTCGGCTCGTCAGTGGTCTCGTCGAAGTTCGGCCGATGATCGACGGTCTCCTTGTCCAGGTCCGCCATCATCGCTTCCGCGAGTGACTCGAGGCGAGCCTCGGTGTACCGATAAGCGGCGGGCGGATCGCCGTCGATCGATCCGAAGTTGCCCTGGCCGTCGACCAGGGTGTACCGCATGCTGAAGTCCTGGGCGAGCCGGACAAGCGTGTCATACGCCGGGCTGTCGCCGTGCGGGTGGTAGTTGCCGATTACTTCGCCGACGATCTTGGCGCACTTGCGGTACTGCCGGTTGGACGCCAGGCCCATCTGCCGCATGGCGTACAACACGCGGCGATTGGCGGGCTTCAGCCCGTCGCGAACATCGGGCAACGCGCGCCCGATGATCACGCTCATCGCGTAATCCATGTACGAGCGCTTCATCTCGTCTTCGATGTTGACGGGAAGGCGCAGAGAGAGATTCGGATCCATGGAGTCTGGCACTTTAGATATCGAGATTCTTGACGTCGAGCGCGTTATCTTCGATGAACTTGCGGCGTGGCGCCACGTGATCGCCCATCAGCGTAGTGAACATCAGGTCGGCTTCGGTATGATCCTCGGCGCGAACCTGCAGCAACGTCCGCTTGGTTGGATCCATCGTGGTTTCCCACAACGTATCCGGATTCATCTCACCAAGGCCTTTGTAGCGATTAATCGCCAGGCCACGACGGCCCGCCAGCACGAAGTAGTCCACCAATTCGTCAATCGACTCCACCCGGCGATCAGCATCCTTCTCCTTCGAGGAGGGCTTCGCAACAGCCGGCGCGTCGAGGGTTGTCTCGGACTCGGGTTGAACAGGTGACTCCTCCTCAACAGGTGACTCACCCTGGCCTGTGGTTCGAATCACGACGGGCCCCATCATCAAGTCGCGAACATCCACGTAGGCGGCCGACAACGTCCGGAATTCTCCTGTCGTGACAAAGTCAAGATCAAGACGATGGTAGCGGTCGTAGCCGAACGACCTGTCGGTGATCACGACCGCCAGGGCCTGATGTTCCGGATCGTCCACGACCTCAGTGGAGACCATTGGTTGCTTCAGGTGCTCTGCGAGTTGTTCGACCTGTTGCCGGTCAGTCCAGAACTCCTTGTCCCGCGCACCGCCCTCGAGCAGCGCGGTCACGGCCCGGCGAGAGGGCCCTCTGCGCTCAACGACCTGGAGAAACTTCCGGAACATGATCAGTTTTTCGAGACGAAGCTCGAGCGGGACTCCCGAAAGCTCAACGCCATTGGACAGGACGAGGGTTCGCGACTCGGTTGCCCGGCGGATCAGGAACAACTCGAGCTGGCGTTCGTCCTTGATGAACGACTCCTGCCTGCCCCGTTTTGCGCGAAAGAGGGGCGGTTGCGCAATGTAGATGTACCCGCGGTCCACCAGATCCCGCATTTGCCGGTAGAAGAACGTCAGCAACAGCGTGCGAATATGGGAGCCGTCCACATCAGCGTCGGTCATGATGATGATGCGGTGGTATCGCACCTTCGCACCATCGAACTCATCCGGCCCAATCCCGCAACCCAGCGCGGCAATCAGCGTGCGGATCTCTTCGTGCCCGAGCATCTTGTCGAAACGGGCTTTTTCGACGTTGAGGATTTTGCCCTTGATCGGCAAGACCGCCTGGAAGCGCCGGTCGCGGCCCTGTTTGGCTGATCCGCCGGCGGACTCTCCTTCGACGATGTAGATTTCTGCCTGGCTGGGGTCCCGCTCCTGGCAGTCGGCGAGTTTGCCCGGGAGAGCAGAGCTGTCGAGTGCGCCCTTGCGGCGCACCAGGTCGCGCGCCTTACGGGCCGCTTCCCGCGCCTGGGCGGCTTCAATGGCTTTGGCGACCACCTTCTTGGCCACCGCGGGGTTCTCCTCAAGAAACGCCCCCAGGCGATCGTTCATGATGCCTTCAACGATGCCTTTGACTTCTGTATTGCCGAGTTTTGTCTTGGTCTGGCCTTCAAACTGCGGTTGCGGGATCTTGACGGAGAGAACAGCGGTCATTCCCTCGCGGATGTCATCTCCGCTGATCGCCTCGGCGAGTTTGTCGGCAAGGCCGTTCTTTGTGGCGTAGGCGTTGATCGTGCGTGTCAGTGCGGACCGGAAGCCGGACATGTGCGTCCCGCCTTCGGTGGTGTTGATGTTATTGGCAAAACTGAATGTGGTCTCGGTGTAACTGTCGTTCCATTGCAGCGCGATCTCCACCTCGGTGCCATCGCGGTTCCCGGACATGTAGATCGGTTTCTCATTCGCAAGTTTGCGGTTGGTATTCAAATACTCCACAAACTCGCTAATGCCGCCCTCATAGAAGAACTCATGCTGCTTGCCGTCGCGCTCATCGTCAATCGTGATCCGGACGCCGGCATTGAGGAACGCCAGTTCGCGGAGTCGTTGGGACAAGACCTCGGTGGTGAGTTCTGTTGTCTCAAAAACCTGATGATCCGGCTTGAACGTGACCTTGGTCCCGCGCTTTTCAGTTGTGCCCGTGATCGTCAGACTTGCCGTTGGCTCTCCGCGCTGGTATCGCTGCTGGTGCACGTGGCCGTTTCGCCAAATCTCGAGTTCCAACCACTCCGAGAGGGCGTTGACGACCGAGACGCCCACGCCGTGGAGGCCGCCTGAAACCTTGTAGGCGGAGTTCTCGAACTTCCCTCCGGCGTGGAGCACCGTGAGCACGACCTCGGCGGCCGACTTGCCGCTCTCATGCATATCCACGGGAATTCCACGGCCGTCATCAACAACGGTCACTGACTCATCAATGTGAATCGTGACGCTGATGTTCTTGCAGAACCCCGCGAGGGCTTCGTCGATCGAGTTATCGACGACCTCGTAGATCAGGTGGTGAAGGCCTTGCGGACCTGTTGATCCGATATACATGGCCGGGCGCTTGCGCACAGCCTCCAGGCCTTCCAGGACTTTGATTTGATCGGCGCCGTATTGATCGGCTGCGTTCCCAATATTCTCCATTAGTGCTTCAGTCAACCGTTCACAGACGCATCGGCATGATCACGTAGGTATATTCATAACCCTCGGCTGCGATGGGTTTCATCACGGCCTGGCTCATCTCGTCCTTGAACTCCAGCAGGACGCTTTCTGTCTCCACAACATTGAGGAAGTTGTCGACATAGTCGGCGTTGAAGCAGATCTGCAACGCGGAGCCGGAGTACTGCACAGGCAAGACTTCATGGGCCTCACCGAGCTCCGGAGTGCTTGACGTGATTTCCACCTGGTCGGGTGCAATCGAGAACTTCACGGCCTTTGATCGCTCGTTCGACAAGAGGCGAACGCGGCGGACCGCGGCCGCAAGCCGGTCCCGGTCGAACTCAATCTGCTTATCGTTGGTTTTGGGAATCACTCGTTCGTATGCCGGAAAGTTCGCGTCGATTTTTCGCGAAATCAACAGGCGACTGTCGGCTTTGAAAAAGATGTGATTCTCGCCCTGTGAAAACTCCATTGACGCGCCGCCGTCGATCAACTTCGCCACTTCGTTCAACGTCTTTCGCGGCAGCAGTATTTCCGATGGCGCTTCGGCGCCAGAGGGTTCATTCACCGTGACCAGTGCCAACCGGTGCCCATCTGTTGCCACCATGCTGAGTGAGTCCGGGCGCATCACCAACTGGGCCCCGTTGAGAAAATACCGGGTGTCCTCGCTCGTAATGGCGAACCGTGTGTGTGAAATCATCCGCTTCAACGCAGCACCTGGAAGGGACGCCTCAACGGTTCCGGATTCCTTCGGTGGGGTTGGAAATTCTCCGGCTGGCAACGTCTGCAATCGAGACTCAAACCGGTCAGCAGCGACCGTGACACTCTTTCCGCCTTTGTCCGCTTCGACGCGGATATCAGTGTCCGGAAGAGCATTCACAATCTCGAACAGTTTCTTCGCCGGGAGCGTCAACGTGCCGGGCTTGGACACGGTGGCCTCACAGTGGCTCCGCAGCGCCACGTCCAGGTCGGTTGCAAGGAGTGAGACGACTCCGTCTGCGGCTTCAATCAGAACGTTCGCAAGAATCGGAATTGTATTCTTGCGTTCAACGATGCCTTGCAGGAGGGATAGTTCTTTAAGCAGATCGTTCTTGCGAACCACTAACTCCATTGGTTGGACGGCCTCTCTCGATCTCTCGCGTGCGGAGGATCGATTAACTCTTTAAAGAAGATCAAAAAAGACAACAAATTATAACAGTAATAAGGGGCTGTTAGTAACTGAAAATATGACGATTACCTGTTAAAAATCAACAAGTTACCCTGTGGATGGTTCTGTGGGATACGGCGCCGGGAACCTGAGTGGAGGTTGTTGAAAAACAGGGCGGATCTTTTTTCCACACGTTGTCCACAGAACCCGGGAAGAACACCTGTGGAAAAGCCTACTGCAGCGACTGAAGAAGGGTGTTGATTTGGTTGTTGAAAACTTCGTCGGACCGGCGGAGGTCCTCGACCTTTCGGATCGAATGGATGACTGTTGAATGGTGTTTGCCTCCAAAACTTTTCCCGATTTCGGGAAGTGACGCGCTCGTGAGCGTCTTGCACAAGTACATCGCCACTTGGCGAGGCAACGCCACCGATTTCGAGTTATTCCTCGACTTCAATTCAATTATTTTCATCTGGTAGTAGTCAGCAACAAACCGCTGGATGCCATCAATCGTGATGGCGCGCTCGTCCTGCCGGAGGATATCGCGCAGAACTTCCTGCGCCAGGGGCATCGAGATGTCCCGGCCCGTCAATGAGGCGTACGCCAGCAGGCGGATCAGTGACCCTTCCAACTCCCGAATATTCGACTTGATGCGCCCGGCAATATAGAGGGCGACGTCGTCTGGCAGCGAGACCCCCTCACTGTCGGCCTTCCTGGTCAGAATCGCGATTTTCGTCTCGAGATCGGGGGCTTGAATGTCGGCGGTCAATCCCCACTCAAACCGCGATCGGAGACGCTCTTCGAGTTCGACAATCTGGTGCGGAGGGCAGTCGCTGCTGAGGACAATCTGCTTCTGGGCGTCATAAAGGGCATTGAAGGTGTGAAAGAACTCCATCTGCGTACGTTCTTTCCCCGCAATGAACTGGATGTCATCAATGAGCAACACATCAACGCTGCGGTACCTCTCCCGGAACTCCAGAATCCGGTCGTTCCGAATCGCGTTGATCACCTCGTTCATGAAGCGCTCGGACGAGACATAGGTCAGCTTCAGTCCCGGATGATGGTTCAGCACGTAGTGGCCGATCGCGTGCATCAAATGGGTCTTGCCCAGCCCAACCCCCCCGTAGATGAACAGGGGGTTGTACGACCGCGACGGGGCCTCTGCCACCGCCCGGCTCGCCGCGTCGGCAAACTGGTTCGACGCTCCGACGATGAACGTGTCGAACGAGTATCTGGGACTCAAACCCGCGAAGTCCTCTTGTGCTTCCTCGCCGTCTGGCTCCTCCAGGACCAGAGGTGTCGGCGCCGGGGAAGGGTCAGCAACAGGGGCGTCGGCCGAGCCTGAAGAGTCCGCTTCATAGGTCAGGCGGACACCCTGGCGACCGACCTCGCCCAGGGCCTCCTCGATAAGCGCCGGGTAGTGTTTTGAAAGCCATTCGGCGGCCATCGCGTTTGGCACCTGAACCACCATGTGGTCACCGGCGTCGAGAAGAAGACGCGTACGATGGAACCAGCTGAAGTAGCTGAACCGGTTGACTTTAGTCTCGATTCGCGCCAGAACGGCGTCCCAGATTGTGTTCGTCATTTCCGTTTGCGCCGCCTAACCAGCAATCCTTTACCACACGGGCGTTTCGCGACTTTCGCCTCAGGCAAACCCTTACGTATCAAGGGTTCCCGGAAACAGATCCATGGAAAGGCCTACCCTGATTGAATTTGTGGACTTTCGCCTCTTTGGAACCCTGACAAACACTACGTTTTCAGGCCTTAGATAGCAAAAAACCCTTGTTTTCCACAGGTTTTTCCACACCTGTGGAAAACTCAACTTTCTATGTCTCCCCCGCCAGAGTCCGGTTCCGGGCCGGCGACTCTAGCATACGCTTCTGGAGCCCTCAAGGTCTTCCTCGAAGGAAGGGCGACAGGGGGTGTTTTCTGCCGGTACGTTGACAGGGTTTTCTCTGGTCCGGTAGCATTTGGGTTTCTCTAGAGTTGTTAGGACACTCCAAAGAGGGAGTCTGATGAAGCGTACTTTTCAACCCAACGTCCGTCGCCGTCGCCGCACGCATGGGTTCATCGTGCGGATGCGCACAAAAAACGGTCGACTCGTACTGAAACGGCGTCGCGCCAAGGGGCGAAAGCGCCTCACGGTTTCCACCCGCTAGTCCGGCTCGTCCGGGCAACGAACGGCGCGTCGGGCGCCTCAATGTCACAGCGGTTCAGTTCAGCGGTTCGCCTGAAGGCCAGGCCTGAGTTCCTGGCGGTGCAGGAGACCGGTTACCGTGTGGCCACGAAGTATGTGACCTTATTGGGTATGGCCAACAGCCTTCCGGTCGATCGGTTGGGCTTGATCGCCTCTCGCAAGTTTGGGAATGCCGTCGCGCGGAACCGCGCGAAACGGCGCCTGCGCGAAATCTTCCGGCACCACGAGCCCGATACGATTGGGCGGCGTGGACTCAAAGGACTTGACTTGGTAGCCATTCCCCGCCGAGCGCTGCTTGAGGCATCCTATGCTGTGGTGGATGCTGATTTTGCGGCGGCGGTCCTCAAAGTCCGAGGTCACTTCTGATGCCAACACGATGGACGTCACGCTTCGGTGTGGCGCTGGTGCACGCCTATCAACTACTCTTGTCGCCCTTCCTGGGAGGCGCCTGCCGGTTCGAGCCGTCCTGTTCCACGTACGCCATCACCGCGTTTGAGCAACATGGGTTGCTTCGCGGCGGCTGGCTCGCCCTGAGGCGCGTGCTCAAGTGTCATCCGTTTGGGCCCCACGGACTGGATCCGGTACCAGGCGATTCTCCCGCGACCCGATCCTGAATCCTTCCTGCTGATCTCACATGGAAAAACGCGTCTTCCTCGCAATCTTCATTTCGTTCGGGATCCTCGCGATCTACCAGACGTACATCGTCCCGCCGCCGGCTGTGGTCCCTGTCACGTCGCCCATGCCGGAGGCTCCGAACGATAATCCGGCGCTGAGTGCACCGACACAAACGGGCGCGGGCAGCGCGGCCCAGCCGGTGGTGCCGCCGGTTCCGCCGCCGGTGGCGCTTGTCGGTGATGAACTGGCGCGCGACATCGTTGTCGATACTGACGCCGTGCACGCGGTGTTTTCGACGGAAGGCGCGACGCTGAAGAGTTGGCGGCTGAAGCACTACTTCAATGAACTGGGCGAGCCACTGGAGTTGGTGCCTGAGGCGTTGCCGCCCAATTACCCTCGGCCCTTCACGTTGACGACAAACGAAGAGACGATTTCCAACGTGTTGAGGGTTGCGAAGTTCCGGCCCAGCGCCGATGGGCCGTTGTCTCTAGGATCGGCGCCTGGAACACTCAGCTTCGAGTATCAAGACGAGACGGGCCTGACGGCGCGCAAAAACTTCCATTTTCAACCTGACGGACAACAGTACTTGCTCAATGTGGACGCGTCGGTCGACGTGCAGGGAGTGGCGCGTCCCGTGACGATCAGAATGGGGCCGTCGCTGGGACTCGGGTACACCGCCGGGGGCTTCATGACCGCGAGCTATCCCGCTGGCGCGCTGTACTACCAGGACGGCAGCGTGGAACGTCCAAGCACCAGCGACCTGGAGGAGCAGCCTGCCTACGAGGGCGTTCTGAGGTTTGCCGGAGTGGGCGACCACTACTTCCTTTCGGCGGCGATTCCTGGCACCCGGAGCGCCCGGGTGGAGTTCCAGCCAGTGACGCTGCCGGTTCCGGAACCAGAAGCGACGGACACAGGATCGCAGGAACGCGTCTTCGTCTCTTACAGCGTCTCGACGACCGGCGCCATGAACATGCCGTTCTTCCTGGGCCCGAAGGATTTCGACATTCTCAAGTCCATCGACACGCAGATGGTTCGCGCCATTGATTTTGGAATCTTCGCGTGGCTGGTGGTGCCGCTGCTTCAGACGCTCAAGTGGATCAACGGCTACATCGGCAACTTCGGCTGGTCGATTGTCGTGCTCACCATCGTGCTCAACATCATCATGTTCCCCTTGCGCCATCGCAGCATGGTCTCCATGCGGAAGATGCAGGAGATCCAGCCTGAGGTGAAGGCGATCCAGAAGCGGTACGAGAAATTCAAGCTGACGGACCCCGAGCGCCAGAAGATGAACACCGAGACGATGGCGTTGTACAAGCAGAAGGGCGTCAACCCGGCCAGCGGGTGCGTGCCGATGCTGCTGACAATGCCGGTTCTGTTTGGGTTCTACTCAATGCTTGCCGTGGCGATCGAGCTTCGTGGCGCACCGTTCTTCGGTTGGATCCATGATTTGGCGAAGATGGACCCGTTGTTCATCACGCCTCTGCTGATGGGCGCGTCGATGTTCGTGCAACAGCGCATGACCCCGAGCACCGCTGACCCATCGCAACAGAAGATATTCATGTTCATGCCGATCATCTTCACGGGCATGTTCCTGTGGGCGCCGTCGGGCCTGGTGATCTACTGGCTGATGAGCAACATCATGACGATCGGCCAGCAGTACCTGACGAACCACCTCATTCGCACCGGCCCCAAAGGGCAGACGAATGGGGGAAGCGGCGGGACCAGCGCGGAGAAGCGGGCGAAGCAGGCCGGCAGCGCAGCGACCCCGAAGGCCAAGGGCCAGAAGTAAGAAGCCAATGAAGGACGAGCAGAGCATGACCGACACACTGGATGCGCGAGTAACGGATTTCATCACCGATGTTCTCGGGGCGATGGGGCTGGCCCTGGATGTTTCGCTCGAGGAGACTCCCGATGCCGTGCGCGTGAACATCACGGGCGAAGGCGCCGACACACTGCTCCGCCGGCAGGGAGAAACGCTCGACGCCCTTCAGGTCATCGTCAATACGGCATTCCGGCGCGAGGAGCGAGGCGACCGCCACTACCTGGTGGACGCCCTGGCCTTTCGCAAGGGTAAGGACGAGGAGCTGAAGGCCATGGCAAAATCGCTGGCCGAGGCCGCCCGGACCTCCGGGGTGCCCCAGGAAATGGGTCCGCTCAATCCGTACGCCAGGAGGCTGGTGCACCTGACTGTGGCCGAGCTACCCGGCATGAACACTGAGAGCATCGGCGACGCGTTCTTGAAGATCGTGGTCATCTCAGCGCAGCCGTAGCCGCAGGGGGCCGCAGTGGGTGCAACGTTCTCCACCGCGGACACTATCGTGGCGGTTGCAACGCCTCACGGGCGTGGCGGCCTCGGTGTCGTGCGTCTGTCCGGAACCGAGGCCGTGGCCATCGCCGCGCATGTGACCGGCCGCACGGTTCCCTTTGAACCTCGGCACGCGACCGTGGCGACCGTGCGAGACGTGGACCAGGTTGTCGTCACGTGGTTCGCGGCGCCGCAGTCCTATACCGGCGAGGACGTTGTCGAGATCAGCGGGCACGGCAGCCCGTGGCTCCTGCAGGCAGTGGTTGACCTGGCATGCCATGCCGGAGCTCGTCTGGCCCAGCCTGGCGAATTCACCTTGCGGGCGTACCTCAACAACCGGATTGACCTGGTTCAGGCCGAGGCTGTAGCCGATCTGGTGGAGGCGGTCACGCCGCTGCAGGCCCGCGTCGCGCTGGACCAACTGGAAGGCACCTTGAGCAGCGCCGTTCAGAAGATCGATGCGCAGCTTTTTGATCTGGTCGCAAAACTCGAGGCGTCCCTGGATTTTCCGGACGAAGGATTTCATTTCATCACCCGGGAGAATGCCACCGCCGATTTGACGCGTGTGCGAGGAGAGCTCGAGCGGTTTGTCAAGGACGGCCGTCGCGGCCGGCTGATCCGGGAAGGCCGGATGGTCGTGATTGCCGGCCGGCCCAATGTGGGCAAGTCGAGTCTCTTCAACGCCCTGGTCGGCACAAACCGGGCGATTGTTACGCCGCTGGCCGGAACGACCCGTGATGTGCTGACCGAGCGGCTTGATGTGTGTGGAGTGCCGATTACCCTTGTTGATACTGCGGGTCTGCGGGAAGCCCTGGACGTCATCGAGGAGGAGGGCGTGAGACGGGCGGAACGGGCGCAGGAAGCGGCGGCGCTCACGTTGCTGGTGCTCGACAGGAGCCAATCGTTGAGCCGCGATGATGCGCGACTCTTGGAGACCGCACAAGGGCCTCGGCTGGTCATTGCGAACAAAGCGGACCTTCCGGCCCAGTGGTCGTGTGAAGATGCCGGCGTGTGTGCGACTGGACCAGTGCTGGCCGTCTCGGCAACGTCCGGCGACGGGCTGGAGGAGATTCGGTTGGCGATCGTTGAGACGTTGTCTGGAGAGCCTGGGAGTTGGGACCGCGCGGAGCGGCTCGATCCGCCAATGGTGTCAAACCAGAGGCATCTGCAACAGGTTGAGATGGCGCTGGGCGCCGTGGACCGGAGCCTGGAGGCGGTAGAGAGGGGCGCGACTGAAGAACTTGTCCTGGCTGAATTGGGTGACGCACGGGAGGCGCTCGAGGCCTTGACCGGGCGCCGGACGCCCGATCAACTGTTGGAGCACATCTTCAGCACGTTCTGTGTCGGCAAGTAATGACCACTTCAGACTTTGACGTCGTCGTGATCGGGGCCGGCCATGCCGGCGTTGAAGCCGCCTGGGCGGCGGCGCGAATGGGCTGTACCGTCGCGGTATGCACCCTCTCGCCTGAGACCGTCGCGCTGATGCCGTGCAATCCCGCGATCGGTGGGACAGCCAAGGGCCATCTCGTTCGCGAGATTGACGCGCTGGGCGGCTTGATGGGCCGGGCGATTGATGCCACCGGAATTCAGTTCAAGCTGCTCAACCGCAGCCGGGGACCGGCGGTGTGGTCGCCCCGCGCCCAGGCAGATAAACGTGAGTATGGGCGATGGGTTCGGGAGGCGTTGTCGAAGGAGGCCGGCATCACCTGGCTGTTTAGACGAGTTGGTCGCGTGATGGTTGAAGCCGGGCGCGTGGCCGGCCTGGAGTTTGAAGACGGGGGACGAGTCTCGTGCAGAGCATTGGTGGTCACGACCGGGACCTTCTTGAATGGACTGGTCCATATTGGCGACGAGCAGAGGCCTGCGGGGCGGGCTGGTGAACCACCAACTCGAACGCTGGCGGAGTCGCTCCGCGGATTCGGATTCGAGATGGGTCGGCTCAAGACCGGGACGCCACCACGCCTGAGCGGGAAGAGCATCGACTTCTCCCGCTTCGAAGAAGACCATGGCGATGACCCCGCGGTGCCATTCTCGTTTTCAACCGATCGAATCTCCCGACCGCAGATGGTGTGCCATATCGTGCACACCACCGAGGCCGTGCACGACCTGGTGCGCCGTCATATCGATCGGTCGCCGCTCTACAACGGCCGCATCAGCGGGGTGGGACCCCGCTATTGCCCTGCACTCGAAGACAAGATCATGCGGTTCCCGGACAAGGAACGGCACCAGGTGTTTCTTGAGCGTGAGGGACTCGACGTCGATGAGATCTATGTCAACGGCATGTCGATGTGTCTGCCGGCTGAAGTCCAGGACGCGATCGTGCATGCCATGCCGGGTTTGGAAGATGCGGTCGTGCTCCGTCACGCGTACGCAGTGGAGTACGACTTCATTCAGCCCACAGAGCTGGAATTGTCGCTCCAGGCGAAGCGGGTGGCGGGGTTGTTTCTCGCGGGGCAGGTCAACGGCACGTCCGGGTACGAGGAGGCGGCGGCTCAGGGACTGATGGCGGGAGTCAATGCCGGGCGGCAGTGTCTGGGTGGCCCCGCCGTGATTCTTCGCCGCGACCAGGCCTACATCGGCATCTTGATCGACGACCTGGTCACGCGCGGGTGTCTTGAGCCTTATCGGATGTTCACGTCTCGGGCCGAACATCGCCTGGTGTTGCGCATTGATAACGCCGATCTACGGTTGACGGAAATCGGGCGTGAGCTCGGGCTGATTGACGACACCCGGTGGGGGAACTTTGTGGACCGGAGGGCTCGGCTCGATCGCAATCGATCGCGGGCGAGGAGCACACGGGTCACCGTGAACGGGCTGAACGGGAGCGCGGCGGAGGCGCTTGGACGACCGCATGTGACGCTGGACGCAGTGATCGCGGCGGGTTGCGCGATCGAGACGGACGGCGTTCGTGAGGTCGACGGCGCCACGCTCGAGGCCGAGTGCAAGTACCGGGGTTACCTCAAGCGTCACGAGGTGCAGCATGCTCGAGTGCAGGCGCAGCACGCTCGTCGAATTCCGGAGACGTTCGACTATCGCTCTGTGCCCGGGTTGTCACGCGAGATGGTTGAGCGGTTGTCTGTAATCCGGCCGGCGACGTTGGGTCAGGCTGGGAGAATTCCCGGTGTGACGCCGGCGGCAGTGGCGATTGTGGCGTCACGGGTGGCGAACGGTGGCTGAGCGCGCGACTGTCGCTCGTCTGTCGAGACGGCTGGCCAGGGCGGGTGGGAAAGCCTCGGCTGAGCAGGTGACGAACCTCGCCGCGTACGTCGAGTTGCTCGCGCGCTGGAACAAGAAGATCAATCTCACCGCGTTACAAGTGGAACCGCTTTCCGACGATGCGGTCGATCGGTTGATTGTGGAGCCCGTGATGGCTGCGCGGCGGTTGACCGATTCTGACAGGGTGCTCATTGACGTGGGTTCGGGTGGGGGGTCTCCGGCGATTCCCATGGCCCTCATGTGTGCCCAGATTCGGCTCGTGATGGTGGAGGTCAAGGTTCGCAAGTGCGCGTTCCTTCAGGAGGCCGTCCGGCAGTTGGGGATGTCGAAGGCCTCTGTCGAAAACTGCCGGATCGAGGAACTCCTGTCCCGGAGTGAGTTGCACGAAGCGGCCGATGTGGTGACCGTTCGTGCAGTGCGGCCCGATCGCCGCCTGTTGGGGGCCATTCAGGCGTTCCTGAAGCCGAGTGGCCGATTGCTGTGGTTTGGTGCCGAGGCATCGACAAAGCCAGATTTTCAGCCACTGTTCGATTCCGGACAATCAGAGCCCCTGGTGTCGGCCCTTGGAAGTCAGTTGTGGATCTTGAGAAAGAACCGCAAGTTATTCTAATATAAGCACTTATTGGTTTTGTTCGCATTGTTCCACGTGGAACACCTGCCATTTGTTCTCTCGCTACACCTGTATATTTTCTTATCTGCGTCGCGCGGCGTGAGCCATGCCTTACAGGTTGTGGCCGGCCTCGATTTGGTTCTGATCTTCGAAGCATGTGCCCGCTTCGTCTGCTCTGCATGCGCCGCGACACAATGCCAAGGTCGACAAACTCCAGCCCTTCTGTGACAGGGGCCAGGACCGTTCTCAAACGGCATATTGGACCGTCTCTGTGCCTCCCGCTTGGCACACGCCACCCCGCCAGTCTCTGCGCCTCCGTCTCTCTACTGCCGCCTGTCCTCCGCCGCCTCTCCGTTTGCTGCCCCGCCGGTCTCTGCGCCTCCGTCCCTCAGCGTGCCCAACCCTCCAGCCTGCACCTGTCGCCCGCCGCTTACCGCCTGTGTCCTGCCGCCGCCTCCTGCCGCGGACCAGGTTCCCCGGCCCTCTGCCGCGGCACTCCCAGAGGTTGGGTCGGATCAGACCATGTGACACGTAACTGACAAGCGCTCCAATAGCCTGCCCGCGACGACCCACTGCCTCCAGAAGGCGCCGGGCCTCCAAGGGCCGACCTTCCTTCTCGGACAGGGCGGAACTCTCTCCAGTGTCGCGCCTGGTCAGGGCGGGGCCGCGTTTCTGGACTTGCTCGTCTACGCCACCGTTTCATGCCACCGAAGCACATTTCACGTCTGTACCAAGGTGTCTCGCTGGCGTTTCATCATTGGCCTTCCCTTCTTCACAATGCAGGACACCAATCCGGCTTCCCGCGCACCCCTCAACCGTTCTAGTCG
>JAHEFO010000205.1 GCA_024640135.1 Acidobacteriota bacterium
CCCGCCGCTCCCGCAACGTATCCGCGGCCAGCGGCGTGATGTGGCCGCGCTCCTCCAGCTCCACCGACGTTCCGGGTTCGATGTGTCTGGCATCGCCTTCGGTGATGATTGAGAACCTGCGAATAGCCACGTCACTCCACTCCCTGAACGACGCCAATGAACGGCAGGTGCCGATACTGCTCATCGAAATCGAGGCCGTATCCGACCACGAAGCGATCGTCGATCGTGAATCCGATGTACTCGACCGGAACCCCTACCTTCCGGCGCGAGGGCTTGCTGAGCAGGCAGGCCGTCCGCAACGACTGCGGCGCGCGCGCCCGGAGCACCTCCTGCAGGTACGCCAGCGTGAGTCCCGTATCGACGATGTCCTCGACGATCACGACGTAACGCCCGTCAATCGACTGTCCCAGATCTTTGAGGATCTGCACCTGGCCCGTGGACTTCACGCCCGCGTAGCTCGAGACGGCGATGAAGTCACAGGAAACCGGACCGTCCATCTGCCGCATCAAGTCGGCGAGAAAAATGAAGGCCCCTTTGAGGACACCAACCAGATGGACGGGCACGCCTGGTCCGGCGTCCTGCCGGATTTCGGCGGCCAATGCCGTGACACGAGCGCCAATCTCCGCCTGGCTCAGGAATGCCCTGACGTGACTCATCGTGACTCCTGCCCCGTCACGGCCGCGCGTACCTTCGCGGCCATCGCATTCGCGTCCCGGATCACGGCTGCACGGTCGAGTGTGATCGTCCGTCCCTGCCGCATCAGTACTCGACCATGCACCACCGTATTCCGGACATCGGTGCCGCGCGTCACGTACACCAGGTGCGAGAGCGGATCGAAGAGTGGCGTCTGGCGCGCGCTGGTCATGGACACGGTAATGACATCGGCAAGTTTCCCCGCCTCGAGGCTGCCTATTCTATCCTCCAGGCCGAGCGCGGAGGCGCCGCCACGTGTCGCCAGTTCCAGGGCCTGCCGCGCCGGCATCGCCCGCGGATCACCCGACGCCTGTTTGTGGAGCAGCGCTGCCATGCGCACGGCCTCGAACATGTCCAGGTCATTGTTGCTGGCTGCTCCGTCGGTGCCCAATCCGGCATGAATCCCGTGAGCCAGCCAGTCCAGCACAGGTGCCGTCCCGCTGGCGAGCTTCATGTTGCTCTCGGGATTGTGCGACATCCCCACGCCGCGTTCGGCCAGCATCTCCATGTCTGCGGCGTCGACCCACACGCCGTGGGCGGCCAGCGAAGGTCCGTTCCACAAGCCCAGGCTGTCCAGGAACATGGCCGGCGTCATCGAGAACTGGTCCGCGACGAGTCCCACCTCGTCGCGGGTCTCGGCCAAGTGGATGAGCAACGGCGCGCGATACCTGTTCGCCAGCGCGCGTGTCGCCTTCAAGGTCTCTGGCGCCAGGGTGTAGGGCGCATGTGGCGCGACTGCGGGCGTCACCAGTTCGTCGCTGGCCCACTGGATCAGGAACGCCTCAGTGCGAGCCAGGCCGTCTTCGGGAGTGGCCGCGTCGGCCACCGGGAACCGGATGATCGTCTGGCCCAGGACCGCCCGCAGCCCCGCATCTCTCGTCGCCCGGGCGATCTCCTCCTCGAAGTAGTACATGTCGGCATAGGTCGTGGTGCCTGACTCAATCATTTCGAGGGCGGCCAGCCGCGTGCCGACACGCACGAACTCGGGCGACACCATCGCCTTCTCCGCCGGGAAGATGTACTGGTTCAGCCAGTCCATCAATGCCAGGTCGTCGGCCAGCCCGCGAAAGAGGACCATTGGTGCGTGGGTATGGGTGTTGATGAGGCCGGGCATGATGACCTGACCTCGCGCGTCGATCCGCTCCCGAGCCGCGTAGCGCGCCTCCAGGGCCTCCGCCGGCCCCACCGCGACAATCCTCGAGCCCTCGATGGCCACGGCCCCATCCGGCACAACCGTGCCGGCGCCATCCATCGTCACGACCGTTCCACCGGTGATCAACAACGCCACCGGCTGTCGGCCCGCCGGCGGGGACGATGCCAGGACCAGCGCCATCACCGCCGCGAATACGATGAGCGCCAACAACGCCGGGCGTTTCATGACAGGGATTCTATCGGCGGCGACCGCAGGTGTATAGTTCCCTCAGTGCCTTTCCACCTGGTGAGCCATCCCGTGGCGCAGGATGCACTGGTGGCCCTGCGTGACAGTGCCACCCGCGCGACCGATTTTCGCGGCCTCGCCTACCGCATCGGCCTGATCGTTGCCGCCGAGGCGACCAGGGACCTGGCGTCGGCAGAGGTGTCCATTCGGACGCCACTCGAAACCACCACTGGACGCGTGATCTCCGGCGATATCGTGGCCGTGGCGGTCCTGCGGGCCGGACTGTCCCTGATTGAGCCGGTGCTGGCGTTACTGCCCCAGGCGCGCCTCGGTCATATCGGCCTTCGCCGCGACGAACGGACCGCGCAAGCCTCGTGTTATTCCTCGCACCTGCCCATGGGGATCTCCCACAGCACCATCTTGCTCGTGGACCCGATGCTGGCGACTGGCGGCTCGGCAATCATGGCAATCGATCTTCTGAAAGAAGCGGGGGCCCGTTCCATCCGCCTGCTGTGCGTCGTGGCGGCACCGGAGGGTGTGGAGGCCGTGCAGCGGGCCCATCCGGACGTCGGGGTGTATTCACCTGCGCTCGATCGCGAGCTCAACACGCAGAACTACATCGCGCCGGGCCTCGGAGATTTTGGCGACCGGCTCTATGGCACAGGAGTTGGCCACGATCGATCACAAGAAGCGTAAACTATGTGCCAAGGAGGTACTCGATGTTTCGACCCCTATTTGCGGCAAGCCTTGTTACAGCGTTCTTATTCTCTCTTACACCCGTAGAAAGCCGGGAGGGTAACAATCCTGCAGGGCTTCAGGCTGCGCCCACCATTGTCATAGAGACGGCGAAGGGTGTGATCGAAATCGAGACATTGCCCGATGAGGCTCCGGTGTCGGTCGCGCACTTTGTCGGACTGGTCAAGAAGGGATTCTATCGGGGCCACCGTTTCCACTGGGTGCAGCCGGGCCTGATCCAGGCGGGTGATCCGCTCTCGCGCGACATCACGAAACAGGCGCAATGGGGCACGGGCGGAAGCGGCCCAGGCCGCTCGAACAAGCCCATCGGCGTCTTCGAACCGAGCAAGCGCAAGTTCGTGCGCGGCATTGTCGCACTCGCCTACCGTCCCACGTTCAAGCCCGAGACCGCCGACAGCATGTTCTTCATTCTGTTGGGATCCATCCCGGCCCTCGAGGGGAAATACGCGGTCCTGGGGAGAGTGACCAAGGGAATCGAGGTCGCTGACAAGATTGAGATGAACGACATTCTCAAGAACGTGACGATCAAGGAAGCCGGGGACCGCTAGCGCCGCCGCCAGCCGGGTCGGCCTTGACGGCTCCCTGAATCCGACCAGTCTGTCCATGGACGTCGTCCATGGACAGACACGCAACAGTCTTGCATCGGCGGCGCTCGTGGTCGATCCCGCCGACGGCACGTGGTGAGTCCGCGCACACCGGAACCGTTCGCACCAACACAGACACCTGGCAGGTTTCGCACTCTCTCGCGCGGGCCCGATTCGATGGGTCGCACAACGGCCCAGGCCTTGGATCAATGCAGGAGGTGCAGAGATGAGCGTGAAACGGTGGTCGGCACCAGTAGCAACCGTCGCCCTGATCATGAGCGCGACGACATCGGCGTGGGCGCAGACGGGGGCCCCCTCGAACCCGAAGGTGGGCGTCGCGATTTCGGCATCAACGCTCGGCATCAGCTTTGATGCGGCGGCGCGGGTGGCACCCAGGGTCAACCTGCGCGCAGGAGCCAGCCTCTTCGACTACACCCGCGATTTTGACGACGGGGACATCACCTACAGAGGCAAGCTCACGATGCGATCGGTGCATGCCTATGTCGACTGGTTCCCGTTTGGCGGCGGGTTTCACATCAGCCCCGGGTTCATCTTGCATAACGGCAACAAGGCAGAGTTGAGCGCCTCATTGCCTCCCGGCAAGCGTGTCACGATCGGCGACACGGAGTACGTGAGCGCCACCACGAATCCGATTCAGGCCAGCGGCGCGGTTTCGGTCGAATCCGGTCGACCGGCGCTTCTCATTGGCTGGGGCGACATCATCCCGCGCAGCCGTCGGTTCAGCGTGCCGATTGAAATCGGGGTCATCTTCCAAGGAGCACCTGCGGCGACTCTGAGCTTTTCAGGGACCGCCTGTGCACTCAACGGCCTCAACTGCCGCAACATAGGTACGGACGCGGCAATCCAGAACGACGTCCGGAAGGAAGAAGCGAATCTCAACGAAGACATCCGGATACTCCGGTTCTATCCTGTACTATCATTGGGAGTTGCGTTTAGATTCTAGGAAGCGTTTTCCGCTCCGCTCGGCGTTGGTCTGTGTCATCTGGATCGTCATTGCGGCCTCCGTGTCCGCTGACAGTGCTTTCCAGCAGGACACGGCCATATTGCGTATCCGCGTCACGGCGCCGCCGGCGCCAGCCGATGCCGCCATCTCCGTCACAATTCGCGTCCGGGAAGACACGACGCCGCCGCGGACGGCGAATCTTCGGCCTGGATCAGGCTGGGCGTCCTTTGCCGGCCTCGATCCGGGAACGTATTCCGTCACCGTGAACATGGCCGGAGTTCCGGCAGCCTCCATGACGGTGGAGCTCGGACTCAGAGAAGTCGTGACGCTCCAGACGACGCCTGCCACTGCAAACCCGGCAGATACGCGGATCGAGCTGCTCAACCGGCAGCGACTGGGCGAAGGCGCGGCGTTCGGCGAGCGGTGGCTGCAGGACCTGCCTGCCGGCGACAGCGTGTGGTCGGTCGTCGAGACCGCCGTCCCCTTCGTCATTGCCGACCGGATGGACAACGGCGGACTGGGCACCGGACGGTCGGCGCTGATGGGAAGTCGGGGCTCCTCGTGGACGACGACATCTGTCTCGTTCGGCGACATGCGCCTGCTGGCGCCGAATCTCGTCGGCCTGATCCCGTTCGCCCAGGACCTCACGGCGATGAGCGGCCTGACGGTCACCTCCGGCCTGGCCGACATCGAGGCTGACACGCCGGGTGTGCTGATTTCACTGACGCCAAAGCGGCCTCATGCGGGCCGCGATGGTTCGCTGCAGTCTTCTTTCACCGAACCGCGCATGGTCGATCTCAATCCCCTGCCGGACGCCCCGTCGATTGCCCGCCTCGCCTCCTGGCGGGACGTGAGCGCCCAGTTGAGCGGCCCGGTCGGAACCCGGACAGGGCTTCTCGTCTCAGGTGCGTTCTCTCGCGCGCAACAGTACGAACGGGATCGTCCAGGCATCTGGACGTCGGAACGGGCGTCGGTCTTCGGCCACATGGTGACGCGACCGGGCGATCTCGACCAGGTCCGTGTGATTGCGGCTCTGCAGCGCGTGAGTTATCCGTTCGACGACCGCCGCCAATTCCGCGACGTGAACGTCACAGAACGCGGGACATTCGGGCAGTCCAGCGCCACATGGGACCGGGTGGACGCCGGCGGATCGCGAATCGGGGCGACCCTCGCCTTCCAGCGCAGTACGTTCAGGCCGGATGTCACCAACCCGGAGGGCGGCACCGTTGACCGGGTCACTGAGGGGGTCGTCCCCGCGCCCGCCTCGGCCATGGTCACGACCCAGTGGGAGGCCGGGATCCGGTTCGCGCCGCGACTGTTCACGTGGCGGCAAACGGCCCATGAACTGCGCACGGGCATCACCGCGCGTCGCGAGGTTGCCACGACAGACGTCCTCGCACTTCCCACGGTGGCCGAACAGGTCGGGGGTGTGGCGGCGCGTGTCTGGGTTCCCGCCGCGGCCTCGTCTCTGTCACGCCGGACGGCCTTTCACGGGGCAGCCTATGTCGGAGACCGAATCGCGATCGGCTCGCATCTGACAGTGGACGCGGGGCTGCGTGCGGACCTCTCGAGCGGCTCGGCAAGAGGCGCAACCAATGGCGTCACCTGGCGCTCGCTCTCTCCGCGGGTCTCGTTTCAGTGGAGCCGTGGGCCCGTTGCGATTTTTGGCGGCGTGGGCCGCTACGCAGATCCATTGACGCTCTCGCTGCTTGGCTACGGCGACCCCGGTGAACCGGTGTCAGACGTGCACCGATGGCTGGACCTGAACAACGATCGTCGATTCGACAGCGGCGAACTCGGCGTCCTGGTCTCTCGCCGTGGCCGCGGGTCCGCGGTGGCGACGATCGAGCGGGACTTGCGCGCCCCACGGACGCTTGAGCGCACCGTCGGCCTGGAGCTGCGCTATCACCAGCTGATGACGCTGCGGGGCGCCGCCATCTGGCGCAACCAGTCGTCGATGCTCGGCTCGATCAACACCGGCGTCCCGGCCTCGAGCTACCGCCTCCTTTTCGTCCAGGACCAATTCACGGACTGGGATAGTCCGGTCGACGACCAGCCGCTCGGCGTCTACGACCGCCTGCCCGGAAGTTTCGGACAGGACGCCTTCCTGCTGACCAATCCAGACGACGGCACGGCCAAGTATGAAGGCGTAGAGGTGACCTGGGAGCTGAAGACGCGCCGACTCACCGTGCTGTTTGGCGCCATGGCGTATCGCACCAGAAGCTGGTCCGGCCACCTGGGATTTCGCCCTCTCGAGAACGACCACAGCGTGATTGGCACGGTCTTCGAGGACCCAAATGCCCGCCCGGTCCTGCAGGGCAGTTCGTTCTTCGACCGCTCGTACGTCGGCAAATGGTCGACGAGTTATCGCGCCCCCGGTGACGTTCGGATCGGATTCTCCGCTCGGTATCAGGATGGGCAACCCTTCTCACGTGTCGTCGTCGTGCCGGACCTGGCCGGCGGCGCCGAGATGGTGCACGCCTACCGGACGGGTCGCACACGGTTCACGTACACGCTCACCCTGGATGTCCGGATTGAAAAGGGCTTCTCTCTCTGGGGCCATCGCTCAGCCCTGCGGGTCGACGTCTTCAATGCGACACGGCACCGGAACGAGGTAGAGGAAGACGTCCTGACGACTCCTCAGTTCCGCCGGTCAACCGCCGTGCAGCCGCCGCTCACGGTGCGTCTGGGATTCTCGATCACCTTCTAGTACCGCTTCTGCCCTATCGAAACAGCCTGGGCACCATATCGGCGACATTCTGGCGCCACAGCGGCCAGACATGCCCCATATCGGGGACTTCCTGCTCCGTGAAGTACACGCCTTTGGCCGTCAGCCACGTCTTCAGTGCACGGTTGACGCCGATCAGACTGTCTGATGTCCCGCACGCGATCCACAGCATCTTGATCTGTGAGTTGGCGCGCGCGTCCAGACCGGGAAAGATCGTCTCGAACATCTCAGGATGGTGGATCGACGGCGATGCGCCGCGCCCTGCGGCCGCGGCCTCCGGCGACGCCGGGGCCACTCGCGTGGAGACGCCCGGCCACATCCCGAAGGCGCCGCTGAACGATCCGATCCACGCGAACGTGTCGAGATGATTCAACGCGGTATACAGCGTCTCCATGCCCCCCATCGACAAACCGGCGATCGCCCGCTGGCTGCGGTCCCGGGAGACGTGGTAGGCACGCTCCACCTGCGGCATCACTTCGTCGAGCAGGATCTGCGTGTAGCCCGTAATGTTGGCGATGGCACTCTCCCGAACCGCACCGGCAGGCCCCCGGGACGTGCCGTAACCCAGCGTCGACACCAGCACCATCGGCACAGCCTTCTTCGCCGC
>JAHEFO010000206.1 GCA_024640135.1 Acidobacteriota bacterium
TCGTGGCGCCCATCTTGACGATGCCCAGGGTCGCCAGGGTCGTCAGCAGCAGCCCTCCGTTGAGTGCCTGGTCGATGTGCTGGTAGCCGACGCCGGCCACCTGGGGGAAGACGACGAGGATGACGCCGATGGCCAGGCCGCCCATGGCCGGCTGCCACATCCGCGTGGACGGCGGAAGTTCCCGGAATTTCGCGCGCAGCTTCAGCAGGCCCTTGCTGAACGCGACCGACACGACGCCGCCGGCAACACCAAGCACGGCGTACGCCAGCAACTCGCTCGGATGCATCATCTGATACGCCGGAACATGAAACAGGGGTTCGTTCCCGAGGATCGACCGCTCGACGATCACGGCCGAGACCGAGGCCACCACCGTCGATCCCAGCAGCGGCGCATTCATGTCTGCGATGATCTCCTCGAGCGCGAACAGGACCGCGGCCACCGGCGTATTGAAGGCTGCGGCCAGCGCGGCAGACGCGCCGACCGGCACCAGATTGCGCATCTGGCCCGGCGACAAGCGCAGCCACTGGCCCACCCACGAGGCCAGGCCCGCGCCAATCTGGACGGACGGACCTTCGCGGCCCAGGGAATGACCCGATCCGATGCAGAGGACCCCCGTCAGGAATTTTCCAATGGCCACTCGTGGCGGAATCACGCCGTTGTGCAACTGGTAGGCCACGGTTGTTTGCGGCACACCGCTGCCTCGCGCGTCGTTGAAGAACTTCGCCAGCATCACGCCGGTCAGTACGCTGACTGCCGGTGGAATCAGGAGCCGGCGCCAGGGCGATGGGTCGACACCGAAGAGTCCTCCACGCACGGCATCAATGGTGAGCGCGAAGAGCACCGCCGTGAGTCCGGCCAGGATGCCGATGACGATCGTGAGGGCGAGAAAGATCTGCTGTTGCGTCAGTCGCCAGTCATAGCGCCAGGGGACCTTCACTGCCCGCCGCCCGGATGGATTTCAGCGATCAGTTCCCAGGCACGATCGATGGGCGCCATGAGCGCCGGACAACTCGAGCGGACCGACGCTTCAACTGTGCCAATCAATGTCACCCCGCGCGCCAGCACGTCGAGATCCCGGAGCTCGGATTGTCGCCCCCGCCTGAGCTCCTCCAGCCCGGCCCGGGTCGGATCCTGGGGCAGCGCTGGAGCCTGTCCCGTCTGATCCGGGCTCGTCTCTTTCTGGCAGGCATCGTAGCGGGAGATCGCATGTGCCAGGCCCGCACGCAGGCGGGCAGCGCGCGCGGCTGATGCCACTCTGGAGGCCAGGGGATCGGTCACGAGAACCAGCCGGGCGACCTCGAGCTGCGCGGCGAGATCCGGCGCGGTGGCGCCTAGATCGACCGCGCGCGCGAGTTCGCGCGAGGCCGTGGTGAAGTCGCGCAACGCGAAGGCGGCGTTGCCGACCCCGGCCGCCGCCTCGGCGTTCTTGGGGGCAAGGGTGGCGGCGCGCCGATAGTGATCGAACGCCTGCCGGGTTCCTCCGGCGCGTTCGGACAACCTCGCGGCCTGCAACTGAGCGTCGGGTTCGTCGGGCAGTTCCCGGTTGAGTGCCTCCAGTTCGATGAGCGCCTCCGCATGCTCGTCCTCCGTCAGGAGGAACTCGATCAATTCGGTCCTGATCCGGCGCCGGTCGTAGTCCACACCGATGCGCACCAGTCCGTACATGGCGTAGTTGTAATACCGAATCGCATCAGCGCCGTCTCCGTTCAGTGCCGCCAGACGCGCGAGTCCGTAGTTGACCTCGACATCGTCGGGCTGGTCCTGCCGCAGGCGCAGCAGGAGCTGCGTGGCTTCCGGATTTCGACCGGCCTCCGCCAGTCTCCGGGCCAGACCGAGGACATAGTTCGGATTCTGGCGTTCTTCAGCCACCGCCTCACGGAGCGCGGCGATGCCGTCCTCGAGATTGCCCGCCTGCGCCAGATCTTCACCGCGGGCAAACCATTGCGCGGCGGCCTCCGCGCGCTTGCCCCGCGACCAGCCGGCCATGCGACGGGTGGCCGCGAACATCACGGCCGCAATGACACACAGAACGATGAGCAGGGCCACTTCGCGTTGGGGGAGTGACAACGACCGGAACGGCAGCCGACCGCCTTCCGGAGAGTCAGATTCACCGCGCATCCCCTAATGGTAATGGATGGCCCGGAATTTTGTGGCGGAGACCTAACCGATCCGGGCTGGCGGTCGTCATAATGTGTCAGATGTCGTCTTTTTCAGAAAAAGGTCTGCTCGGGGAACTCGAGCAACTCGTGCTGCTTGCCGTCATGAATCAGTCGGGTGAGGGATATGCGGTTTCGATTCGTGACGAGATCGAGGAGAGGACCCAGATCGCGTTGGGCCGCGGCAGTATCTACGTCACGCTCGATCGTCTCGATCGGAAGGGCTACGTCAGTTCCGTGATGGGGGAGCCGACTTCCGAGCGGGGAGGCAAGGCCAAGCGGTGCTTCAAACTCACGCTGGCTGCGGCCGAGTCGGCGGTGGCTCGCATGCGGCAGGCCAAGCCCGTGCGGGGTGTCCGATGACGCTGGCGCGATGGGTCCTGGCGTGGTTCGCCCCACCCGAGTGGCGCGAATCCATGCTGGGAGACCTGACCGAAGAACGAGCGCGGCGGCGCCAGTCAGGTCGCTATGCCGGCGTGTGGTGGTTGCTGGGCGCGACGATCTGGACGACAGGGCGGCTGAGGTGGGCCGCGTCTCGCGGGCTGGGCGGCTCGAAGAACGGCGGAGGCTGGCGGCAGGACTGGATGCTCGCGTTTCGCGCGTGGCGTCGTCAACCTGCCCTGACGGCGATGCTGCTGCTGACCCTGACCTTGGGAATCGGGGCGAATACCGCGGTCTTCAGCATTGCGAACTGGATGATGTTCCGTCCGGTCCCGGGGGTGACGGCGCCCGAGTCTCTGGCCACCATCCGGCTTGCGGCTCACGATGGCGGATTCTTCACGATATCCGTTCCCGAGCTGCAAGGATTGAGTGCCTTACCGGGATTCTCAGCCATCACCGCGCACGCCGACGTGTCTCTCAACGTGTCACGCGACGACGGCCAGGCTACGCGAGTCGAGGCCCACGCGGTGACGGCCGGCTACTTCGATGTCCTCGGACAGACGATGACACTGGGACGGGCCTTCACGGCGGCAGAAGACAACGAAGAGGACATCGGCCAGGCGCAGCGCGTGATTATCAGCCACCGCTATTGGTCCACATACTTCGATCGTGACCCGCAGGTGCTCGGCCGGACGCTGCGCATCAATGAGACGCCATTCACCATCATTGGCGTGGCGGCCGCCGGGTTCCGTGGGCCAAGTCGATCGGGGGCCATCGACCTGTGGGTGCCGCTGGGCTCTCACCAGGTGACTTTGCCGGCCTATCCCGCGAAGCTGGCGTCATCGTCCGCGGGCCTGTTCTTCAGCGCGTATGGAAGGGTGGTGCCGGGGACCACACTCGCACTGATCGACGAACAAGCCGAGGCGTGGCGCGCCGGATTGCTCAACATGAATCCGTCTCTTGGGAAACTGAAACGCGCGACGTTCGTGGCGCGGCCGGGAATCGATGTTCCTTCCTGGGAGAGCGAACGGCTCACGCAGACCTTTGGTCTGCTCATCGCGGTGGTGGCGTTCGTATTGCTCCTCGCGTGCGCCAATGTCGGCAATCTCCTGCTCGCCAGGGCGCATGAACGGCAGGCGGAGGTCGCCACTCGAATGGCGCTTGGGGCCTCTCGCGGCCGGGTCATCAGGCAGTGGCTTCTGGAGGGGATCGCGTTGTGTGTGTGCGGTGGCGCGGGAGCGCTGCTCGTGACCCTCGCATTGGGCCGGGTCCTCGACGGCGTGGTCATCACGCCGTCCTTGCCGGCGCTCACACAAGTCGGTCTTGACTGGCGCGTCTTTATGTTTGCGCTGGCCACCTCGTTTGTCGCCTGTGCCGGCGGTGCGTTCCTGCCCGCCGTGGTGGGCAGCCGCGTGGATCTGGTCGCTTCACTCAAGCAGAGCGGCCGCGGGCAGACACCGGCTGGCCGTCGGATCCGTCGCGCGCTCGCCATCGTTCAGGTCGCCTCATCAGTGGTCCTTCTGGCCGGCTCGTTTCTCCTGTTGCGGTCGATGACCGAGCGATACGCCGTGCCTTTGGGATACGACACCGATCAGGTGCTGGCGTTTTCGATCGAGCCTGGGCTTCGCCACAAGGATGACGCACGGCAGCGGCGGCTGTATGCATCGTTGGTGGACCAGCTCCGAACCGTCCCTGGGGTGACCGCGGCTGGACTGGCATGGGTGGAGCCGTTTCGCCGGATCGGCGGCGGCGCGAGTCTTCGCGCTGAAGGACAGTTGAAAGAAGACAACATCTCCGCCGACTCCAACATGGTCTCCGCCGGGTTCTTTGCCGCACTCGGCGTTCGTATCCTGGACGGCCGGGAATTCGCCGACGCCGAATCGTTTCGGTCAGAGGAGCCGGGCGCCGGGGTGCTGATTGTGAACGAGTCCTTGGCCAGGCAGCTCTTCGGCACGGTCAATGCCGCCGGACGCCGGGTGACGATGGAGTATCCAGAGGGGCGCGTGCGGACGATCGTTGGCGTGGTTGCCGACCTGCGGACGCGGAACCTGGATGAGCCCGTGAGTCCCACGGCGTACGAACCCTTCGGACAGACCTTTCTGTCCGGGTGGGGCACGATGCATGTGCGGCTGACCGGATCGATCGAATCCAGCATGCCTGCCATCCGTGCGGCCGTCGCGGAAGTGGATCCCGGGCTTCCGATCTACGACGTGGAGACACTGCGGCAGGCCCTGGACCGCCATCTGGCCGAGTCTCGGCTGGTGACGATCGTGACAGCGGCGTTTGCGATCGTCGCGACGGCGCTCTCCATGATTGGCCTGTATGGCGTCCTCGCTCTCGGGGTCACGGAACGACAGCGTGAATTCAGTATCCGCGCAGCATTGGGTGCCGCTCCAACGGGTGTGGCCCGGCTGGTGATGCGGGAGGCGCTGTCACTGACCCTGGCCGGCACTGCCGCGGGCCTGCTGGCGTTCGTCTGGCTCAGCCGGTATGCCGAGTCTCGTCTGTTCGGTGTCACCGCGCTCGACCCGGTGGCACTGTTCACGACGCTGGGGTGTGTGGTGCTGGCGGGGGTGTTTGTGTCGTTACCACCGGCGCTGCGGGCCGCACGTTCGACGAGCACACTGTAGAAAACAAGGCTGTTTCGCCTCTTGATCGCCTTGGCCGAAATGAGTATACTCGCCTTCCTTGAAGCGAAAATAAGGCGAAAATCATATGGCCTCTGTTGCCCTCACTCACCTCGCTACGCTGCTGCAGGCCAAGAAACTCGACGGCACGCTGACCCGCCCGCTGACCACCGCCTTGCCGGTGACAAGCACAGGCGTGGAGGCCTTTGATCAGGCATTGACGGGCGGCTGGCCTCGGGGCCATGTCTCCGAAATAGTTGGCCCGGCCTCATCCGGCCGGACCAGTGTGGCGATGGCCACGCTGGCCGCGGCCACGGCGCGAGGCGGGGTTGTGGCCCTGGTGGATGTGGCCGATCGGTGTGATCCGGCCAGCGCTGCCGACGCTGGGGTCGACCTGGACCGGCTGTTGTGGGTGCGCGGGCCCAGCATGACCTGGGGGGCGCCCCGGAACATCGTGGGGGATCTGGGGGCCCGTCGTGGCTTGCGTGCGTTTGATCTGATCGTGCGCGCGGGGGGTTTTGCGGTGGTGGTACTGGATATAGCCGATGTGCCCGAACGTCTGGTGCGTGCGTGGCCGGCGTCCACCTGGCTGCGATTGGCGCATGTGTTTGAAGGCCGCGATACCGTCGGGCTGCTGGTGGGCACCGCGCCGATGGGCCGGAGTTCTGGTGGCGTCTCACTGTCGCTGCACGGCACGGGGCGCTGGACAGGCACAAGTGCGCAGAGCCGCAGATTGTCGGGGGCGTCGGTGCAGGCGCGTGTGGCTCGTAGCGCCATGCAAGTGCGCGTGACGCGCCACACGCCCGGAAAGGAGACGCCGGCGTGTTTCTTTGCCTCGTCAGAGACTCGCTGAGTCCGTCCGTCTCGGGCGTCCTGGAATCAGTGGCCCGCGCGTGTTCGCCACGCGTGGAACCCCATGGCGACGATGTGGTGATGTGCGATGCGCGAGGACTGGCACGGGTCATTGGTGAGCCCGCCGTGATTGCCGATGAGATGCGTCGCATGGCCTGGGATCGTGGCGTGGGCGTGCGCGTGGCCATTGCCGGGTCGCACACCGCCGCGTGGTTACTGGCACATGTGCGTCCGGGCATGACGGTGGTGTCGCCCGGTGACGAAGCGAATATGTTGGCGCGCCTGCCGATCACAGCCCTGGCCATGTTGCCGGAATGTCAGGCCACGCCAGCCGAACGCCCCGCTATGCGCCGCACCAACGCTCGTGCGGCACAGGGGCGACTCATGCGTGATGTGTTGGCCACCCTCGATCGATGGGGTGTGGCCACGCTTGGAGATTTCGCGCGACTCTCAAGGGCTGATGTCGCGTCGCGGCTGGGCCTTGCGGGGACACGGCTGCATCAGGCGGCGCGGGGCGAAGACGTCGTCCCGCTCCTGGCGGCCGAGGAGGCGCCGCGGTTTATCGAGCGAGTCGAACTTGAGTGGCCGGTCG
Organism: Acidobacteriota bacterium; assembly: GCA_024640135.1. Taxonomy (GTDB): domain Bacteria; phylum Acidobacteriota; class Vicinamibacteria; order Vicinamibacterales; family SCN-69-37; genus SYFT01. The sequence continues at coordinate 6,609 of JAHEFO010000206.1, forward strand.
ATGGGCTGGAGCCGTTGTCGTTTGTCCTGGCGCGCGTCTGCGAGGCGCTGTCCGGCGCGCTTGAACGGGCCGATCGTGGCGCGGTGAGCATCACCACGCGACTGACGCTGGTGACGAAGGTGGAATATGTGCGCACGTTGACATTGCCGTCGCCGATGCGCGACGCGAAAGTGTTACGCACATTGATCCTGCTCGATCTCGAAGCACACCCCCCAGAGAGCGGCGCCGGGTCTTACCTCGGATGTGGGATCGACGTGGTTGAAGTCGAGTTGGGGGTGACCCCGGGCCGCATCGTGCAGAAATCGTTGCTGGCGCACGATGTGCCTGCCGTCGAAGACATTGCCACGCTGGTCGCGCGGCTGCAGGCGCTGATGGGCGAGTCGCGCGTGGGGGCGCCGGTCGTGCTCGAGACACACGACCCGCGCAAATCCTCACTCAAGCCTTTTGTGGCGCCGACACACCTTTCGACTCACGCCACGGGCGTTCGCGCAAGGCCGGCACGAGAGCGCCCGATCACCGTTGTGCGCCGTTTTCGTCATCCCCTGCCGGTACGCGTGGTCGTCGATCGAGGGATGCCAATGCAAGTGGTGTTGAGCGAAAGAAGGCTGGCCCTGAGCCCCTCGACGAGGCTCGGGGCAGGCGAGTTACGCCAGCGCGAGTCGAAGGGAGGGGGGCAGGTGGTGCATCGCGCCGGCCCATGGCGCACTTCGGGGCAGTGGTGGACGGCCGACCGCGATACCTGGAATCGCGACGAGTGGGACGTGGCCGTCGAGACGGGCGTGATCTATCGCCTCGCTCGCGATCGCACAACCGATCGCTGGGAAGTTGAGGGCGTGATCGACTAGTACACCCAGCACCCAGCACGTAGCACTCAGCACATAGCACATAGCACATAGCACATAGCACCCAGCCCCCAGCACCCAGCACCCAGTCCCGTGTATATCGAACTCCACACCGCTTCGGCTTTTTCGTTCCTCGCGGGCGCGTCCCTGCCGGAGACTCTCATCACGCGCGCGGCGGCGCTGGGGTATCCGTCCGTCGCGTTGCTGGATCGCGACGGCGTCT
>JAHEFO010000207.1 GCA_024640135.1 Acidobacteriota bacterium
CAGCTCGTCTTCCCGACCGGCGCGCTGGAGCGGCGACTCGACCGCCCCGGGGCGCGCCGCGCACCTGCCGGCAGCGCCGCCGAACGCCGCCTGGGCTTCCGGAGACAGCCCCACCGCACCGAGAGCCTGGAACGCGGCCTCGTGCCCGGGCAACCTCGACAGCAGGTCCGCGGCGCTGCGCACGACCGCCGAGGCGGGGTTGTTCAGTTCATGAGCCAGGCCCGCCGCCAGGCGTCCGAGCGACGCCATCTTGTCGGCCTGCAACTGGTTCTTCGTGAAGTGGCGGGCGCGATCGAGCATGAGATGCACAATCACGGCGGTCATGTCGTAACAGTCGCGGATCATCTCCGGAAAGTGATCCTGATGCAGCCGGAAAGCCTCGGCCGACTCCTCCACCTGGATCTCGCCGATCGCGGTCCGGAGCCTGGAGTACGGCAGCAACCCTGTCACATCGCCACCGCGCCACTCCATCATCTTTCGCGGTCCGCCCTCGAGCCTCCGGATGGCGAGGCGGCCCGACAGGACCACCCACATGTGTTCGATAGGCGCGTCAGGGCGATAGACCAGCGTGCCGGCGTCGAGTGCCACAAGCGTCCCTCGCGCCGCCAGCCATTCCAACTGGGAGCGCGGCACTGACGAGAACGTGCGATGAGCAGCGAGCCGGCTGACAAGGTCCACGTTCTGGCTACCGCTCCCCGGGCTTGTACTCGCGCTCGATATGACCGTCGAGTTGATCCCGATAGAAGTACACATCGCGCAAGTCGCCCGTGGCATATCGCTGCGCCTGATCGTTGAAGTGCTTCGACCCTGGCACACTGCTCAATCCGCCGGCCGTCACCGCTTTGGCCTGCACGCGATCACCAAATTCCACGACAGCCACGAAGCTGTTCCCGCTGGTGCCGTACCACTTCTTCGTGCCGGGATAGGCGCGGGCCCCAAACGATGCCAGCGACCCCCAGCGCGACGATGCGAACATCACGGGAATACTGGGCTTGGCATCGTCGAACGGCTGGACAATATCGCCGGTGAGTCGCTGGAAGCGGTTAATCGCACCCCAGGCCGTCTCCCAGGTGCCGAAGTCCGCCTGCAGTCTGGTCACGGCGGCGTCCAGGGCTTCGAGGCGCTGCCGCGGTGTGACGCTCTGCTTCGTGTAGTCATACACCGAACGGTTGGCCCTGCGGGCTTCTTCGCTCGCCCGTCGCCACAGTTCGTCGCCATAGAACACCGCGACCGATGTCGGTACGGACGCCGCGGACCAGTGATAGTCCCACCCCTGCAGCGCGCCAATCGGCCCGGCCAGCCCGGCCTTGAGCGGGTCGGATGCCGGCACCGCCGCATAGGCCTTCAGCAACAGGGGAACCTGGATCTCGAACTCCGGCATCGCGCTGTCGAACGCCGCCGCCATCAGCGTGTTCAGGGTGAAGCCGGCCTTGCCGTCGAGCACGCGAATGGCGTGGACGCCTCTGGGGTTCTCGCTGCCTGAGTCCACGTAGGCCGGATAGTCCTTCTGCTTCGGACTGTTCGCACCGGCCGCTGAAAACGGATAGTTGTTGGTGTTGTAGACCCATCCGTTCGGCGGATTCACCACATTGGGCGACTCGTCAAACGACAAGACGCCGTCCCACTCGGTCGCCGGATTCGTCCCGTCCACGGGCTTCGTCCAGTCGAAGCTGGGGTCACGTCGTGGAATGAAGTTGGAGTGAAAGTACGCAATGTTGCCATCAGCATCGGCATACAGGGTGTTGTTGGACGAATTGGTGTGCAGGGCCATCACCTCTTTGTATTCCTCGAGCGTGCGCGCCTTCGTCCGTGAATACGATTGTGTGAGCGCCTTCAGGGGCTCCTCCATCAGACGCACACTCACCCACTTGCCATCGACCGATCGCACGATCGGCCCGCGATGGGTCCGGTAGGCGGTCACGGTCTTCTGCGCCATGCCGGTGTCAGTCTTGTAGGGCAGTGTCACTGTGAAGGCCGTCAGCGCACGGTCGTCGGCGCCCACACGATAGGTGTAGCTGCCGTCGGCCTGCTTCGTCACGGTCTCCAGGTACTCATCGATGTTGTCCACGCTGCTGGAGGTGTGCATCCAGCCGGCTTTGTCGTTGAATCCCTGATACACGAAGAACTGCCCCCACGTGAGCGCACCGTAGGCGTTCAGGCCTTCGTCGCTGACAACGTGGGCCTCTTCACGAAAGAAGAACGACGTGTGGGGATTGATTAGCAATTGCGCCTTGCCGGAAGCCGTGTTGGCGCCCGCAATGGCGAACCCGTTCGAACCGGTGGGTTCCGCATTCCAGTCGGCCAGAGAACCGAGGTCACTCACCCTCGCCGGCGTTGGCGACGGAACGCCAGGGGTCGGCGCGGCCGCGCCGTAGAAGGCTTCGAGCGCCGGGAGATTCACCTGCTCGATGTCGCCGCCGATGCTGCCCTCGCTGAAACTGAGCGCCATCCAGGGCTCGAAGCGTGTGATCACTCGCGGGGTCACCTCGGGATGGGTATGCAGGTAGAAATTGAGGCCGTCGGCCCAGGCGTCCATCAGGTCCTTGAGCCAGGGATCGGCTTGCGCGTACTGCGCCTGAAGGTCCGCGGGATCAATGAACAACTTCATCCGCAGATCCCGGTACAGCGCAGACTCCCCTTCGGCCTCTGCCAGCCGGCCCTGCGCGTTGATGAGGTTGGTTTCCACCCGGTTGAAATCATCCTCGGCCTGGGCATACATCAACCCGAAGACCGCGTCAGCATCCGTCTTGCCGTAGATGTGGGGTACGCCCCAATCGTCGCGAATCACCGTGACATCGTCAGCCCGTGTCTGCCACGCGGCCACCTCCGGACTGACAGCCGGCGAACATGAGGCACTGGCAAGCACGAGGAGGAGAATCGCCTTCTTCATGGCGGGGATTGTCCCACACTTCGCGCTCACCTTACGCGTCTGGAGCCTCCGGATTCGGACGCCAGAGCACGACGATCTTCCCCACCCGCTGGACGTCCGTGGCATCAGTGCGGGCGCAGATCTCGCTGCCCTGGACCAGACGGGACTCACGGTCGGGGGCTCCCAGCCTCACCTTGATCAATTCATGGGCGGTCAGCGCGCGATCGATCTCCGACACCACCGTGTCCGACAGGCCGGCGTGCCCCACCTGGACGACGGGTTCGAGGGCGTGAGCACGGGCTTTGAGTTGGGCGCGTTGGCGGGCAGTCAGCGTGAGCGGCATCAGTCGATTGTAGTCCCGTCGCGACTGCTCCTGATGGCCCGTCAGCCGCGAGGGGTTCCCGTCGTCTTGTCCTCGCCCTCGCGCATCAGCGCGGCGAACGCCCCGGAGTCGTGCGCACCGACGGCGTCGCGGACGCGCTCGATGGCGCCCGCCAGGCGATCCAGCGCACCCGCCGAGTTGGGATTGAGGGCCTGGATTTCGTAGTACACATCCGGGCTCTCACGGACCAGATTTGCCGAAAGCGTCTGCAGGGCGCCCAGGGTCGTGCTGCGAACAGGCACGCCCGTGTCGGGCAGCGCGAGCGCGAACGCGATCACCGTCGCATGCGCCAGCGTCAGCACGTCGGCCATCAACCGGTCGTGTTCCTCAAGCGGCAGGTTGATCAGCCGCGCGGTCGTGGACGTGAACAACTGCTCCACCATCGCCGTGGCACCGGCGTCACCGGTGTCGCAGATGACCACGTCGCATTCCCGGAGCAACACGACGGATGGCCCGAACAGCGGGTGGATGGATGCGACTGCCGCACCAGCCGACTGAAGCCGCCGGATGGGACCGATGAGCGGTGTCTTGATGCTGGCGATGTCCACGATGACTCCGGACGGGGGTGAGGAGACCCACCCGTCATACAGCGTCGAGGTCGCGGCCGGCGGGGTGGAGCACACCACCAAATCGGCAACCGGCAGGGCTGCCTCGGCCCAGGAATACTCGTCGCCGGTGGCTCGGCGGTCGAGGACACCCACCACATACCCCTGGTCGGCCAGGAACCGTGTGAACCAACGGCCCATGCGGCCCTCCCCACCCACGACAACCGCCGTCTTTCCTTGTCCGACGGCCGCATGGCGCCAGCTGTCCTGATCCTGTGCCCCGACCGCGGCACGAATCAACGTGACGAGAATCGCTTCGGCGACCGACGGGGCCAGGCCGGCAGCCGAGGCCGCTTCACGGGCCCGCTCGAGCACGACTCGCTCCTGGGCGTAATCCACGATTGGCTGCTCGGCGCGGCGTTTGGCCTCACCCAGTTGCCGGGCCAGAGCCACGCGTTCGGCAGCCAGCGAGACCAGGGTGCGATCCAATTCCCGTATACGGGCGCGGAGGGCGTCGGTGTCCATGTCGTCAGTCAGGGGCGAGGGTGGCACTCAGCATACACGGCGCGAACCGGCGCCGTCTCTGCGGACCCGACCCGGCCGGGGCCTCCATCCCCGGCCGACTCCGCCCGTCACATGATGGTCCCACTCGTCCCCTTCGCCTTGAGCCGCCGATTGATGGCCTCCACACTGGCGCCATGGCATACCTCACGACACTCACCATGGGACTCGGACGTGACCTCAAGCTCGCCTGGCGCGGACTGCGGCGCCGGCCGGGGTTCTTCGCACTCGTCGTGTTCGTGCTCGCGACGGGAATCGGATCCGCCGTGGCCGCGTTCGGAATCCTGGAGGCGATGCAGCTGCGTCCGCTCCCCTTCACCGCGCCTGACCGCCTGATTCAGCTGGCCATGGCGCATGAAGGACGGCCGCTGGAAGCCGAACCGGCCTACCGCCAGGACCTGCTGGCCTTTGCCGAACGGCAGGACGTACTCGAGGGCGTTGCCGCCTTCGGGACAGGTGGCGTCACCTTTGGCGATACGGGTCGCGCCGAGCGGTACGAGGCGGGCTTTGTCTCCACGTCTCTCTTTTCCCTCCTGGGGGTGCCGCCGGCACAGGGACGGCTCTTCGCTCCCGAAGACGGCGCCCCGGGGGCGCCCTTGACGCTGCTGATTTCCGACGACCTGTGGCACCAGCGCTTTGACGCGGCCGGCGATGTCATCGGCCGGCAGGTTCGTGTGGGACGCCAGCCGGCCACCATCATCGGCATCATGCCTGCGGGCTTCGCGTTCCCCCACCGTCAGCGCCTGTGGTTGCCCTGGGAGGACAGCATCCCCGGCGATGCCACCGATCTGTCGCGCGCCATTGGCGTGGCCCGGCTGGCGGCTGGCACGGATCTCGATCGCGCAACCGATGTGCTCTCGCCGCTGCTGGAACAATCGCGCGAGCGTGTCCCAAGCCGGTATCAGGGCTTTCACCTTCGGGTGCAACCGCTCTCCTGGTTCTTTGTCGACTGGCAGGCGCGCGCCGGCCAGCGACTGCTCTTCATCGCGGTGCTGGCCATTCTGTTGGTGGCCTTTGCCAACGCGGCCGGGCTGATGCTGGCCCACGCCCGCGGCCGCGAACACGAGTGGGCGCTCCGCGCGGCGATGGGAGCGCCGCGCGCGGATCGCGTGATGGCGGGTCTGGCCACGGGCCTGATTGTCGCCGGGGCTGGTCTGACCGTGGCCCTGCCCCTGGCGAGTGGCGCGCTCACGTGGCTCGAGGGTGAGCTGGTGCAATCCGAGGATCCCAGCCCGTACTTCATGCATCTCGGATTGACGCCGACGACGATGATCTTCGCGGCCGGGGCGGCAACCGTCGCGGCGCTCATCATCGGAGCACTGCCGGCGCTGCGATTCGGCGCGCCGACGCGCGTGGACAGCACCGGCCCCCGCGTGACGGGATCGCGCCGACTCGCCCGCGTCGCGGGCAGCATCGTCGCCGTGCAGGTCGCGCTCTCGCTGACAGTGGTGGTCTCGACAACCATCATGGTACAGAGCGTGGAAACGATGGGACGCCGGGACCTGGGCGTCACGGCCTCCGGTGTGCTGACTGCGCGAATGGCGCTGCCCGCCGCGACCTATCCGTCAGCCGAATCCAGAGCCGCATTCTGGGAACAGCTCAACACGTTCGTGAGCGAGGAACCTGGCATCCGCCAGGCCACGGTCGCCAACGTCGTGCCGGGCTTCACGGGCGGGCAGGAAGGCATTCAGATTCAGGGCGCACAGGCCGGCCGGGACATCGTGCGCGCCTCGACGGCCGTCGTCGACACGCGGTTCATTGGCACCTATGAAATCCGAGTGGTCGGCGGCCGCGACTTCGGGCCGCAGGACGACGCGACGGCGCCACGGGTGGCGATCGTCGATCGGCGGTTTGCCGACGCGGCATGGCCTGGGCAGGATCCGATCGGCCGGCATATCCGCGGCGACGGAGGGGATGAACCGTGGGTCATGGTGATCGGCGTCGTCACCAGTCTGCATCTGCCGCAGGTGGACGATCCTCCGATCGGATCAGTCCTGGTGCCGATCGCCCAGAACCCTCCGTCGGCGGCGAGCCTGGCGGTGCGGACCGACACGGACCCGTACGACGCGCTGCCCGCGATACGCCGTGCGGCCGAACGCGCTGACCCGGACCTGCCCGTGTATCTCGTATCGTCGTTGCCGGACTCGATCAGGCAGGGCTACGCCAACGTGCGGATTTTCGCGCGTGTCATCGGGTGGCTGGGTCTGAGCGCGCTGCTCATGACCGCGGCCGGGCTGTATGCCCTGCTGGCGGGCCGGGTGGCGCAACGGACCCGCGAAATCGGCGTTCGTCGCGCGCTGGGTGCCGATGCTGTCGCGGTTGGCCGGTCGGTCGTGCGCCAGGTGGCTGTGCCTCTGGCGGCTGGGGGAGCCTTCGGCTTCATGTTCGCCGTGCCGATCGGGCGGGCACTGGTGGCGATCGAACCCACCGTCATGGGAACCAGCTCGAACACCTACGGATGGGCGATCGGCGCGCTGGCCCTGGTTGCGGGGGTGGCCCTGGCGGCCCCGCTGGTGCGAGCCCTCGCCATCTCCCCGGTCGAGGCTCTCCGCCACGACTAGGGGCCTGTCCGCGCCATTTGTGGAGCGCGTGTCGCTGGCTGTTCACCATGAAGCGCATGGGGATCCATGGAGCAGCCTGACGCCCGTGGGGGTGGGAGCCCGGCAATGCCGGGCTGCGCGACCGGAGGGATGTCGGACACGAGCGCACCACTCCGTCGCTCTCGGTGCGTTCGTGTCCGACATCCCTCCGGTCGAGCCTGCCGCCGAAGGCGGCACCCACCCTTGCCTTCACGGATCTTCACGGCCTACATGGTGCAGATTGCTGTTCGACTGCCACGCAATCAGAAAAGGCTCCAGCCCGGGCCGCTACACGGTGTCGTCGGACTTGAGCAGACGATCCTGATACCGGCGACTCAGCCGCAGATGTTCGCCATTCTTCAGGACAACGTCGTAGTCGCCATGGGAGAGGGGTTGCAGCTCCTTGATGGCGTCTATCGCGACAATGTCCGAGCGGTGGATGCGGGCGAACCGAAGGGGGTCGAGACGCTCGTCAAGCTGGATGAGTGAGCGGCGTACGAGGTACGACCCGGCGGCGGTGTGGACACGCGCGTAGTTGCCTTCCGCCGAGAACCGATATACCTCCCGGACGGGCAC
>JAHEFO010000208.1 GCA_024640135.1 Acidobacteriota bacterium
CTGATCGAGGAGGCCTCTGGACACGGGCTCTCACCCGCTGAGTATCGCCCCGAGACGCTGCCCTCGGAAGACAGTCTGGGCTTCGAGACGGCGCTTCAGGATGGACTGCTCAGATACGTGCGCGACCTCGGTCGTGGCCGTGTTGATCCGAACGTCGTGGGTTTTCACCTCGGCAGTCGACCTGATCTTGCGGACCTCCCCGATTTGTCGACAGCCCTTCGGCAAGCAGCGATGGACGGGCGTCTCCGGGCGTTCGTCGAGGAGCAGGCACCCCACTCGAGTCAATATCTGAACCTCCAGGCGGCACTCACCCACTACCAAGCGCTGGCGCAGCGCGCGACGGCGCTCTCCGCGCCTGCGATCACGGGCGTCTTTCGACTGGGCGACCCCTACGACGGCGCGGCAGCGTTGCACGCTTTTCTCGTGGCGGTTGGCGACATCCCGCCGGATGCTCCGCCACCGCACAGTTCGGTCATGACCGCGGAGCTGACCGAAGGCCTGAAGCGGTTTCAGCACCGGCATGAACTGCTGGAGGACGGCATTCTCGGCAAGCGGACGATGGCGGCCCTTCAGGTGCCCCTCAGTCAGCGCGTGCGCCAGATCGAACTGGCGCTCGAACGCCAGCGCTGGCTGCCTCATGACGTGCAGGACCCCATCGTGGTCGTCAACATTCCGATGTTCCGGCTATGGGCTTTCGAGGCTGGCTCATCCGAAGCGCCTCTGACCATGAAGGTCATCGTGGGATGTGCCGTGAAAACGCAGACCCCCATCTTCACCGCGGACCTGCAGACGGTGGTCTTCAGGCCGTACTGGAACGTTCCCAGTTCGATCGTGCACGGCGAGATCCTGCCACGCCTGAAGCGCGAACCGGACTACCTGACAAAGAACCGCTTCGAGATCGTACGGGGTCAAACCGATCAGGCCGCGGTCGTGCCCGTCTCACCACAGGCCCTGGACGAATTGGCGCAAGGCACATTGCGCCTCCGGCAGCGCCCGGGCCAAAACAACACGCTTGGCTTGATCAAGTTCGACTTTCCGAATCCGTACACCGTGTACCTCCACGGCACGGCCGCGCAGTACCTGTTCGACCAGGATGAACGGGACCTGAGTCACGGGTGCGTACGTGTCGAGGATCCAGCTGTCCTCGCGCAGTGGGTGCTGGACGATCCAGACTGGTCACCAGCGGCCATCACCGAGGCCATGGCTGGTGCCAATTCACGACAGGTGGACGTGACACGTGCCGTGCGCATCGTGCTGTTCTACACGACGGCTGCGATCGCGCCGGATGGCCAGGTCCACTTCGCCGAAGACGTCTACCGGCTCGACGCGCTGCTCGAGCGCGAATTGGAGCGACGCCGACAGGCGCCGACGTCAAGCCATCAGAGTGCGCAACCCGCGGAGTTGCGCCAGTCGGGCGTGACAGGTCGGCCCCTCGCCGTGTGAGTCAGCCAACCGGGATCGGCCTCCCTTCGTCTAGTCTCTGATGGGGCACGTGTAGGGGGACCCGAGATGCGCGACTTCACTCTGGCTTTTCGAATGCTCCGGAAGACGCCGTTCGTGACGACTGTCGCCGTGCTGTCGCTCGGGCTGGGCATTGGGGCGAACACCGCAATCTTCTCCCTCTTCGACGTCGTCCTGATGCAACCACTTCCGGTTGAGGCCCCGGAGCACCTGGTCAACCTGGGCGCGCCTGGCCTGAAGAATGGCTCGCAGTCGTGCAACAACTCCGGTGACTGCGACGCGGTGTTCAGCTACCCGATGTTCCGGGACCTTGAGCGCGACCAACAGGTCTTCACCGGCATCGGGGCACATCGAATCTTCGGTGCGAACGTCGGCTATGTCGACCAGACGGTCACCGGCGACGGCGCCGAGGTCTCCGGAGGCTACTTCAGTGTGCTCGGCGTCAGGCCCGCCCTCGGCCGGCTCATCAGTGCGGCAGACGACGCGGTTGTCGGTGAGTCGGCGGTCACCGTGCTGTCGTACGACTACTGGAACACGCGCTTCGATCGGAACCCGGAAATTCTGGGCGAGACGCTGATCGTCAATGGCCAGCCGCTGACGGTGATCGGCGTGGCCGAAGAGGGCTTCGATGGCACCACACGGGGCACGGAGGTCAGCGTCTTCGTCCCCATCACCCTGCGCGGCCGGATGGAATCGCAGTTCGCTGACTTCGACAACCGGTCCAGCTACTGGGTCTACCTGTTCGCGCGTCTGAGACCCGGGATACCGATCGAAACGGCCAGAACCGGTCTCAATGTTCAGTATTCTTCGCTCCTTGAACGCGCGGATCTCCCGGTGATGGAAATCGCCGACGAACGCAGGGCGGAGTTCCTCGCCAGGACCATCACCGTGGAGGATGGCCACCGGGGCCAAAGCTGGATCTTCGAGCAAGCCGGCGCGCCATTGACGGTGCTGCAGGCCGTCACGGCGATCGTGCTGCTCATTGCCTGCGCCAATATCGCCAACCTGCTGCTGGCACGCGGCGCCGGACGATCGTCCGAAATGGCGGTTCGGCTGTCGATTGGCGCAAGCCGGAGCCGGTTGATCCGGCAGCTGATGATCGAAGCGTGCGTGCTCGCCGTCGCGGGAGGGCTGGCCGGCCTCCTGTTCATGCATTGGACCGTGGCGCTGATTGCCGCCCGCCTCCCATTCGGAAGCCTCACCCTGCCGGACGCCGGCTTCAATGCCAGCGTGTTCGCCTTTGCGGCAGGGCTTTCGTTGACCACAGGCCTGATCTTCGGCCTGTTTCCGGCCCTGCATGCCACGCGCCCGGACCTGGCCAATGCGCTGAAGGGTCAGTCAGGACAGCCGTCAGGCGCGAGGTCCGCCGCACGATTCCGGACGTCGCTGGTGGTCGTTCAAATGGCTCTCTCGATGGGCCTGCTGGCCTGTGCGGGGCTCTTCGCCAGGAGCCTGGTCAATATCAGCCGGATTGAACTCGGGGTGGAGATTGACCACGTGATGACGTTCAGTGTGAATCCCCTCCGCAACGGCTACACGGTCGTACGGGCACAGCAGTTCTTTCAGGACGTCTCCGATCGCCTTGCCGCGACCCCCGGGATCGTCAGCGTCTCGGCCGCCCGCGTGCCCCTCATCGCCAATTCCAGTTCCAGCACCAGCATCACGGTGGAAGGCTACACGCCCGCCGAGAATGCACAGACCAGTGCCAACATCAATGAAGTCGCGCCCGCCTACTTCCGCACCATGGGCATGCCGATGCTTGCGGGCCGGGACTTCTTGCCGTCCGACAATGCTGCGGGTCCAAAGGTGGCGATCGTCAACGAAGCGTTCGCCCGCCAGTTCAACCTCGGCCCGAACCCGGTGAACAAGCGGATGCGCCGGGGCCGCGGCGTGGACGGCTCGCTGGACATCGAGATTGTCGGACTGGTCGCTGACGCCAAGTACAGCAGTGTGAAGGCCGACGTGCCTGCGACGTTCTTCCTGCCGTATCGTCAAAACGAACGGATCGGAGCGTTGTCTTTCTACGTCAGATCAGAGGGCGATCCCGAATCCGTGTTTGCAGCTGTTCGCGGCATTGCGACGTCGCTGGATTCGAACGTGCCGGTGCAACGAATGCGGACCATGCAGGAACAAGTCGCCAGCAACGTCGAAGATGATCGACTCGTGAGCACGCTGAGTGCCATATTTGCGGCGCTTGCCACGTTCCTGGCGGCGATTGGCCTGTATGGCGTGCTGTCCTACACCGTCTCGCAGCGGCGCCGGGAATTCGGCGTTCGCATGGCGCTGGGCGCCGCGCCGGCCGCCGTTCGGGGCCTGGTGTTGGGGCAAGTGATCCGCATGGCCGCAGGCGGCAGCGTCATCGGAATGGGTCTGGCGGTCGGCGCGGGACGACTGGCCAGCGCCCAGTTGTTCCAGATCAGCAGCGCCGACCCGCTCGTGCTCGGCGGCTCAGCGGTCGTGCTGGCAGGCGTCGCGCTGGCCGCAGGCTTCGTGCCAGCTTACCGAGCCTCCCAAATCGACCCGATGCGCGCACTCCGCGCGGAATGACCGCGTGACGCCGGTGCAACCTCCCATGGCCGATGCCCTGTCGGCGATTTCGCGTGGGAATGCCGGCAGGCTCGGGCCGCTGGGTCGGTTCCGGCAGCAAGTCCGATTCAGCCATCCCTTGGGATCGAGGCGACGGCTCTCCATCGTCGTGTCCGACGAGGTTCTGGTGCACATCAACAACACGTCGCGCGCCGCGCGGGGCATCGATCAGAATCGGGCGTTCGGTGGCCTGTCCGTCGCAACGTCCGCAGCCACACGTCTCGACGTGGGCTACCTGAATCAATTCAGCCCTGGGCATCGCGGCGCCTCGAACACACTGAACCACGCCTTGTCGTGTTCATTCGGCCTGGTGTTCTAGCCTGGATTCGTCCGGCAGCACTCGGCACGAGCGCCATTCGCTGGCCGGCCGGAAGCCGCGTGCTATCATTCGCCTCACCCTTTTCACAGTAGAAAGACGTCATGACCGAGCATCGCTGGACTCCGGAACTCCTCACGTCACTTCGCGACGAGATGGACCCCTTGGCCGACCGTACGGTGGCCGCCATCTACGAAAGCGGTGAGACGGCGCATGTCAATCAGATGCTGTCCACGTTGATTTCAGGCATGGATCGCACACCGGCTGACATGCCGCCCATCCTGCGCGACTACCTGGAACAGTCGGCCACCCTTCCGGCGTGGATCGACCCTGCGAAGGTCAAACAGGGCGAAGTGCTCTTCAGCGAGTGGGGCATTTGTTCCTGCACGATTCTGGCGTGCGCCAGCCTGCCTGAGTGTTACCTGATGAAGAACGGCATTCACGTGCTGGCAATGACGCAGCGGCTGCAGCAGCACGCCCAGCGACGTGTGCTCGAGACCGCCCAGATGATCATGGCCGTCATGTTTCCCGGCGGACTGACGCCGAACGGTGTCGGTGTCCGGACGGCGCAGAAGGTCCGTCTGATGCACGCCGCCATGCGTTTTCTGATTCTGCACCCGCCTGCTGCCCAGCCGGCCCAGGCATCAGCACCGGCGTCCGGATCGCCGCAGTCACTGGCGGATGTGATGCAGCAGGAAGCGTGGAAGCCCACGTACGGCCAGCCAATCAACCAGGAGGATCTGCTCTTCACGCTGATGACGTTTTCATACATCGGCGTGCGCAGCCTCGATCGGCTGGGCGCCAACCTGACCACCGAGGAGAAGGACGCGTACATCCACTGCTGGAATGTCGCGGGTTATCTCATGGGGGTTCGTGAGGATCTGCTGCCGGCCAACCACGCCGAAGCCGAGCACCTCTTCGAAGCGATCAAGGCGCAGCAAGCGGGAGGGACGCCTGAGGCGCAGCAGATGCAGGCGGCGTTGCTCGCGTTCGTGGAAGGCCTGTTGCCGGCCGGTCCTTTCAAGCGCTTGCCGACGTACATGACCCGGCAGCTCATCGGCAATGAGACTGCCGACATCCTCGGCGTCAGGCGGTTGCCATGGCGAGACCGTATTGTGCCGGCTCTGGTGATCTTCCTCTGGCGCCGCATCGATGGCGAGCTCGCCCACCACTACAAGAAGCACGGACACCTTCAGTTCGTGTCCGCATGGTTTCATGACCTGCTGATGGCGGAGATCGGAAAGTTGCCGAATGCCTGGAACAAGCAGTTGTTCGGGCTGCCCACCACGTTGAGGGCCGACCTGCCGCCGGACTTCGACCATCCGCCGGCGAAGGCGCCCTCCATTCTGGCCGAGGGTCTCCTGAGGCAACTCTGATGGTCGCCCGGATCATTGGCGTGGCGCTGATCGCGCTCGCTGGTTCCACCACCGCATGGGCCCAGGCTGGCGCGGCCACGGGCGAGGTCCGAGGCCGCGTCGCGGATCAGGAAGGCCTCGCGGTGCCGGGTGCCACGATTTCCATCGTGAATTCCGTCTCGGGGGCCGCGCGTTCTGCCCCCAGCAGCGACGCAGGCACGTTTGCCTTCGTCGGCCTCACCCCCGGCACATATCGGGTGCGGGCCGAACTCTGGGGCTTCACGACGACCGAGCAGGATGCCGTTCAGGTGACTCCGGGCGCGGTCACGGAGATCGCACTGGAGTTGGCCATCCTGCCGTACGGCGAGACCGTCGTGGTGACGGGAAGTCGCAAGGAAGAGATGGTGCGGTATTCCCCGGCGGCGATCTCCGTGCTGGGCGCCGATGACATCGAGACCGCACCCGTGGCCAACTACGCCGACGTCCTCAGGACCGTGCCCGGCGTGAATGTGATCCAGTTCTCAGCGCGCGACGTCCAGTTCACCGCGCGAGGCGCCGCCAGTCAGGCCTCGAACAAGACGCTTGCGCTGGTGGACGGCCGGCCGGCCTATCAGCCCTACTACGGGATGATCGTCTGGGATTTGCTGGGCGTCGACTTCGATGAAATCAAGCAGGTCGAAGTCATGCGGGGTCCGGGCTCCGCCTTGTGGGGCACAAATGCCCTGACCGGGGTCGTCAATATCCTCACGCGCGACCCCGGCGACGACCTTGGCACCCATGTGCGCGTCGGCGGCGGCTCGCTGAACACGGCCGACGTCGCCGTACGGCACGCCGGACTTCGCGGGCGCGTCGGCTACAAGTTCAGCGCCTCGTTCCTGACGCAGAAAGCCTGGGAGCGTCCGACGACGCTGCCGGATGGCACACCGCTTCCGGTGTTTCTCAAACAGGGGACCAGCCGCGCAAGCGGCACCATCCGCGTCGACTTCAAGAAGGACGCCAGCACGACGTGGCGCGCCGACGCCGGCTACGCCACCACGGGCGGCGGCATCGTGACCGTGGTGGGCCCGCAGGATGCGCGCCCGATGCGCCAGGGATTCGCCCGCGTGCAGTATGAGCACAATCTCACGCGGCTCGGTGTCTCCTTTGACGCCCACCACTCCCGTGTCGAAAGCCTGCTCTCCCCGGACGTGGTCACCTTCTCCTATCAGTCCGCGCAACTCGAGGCAGAACACCGTATCGTGCTGCCGCGCCAGGTCATCACGCTCGCCGGCACGGGACGGTTCCATCACTTCGACATCAACGTGGCGCCGGATCAACATACACGCCAGGAAGTGGGTGTCGTCGCGGACACCGAGATCTTCGTGACTGACAACGTGCGCATCCGCGCTGGCGGACGGTTCGACTGGTTCAGTTCGTTCGGCACCACGGTGTCGCCCCGCATCGGCGTCGTGGTCGAACCCGTCAAGGGCCACACCTTCCGCGCCGCCTACAACCGCGCCTACGTGGCTCCGTCGTTCCTCGAAAACTACCTCTCCTTCCCCACCGCCACGATCATTGGACTCCCGACGGGGCCGTACTCACTGCCGTTCCTGGCGAAGGGCGACAGGGATCTGGACCCGCTGACCAACGAGGCGTTCGAGGTGGGATACACGGGCGTCTTGGCCCGTCGCGCCACGGTGAGCGTGTCGCTGTATCGCAACAAGGCGAAAGGCCAGGTGACGCTGGTTCCCACCCAGTTCTACTCGGTGACGGATCCGCCGCAGGGCTGGCCGCTCCCCGTCGAGGTGCTG
>JAHEFO010000209.1 GCA_024640135.1 Acidobacteriota bacterium
GGACCGTCGGGTGACGGTGGTGCCGGCAGGGCAAGTCCGTATTCATCCCGATATCGATCGCAGCCTTCGCCCCGTCAGCGCCGTGCTGATGGTTTCTGTGGGCCTCGTGCTGCTCATCGCCTGCGCCAACCTGGCGAACATGCTGCTCGCCAGGGGCGTTGCACGGACAAAGGAGATGGCGCTCAGGTCGGCACTCGGCGCCGGTCGCGCTCGCCTCATCCGGCAAATGGTGATGGAGAGTCTCATCCTGTCGACGGCGGGCGGTGCGGCGGGCCTGCTCCTCGCGGTGTGGGCCACCTCTCTGCTGATCGCCGCGCGTCTGCCCATTGAAATCCCCTTGGCGTTTGACCTGAAGATCGACTGGCGTCTGGCGGCGTTTGCGGGTCTCGCGTCTGTCATCACCGGGTTGGCATTCGGCGTGTTGCCCGCGCTGCGCGCCTCGAAACCTGAACTGGTCGCCGCGCTGAAGGACGCCGTGACGCCTTCGTCACGGGGTCGACGGTTCGGACTGCGCCAGGGATTGGTGGTGTTGCAGGTGGCAGTGTCGGTGGTGTTGTTGGTCGGCGGCCTCCTGCTGACACGAAGTGTGCGGGCCGCGTTTGACACGAATCCTGGTTTTCAGACCGAAGGCCTGGTGGCAGCCACCGTGAGCATGGACCTGCTCGGCTACACCGACACCGAGGCCTCGCAGTTCTTTGAACGTGCCATCGCGCGGGCGCGGCAACTGCCAGGTGTGGATTCCGTGGCCTTCAGTGAACGCCTGCCGTTCTCGACGAACCAGCACAGAACCACCATTGTCGTTGACGGCCGGCCGGAGATGACGGCCACCAATGGAGCGTTGGTCGACACGGCGCGGGTGTCAAGCGACTACTTTGACACCGTCGGTGTCCGGCTCGTGCAAGGCCGTACATTCGACAGCCGGGACACGCCGGATTCCACACGGACCGCCGTGGTCTCGGAGGCGCTGGCCCGACGCTTCTTTCCGGAAGGAGACGCGCTCGGCGGCCGACTGCGGATGCGTGACCAGTCAGGCCCACTCGTGGAAATCGTCGGCATCGTCAGCGACTATGCCATCGTGAGCCTTGGGGAAGATCCCAAACCGATCATTCACTTCGCCGGCTCGCAACGGCCTTCGACAGCAGGCAGCCTTCTGCTGCGCAGTGCAGGAGAGCCCACCGCGATGGTGACGGCCATCGAACGTGAGTTGCGGGCCATGGAACCCCAGTTGGTGTTCCTCGAACTCGGCACGCTCGATCGGATGATGGCCACGTCGGTGTTGCCAATCCGTCTGGGTGCCTCCATCTTCGGCGGCCTGTCAGGGCTCGCGATGATGCTGGCGGGCATTGGACTGTACGGCGTCATCGCCTTCAACGTTGCCAGACGGACCCGTGAAATTGGTATCCGCATGGCGCTCGGATCAACGCGCTCGCAAGTACTGAAGCAGGTGCTGGGTAACGCGATCGGGCTGGTCGCAGCCGGGACCGTCGCCGGCTGCCTGCTGGCCGCCGTTGGCGCCCAGGCACTCTCAGGCGTCTTGCTGGGTGTGACGCCCTTCGACCCCGTCAGCTACCTGACGGCTGCCATTCTCCTGTTGGTGATCGCCACATTGGCCAGTGTGATCCCCGCGCGACGGGCCGCGTCGGTGAACCCGCTGGTGGCGTTACGGTCAGCCTGAGGAAAACCTCCGGCGCACGCGATCAGCCGATGCTCACGGCCATCATGGTCGCGTCGTCAAAGGGTTCGCGAGTGCCGCGGAACGTGGTGACGGACCGTTCGACCTGATGCAGCACGCTCTCGGCCGTCACTGGTTCCGCAGTTCCCAGCATCATGATGGACATCAGGAGCGACTCGAGCCGGGCGGCGCCGAACATCTCGTCGCTCTCGTCTTCCATTTCCACGCAGCCATCCGTGTAGAAGAACAACAAGTCGCCCGACGCCAGCTCCACCTCGCGCTGTTCGTAGCCGCGACCTGACAGCAGACCAATCGGAATACCCGTGGCGACCATGCGCTCGATGGGCTCGTTTGGACGCAGCACGAACTGCGGGTTGTGGCCGGCATTGACATACAACAGGCGCCGGGTCGCGGGATCGAAGAGTCCAAGAAAGAGCGTCACGTACAAGCGCGTGGTTGCGGTGTCGGCCAGTTCTTCGTCGATCGCTTCGGCGATTGCCGCCAGACTCTGACCCAGCGCGAGGCGTGTGCGCAGGGAGGCCTGGATATTGGCCATCAGCAGCGCCGCGCCCACGCCCTTGCCAGAGACATCGCCGACGATCAGGGCCACCTGGCCATTCGGCAAGGCGAAGTAGTTGAAGAAATCTCCGCCGACTTCGCGCGCGGGAATGGAAACGCCCTGGACCTGAGTCAGGCCGAACAACATCGGCTCGCGGGGCAGCATGTCGTTCTGGATCTTCCGGCCCAGCTCCAGTTCACGGCGCAACCGCTCCTGCTCGATGGCTGCCTGCTGGTGGTGCTCCACGTCCTCTGCCATCTTGTTGAACGCCGAGGCCAGTTCGCCAATCTCGTCCTTCGACCGCACGGGCACCCGCGCGCGATAGTCACCGTGCGCAATGCGGTCCACAGCCTCGGTCAGCGACGTCAGATTACGGGTGAGACGTCCCGACAGCGGCACGACCAGGACAATGGCCAGGCCGATGAGGCCGAGACCGAGGCCAGCGTTGCGCCCGGCCGTACGGCGCAACTTCTCCAGTGAGTCCCCGACAGGGCGCGCAATGCCAAATCGAAGGCCGGATCCACTGGGATCGACCTGCGTGAACACGACCCAGTCCGGCAGCACGGTCTTGCCCAACGGACCATCGGACAGCGCGACCGACCCTAAGCCCTGGACCACGGCACGGTCGGCATCCGACGCGGCGTAGACATGGCCATCCGCGCCCACAGCAAATGCCACCTCGCCCTTTTCCCGTCGCGTCGGCGAGAACACCGTGGCCAGCATGTTCTCCAGATCGACGGTCGCGTTGACCTGACTGACAACCTTGCCGTCCTGGCTCACGGTCACGTCCAGCCGGTTCCCGACGAGTTTCGAGGCGCGGGTGACGACCGGCGCCGGCGCCGGGCCGGGTGGCTTGGGCGGAGCCGGCTTGGCGGCCGCGGGTGGAGGGGGAACCGCTCTCGGCGCCGGTCTCAGCTTGGCCTCATCGGCCTTCTTCTGCAACTCCTGGGCGCTGAGCCGGATGCCTTCCTGGATTCCCTGCATCCGCTGGTTGATCTCGCGGCCAATCTGCTGACGCTGCTCGGGCGTCAGCTTGTCAGCGCCCTCTGCCGGCACGTAATTGGCGAACATCTCGCGCCGGATGGCGCTCATGTCGATCGCAATCCGATCTCCCGACGCCGGCGTTCCAGGAACCGCTGGCGCCGCTGGCGCGGGTTCGGGCTTCGGTGGCGTCACGAGCACCGGAGGCTCGCCTACGACTGTCGGCGGTCCCGTGGGCGGCGCCTGTTGCTGCGTCGGATCTCCACCCAGGCGCGAGGGCCGACTCCCCGCGGCGTCCTGACCACCACGGGCGCTCCCGGACGTGCTGCGGCCACCCCGCCCGCCTCTGGTTCCACGCAGCTCGACTGTCTTGAGCAGCATCGCGGCGGCCCCGAGGGCCTCGGCCACTTGTTCTTCGTTGGTGCCCGTCGCGGCCGCGACGATTGTGTCGATGAGGGCTGGAACCTCGGCAGCCAGGACTGTCGGCGCCGGCTCCGCGGCCGCCGGCTGTGACACCGGAACCGCCGCAGGCTGCATGTCCGCCAACTGCCCGACCCGCGTCGTCAACTCGGCCGCGACCAGCTGCATCCGCTGCGTCATCTCGCTGGAGAGCTGGTCGGCCTCACTTGTGGCGAGGTCGCGCAGCGCCTGGACCTGACTGGTGTACGAGTAGTAGGTCACGGCGCCGAGGGGAACAACCGACAGCACCAGGAAGGCGACGATGAGCCGAGTGCGAAGTCTCATAGTGAAAATGTCGCAACAACAGGAGCGTGGTCGCTGGTGCCGAACTCACGCATGGACACACAGCGATTGACGGTCATCGCCAGCGGCGGCGTGGCCAGGATGTAGTCGATGCGCCATCCGATGTTCCTCTGACGGAGACTGCGCCACGGTGCCCACCAGGTGAAGAGCTGATCGTTGTCCGGATCCAGTGCGCGCCCCACATCCGACAGGCCATCCGCCAGCACTCCGCTGAGTAACGCCCGTTCTTCCGGTCGAGTGCCGATTTGATTCGGCTTACGTTCCTTTGGATGCACGTCTCGTTCCTCGAGGGCCACATTCAGGTCTCCACAGAGTACTAGCGCCGTACCTGGTGTGGCTGTTTCAGCCAGCCACTCACGCAGCGCCTGGAAGAACCGCATCTTCGCTTCGAAGTCCTTGCCGCCATTCGGGACATAGACGGAAACAAGGCGCAACTCGCCAGATCTGGCCACACCAGTCATGGCGATTCGTGCTTCAACAATTCGATGTTCGAAGTCGAATGCCGGGTGTGTGAATTGCGGCGGTTCTGTGGCAAAAGAGCGACGAATCAGCAGCGCCACACCCGAATAGCCTCCGCTGCCATGCCAGTACGACCAGTACTCCCCTGGCGACACCATCAGCTCAGGCACCTGTTCCGGCGAAGCCTTGATCTCCTGGAGGCACACAACGTCAGGCTGCTCCGTCGTCAGCAGCTCCTGCAGCTGCAACTGCCGCGCACGAATGCCGTTGACGTTCCACGTGGCAATCTTCATCAGTTCTTCATCCACACTTTCGTTGACATCTTCTTTCCTGGGACGTGCCTTGCGTCACGCAAGTTTCCGCAGTCCGGTCACCAGGCGCGACACGCTCTCTTCGGCCGTCGCGGGTGCAAGCGCGCCGTATGACACTCGAATCCGGCAGCCGTCCGATGCGCCGAAGGCGACTCCGGGAATCACCGCGACGCGATGTTCCCGAATCAGTCGCTCAGCCAATGTCAGTCCGTCGAGCGGCGTGTGCACATTGACAAAATAGTACAACGCCCCATGAGCGGCGGGCACATCACACGGCACACCGGGCTGCGACAGCGCCCCGGCGATCAGGGTGCGCATCCGATCAAGCCGCTCGAGGTGGCCTTCACAGTATGACCGTCCGACTCGAAGGGCGGCAGCGGCGACGCGCTGGGACACGATCGGTGGACAGACGAGCAGGGTGTCCTGGATCTTGTCGACGGCCCCCCAGAGCGACTCGGGTATCACCATGTATCCCAGGCGCCAGCTGGCCATTCCGTACGCCTTGGACAGCGAGTAGAGAGAGATCGTGTGCGCGGCCGCACCAGCGATGGACCCCGGCGAGAAATGCGGCGTCTTCGCGTACGTAAAATACTCGTAGACCTCATCGTGAATGTGAAAGAGGCCTCGCGTCCGACAGAGCTCGTTCACGGTCCGCAGCGGACCTTCCGGATAGACGGCGCCCGTCGGGTTATTCGGCGATACGGTCACGACGGCGCGGGTCCGCGGCGTGATCGCGCGTTCGATCGCCTCGAGGTCGAGTTGGCACGAGGCGTCCGTCGGCACCGTCACCACACGGGCGCCGGCCATCCCGACGGCCATCTCATGATTGAAGTAGTACGGCACCTGCAGGATCACTTCGTCACCCGGGTCCGTAACGGCAAGAAGGGCGTTCATGAACGCCTGATTGCCTCCGGCGGTGACCACCACCCGGCTGACGCCGGCGACGTCGATGCCGTTCTCCTCTCGCAGCTTCTGTTCGATGATCGAGATTAATTCGATCTCGCCTTCAACGGCGCCATAGAGATGATCGCCCGGCTTCTGGGGAAACCTCTGCAGCGCGTTCATGGCCTCTTCAGGCGGCCCGTACCAGACCACGCCCTGACCCAGCGCCAGAGTCCCGGGCGTCTCGGCGCACCAGCGACTGACGACGGAGATGATCGGCGCCTGGACCTCCGCCATCCGCTCTGACTGCTTCAACGCCGGGTGCGTCATCGAGACGGAGCCTGAGTCACGATGGCCACCCACTTGCCGTCCGGGCTCACCGTCAGCCGTGAGATGTTCTGCACGCCT
Source organism: Acidobacteriota bacterium (assembly GCA_024640135.1). GTDB lineage: Bacteria > Acidobacteriota > Vicinamibacteria > Vicinamibacterales > SCN-69-37 > SYFT01. The sequence continues at coordinate 6,035 of JAHEFO010000209.1, forward strand.
TGCCGATTCAGGTCTGCAATCTCCGTCCAGCCGCTGGCGCCCTCGCGCCACAGGAAGAGTTTCGATCCTCGTCCCATGACGATGGCGCCGTCGGGCGTCCACGTCAGGTCTTCACTGCCGTCGACAGTGGCCGTCAGCGTCGTGACCGCTTTCGTGCCGGCATCGAACTCCTTGATCATCCACGGAGCGCCCTGCGGCTTCTGGACGAAGCTCACGGTGCCTCGTCCCGGCCGAATCAACAGGGACCGGCCGATGCCGGACTCGATCACTTCGGCCCCGCCGGTTCGCAGGTCGATGAGTTGAAGGGTGGCGGGCTGGCCCAGAATGAATGTCGCCACCTGGGTCGGTGACACCCAGACGTGGTATCCGATGAGGCCCTGATGGGCCCAGGCCAACCCCGCGTCCGCGCCGTCAAGCGTGAAGCGCCAGAGCTGCTGTTCCGCACCGCGCACGGTGGTAAACGTGCGGCCATCCGGAGTCAGCGTCGGAGAATACTCGTTCTCAGCCGTTGAAATGACCTGCGCGATCTTCTTCTGTGCGATGTCATACCGATAGATATCGGTCTGCACGCCATCGCGGTTGGAAGAGAACAACAGACCGCTTGAGTCAGCGAGGAATTGCGGCTGATTGTCATAGCCGGGGTTGTTCGTGATGTTGACGGCCCTGCCGACGGTCACCTTCGTCCCGGTCGACGTCAGGGGCGCCAAATAGATCTCAGTCGCGGGCGCCTGCGCCATCAACACACTTCCAGCCAATACGATCAACCCGGCCACGACACAGCTTTGACGCATCATCAGTCAGTCCTCCACGCATAGAGTGCCACAGCCGCTGCCACCGCGACGTTGAGCGAATCCGCCAGGCTCGTCATCGGAATCCGGGCTTCGATATCTGCTAGAGCCCGGGCGGCCTGGGTCAGGCCCTCGCCCTCCGAGCCCAGGAGCAGGGTGACTGGCGCACCGTTCACACGAACCCTGGCTTCCGTCAGCGGACAACCGCCCGCGTCTGGGATCAGGGCCACAAGCACCCGCCCGTCGGCCTTCAGCGCGCCCAGCGCCTCCGGCCACTCCGAGGCGGCAGCGACGGGCCATGTGAACACGGCTCCCATCGAGGTCCGAACAGCCTTGCGGTAGAACGGGTCGGCACATTCAGGCCCGAGCAGCAGTCCCCCGCCGCCCAGCGCCGCGCCGGTCCGGATGATGCTGCCGACATTGTCGGGATCGCGCACCCGCTCGAGCGCGAGGATTGGCCCCTCGAGGCCGCCGGGCATGACCGTGGCCATCGGGAGGCGCGCGCCAAGCGCGACACATCCCTGATGGAGACGGAAGCCGGTGATCGCATCGAGTTCCGTCCTCGAGCGCACCAACACTGCGGGCCGTCGTTCCGGCCCCGCACGATCGATGACGCCTGCCATGGCCGCATGGGCGGTGGGTGTCAGCAGGATGGCGAGGGCGTGGAACCGGGTCG
>JAHEFO010000210.1 GCA_024640135.1 Acidobacteriota bacterium
ACACCCCGCTTCCCCCGGACGAACCCACACGGCCGAATCCGGTCGACGGTGTCACGATCAGTTACTACCTCGGGCCGAACAGCCTGGGGCCGGTGGTGCTGGAGATGATCAGTGGCGACGGTTCGGTGGTCCGCCGGTATGCCAGCGACGACCCCGACCAGCCGCCGGTGGAAAGTCCGAACCTGCCCGACTACTGGATCCGGCCCCAGCAGAAGCTGGCGGCGACGCCGGGACTGCATCGGTTCGTGTGGGACGTGCGCTACGCTGCGCCGGCAGTCCCGCGGCTGGGTTATGGGATTGCCGCAATCCCATGGAACACGCCGATGACGCCGCAGGGCATCTGGCCGATGCCGGGCCAGTATCAGGTGCACCTCACGGTTTCAGGCCGCACGTACCGGCAGCCCATCACGGTCAAGCTCGATCCGCGCGTGCGCACATCGCTGGCGGACCTGACGCTGCAATTCAAGCTGTCGAAGGCGATCGATGACGCGCTCAGGACGCTCGATGCCGCACGCGCGGGCGCGACGGCCGAACGGCTGCAGGCGATTCAGGCCGCGGCCGCGCCGTTGCCGCGCCTGCTCTCGACGCTGCAGAAAGCCGACGCGCGGCCGACCACTGCGACTGAAGCCGCGGTGACGGCCGCGCTCGAGAGCGTGGCGGCAGTGATGCGATGACGGAAATGGCGGAAATGACCGGGCGTCATCTTCGCCAGCCGATCATCCGAACGTAATCCCCTGCGCCAGCGGCAACTGGTCCGACCAGTTGACCGTGTTGGTCTGGCGACGCATGTACGCCTTCCACGCGTCCGAGCCGGACTCACGGCCGCCGCCGGTTTCTTTCTCGCCGCCGAATGCGCCGCCGATCTCCGCACCCGACGTGCCGATGTTCACGTTGGCAATGCCGCAGTCCGAACCGCGCGCGGACAGGAACTCCTCCGCCCGGCGCATGTTCTCGGTGAAGATGGCGCTCGACAGGCCCTGGGGCACGTCGTTGTGCATCGCCAGCGCATCTGCAAACGTGTCGTACTCCAGCACGTAGAGAATCGGCGCGAACGTCTCCTGCTTGACGATGTCCGTCTGCGCAGGCATCCGGATGATGGTCGGTTCCACGAAGAACGGCCCCGCCTCGAGCCGCCGTTTCGCGCCGCAGACCACTTCGCCCCCCTGGGCTTTCGCCTGATCGATCGCCTCGAACATCTGGTCGACCGCGGGCATGTTCACCAGGGGCCCCATCAGCGTCTCCGGCGCCAGCGCGTCACCGATCCGGACCTGGCCGTATGCCGCCACCAGGCGCGCGACCAGTGCGTCGGCAATGCCCTTCTGGACCAGCAACCGCCGTGTCGACGTGCACCGCTGCCCCGCCGTGCCCACCGCCCCGAACACGATGGCGCGCGTGGCCAATTCAAGATCCGCATCTTCGGCGACGATGATGGCGTTGTTGCCGCCCAATTCGAGAATCGACCGGCCGAAGCGGCCCGCCACCGTCTCTGAGACGTGGCGCCCGACACTGGTCGAACCGGTGAAGGAGATGAGCGGGATGCGTGGGTCGCGAATCAGGCGCTCCCCCACCAGGCTGCCTTTGCCGACCATCAGTGAAAAGACCCCAGTCACACCGTGGTCGGCCATGACGCCATTGGCGATGTGCTGCACGGCGACGCCGCACAAGGGCGCCGGTTCCGCCGGCTTCCAGATCACCGGGTCGCCGCACACGGCGGCCAGTGCCGCGTTCCAGGCCCACACCGCCACAGGAAAGTTGAACGCCGAGATCACCCCCACCGGACCCAGCGGATGCCACTGCTCCATCATCCGGTGGCCGGGACGCTCCGACGCCAGCGTGAGTCCGTACAGTTGCCGCGACAGACCGACCGCGAAGTCGCAGATATCGATCATCTCCTGCACCTCGCCGTGTCCTTCGCCTCGAATCTTGCCCATCTCGAGACTGACCAGGTCTCCCAACGGCTCCTTCATCTCCCGCAGGGCGTTCCCCAAATCTCGGACCAGATCGCCGCGTTTGGGCGCCGGCGTCTCGCGCCAACTCTGAAATGCCTCAGCCGATGCCGCCACCACGCGATCACACGTCGCCTCGGACGACAGCAACACGCTGGCCAGCGGCTCTCCCGTCGACGGGTTGATCGACACCACCCGGCCGTTCTGATCACCATTCCGAATCCAGCGGCCGTGGCCCGAACAGGCTCCCGCGTTCACGTCTTCGATCCGGAGTTTCTCTAGCAGCGCTTTGATGTCAGCCATTGGAGTCCTTCTGTTGCCGTACCCAACCTCTAAAGATACCTCAATCGCCAAACCGCGATCAGGACACCCGGCCATAGGGACTGGGGAAACGGCGAAAATGGCGGAAATGACGACGAATGGCGGGATGGAAGAGAATGGAGCCCAAGATGTTGTGTCGCGGCGCCCTCTCCATCCCTTTGTGTGTCCTTGTGCTGGCCCTCGCGTCACCGGCCTCGGCCCAGTGGTACGTGGCCGCCTACATGGGGGCGAACACCACCAGACCTGCCGATGTGACCGTCAAAGGCGACGGGTACGATTTGACCTTCTCGAAGGTGGAATTCGACGCCCAGCCGTTCAAGACGCCGCCGTACTACGGATGGCGGCTGGGCCGGTTCCTGAACGACACCCGGCGCCTTGGAGTGGAGGTCGAATTCATCCACCTGAAGGTCATCGCCAACCCCGACCAACTGCGGCCGCAAGTGCAGCGGTACCGGATGACCCACGGGCTCAATTTCATCGTTGCCAACCTGACATCACGGGTGCCATTCGGCCGCTCGGCGTACGGCGATGCGCCCTTCGCGCTGGTCAGCCGCGTGGGCGGCGGCGTGACGCTGCCCCATGCCGAAACGACGGTCTTCGGAAGCGAACAGGAGCAGTATGAGTATGCGGGCCTGGCGGCACATGCCGCCATCGGCTTCGACGTCAAACTCAAGGGCCGCCTCTCACTCGTCACGGAGTACAAAGTGACCTATGCCAGGCCGACCATCTCGACCGCGCTCAACGGCACCGGACAGACCACGACCCTGTCACATCACGTAGCCTTCGGCTTGGCGTTTGGCTTGTCGCGCTGATATCTTCGCGCCCGTGCTGACCACTGCCATCTTCGTCGTCGTCAACGCCGCGCTGGCGTCTCCTGCGGCGCAGGCGCCCGGTGCGGCCGCCCAGATGCCGCCACCCGACCGCCCCATCACCGGAATCGTCCGGAACCTGGGCGAGGATCTGAGGAGCCTGGGAGGGGGAGACACGCTGGCGATTCTCGGCGGCGGCGGACTGGCGGCCGCTGTGATCAGCCGATCGGACGATCGCGTCGACCGGTGGACACTGGATCATCCAGCCTCGTCGTGGACCGCCATCGGACGCACGGGTGGAGACGGTTGGACGATGGGCATCGCGGCGCTGGGCACGTGGGGCCTGGGTGAACTGCTCGACCGGCCGCTGCTGGCGCATGTCGGCAGCGACCTGATCCGGGTGCAGGTGCTCAATGGGGTGCTGACGACCGGCCTGAAGGTCACCGTCAATCGCACGCGTCCCTATGGCGGCCACCACGCCTTCCCATCGGGTCACACGTCGGCCACGTTTGCGTCGGCGGGTGTGGTGCAGGAGCACTTCGGTTGGAAGGCCGGTGCCCCCGCGTACGCCGCCGCCAGTTTTGTCGCCTTGACCCGTGTGCGCGATCGCGCGCACTGGGTCAGTGACGTGGTGTTCGGCGCGGCGGTCGGCCTGGCCTCCGCCCGCGCGGTCACCCGCGGCCATCGCTCGCGCACCTGGACGCTGACGCCCGTCGCCGTCCCGGGCGGCGTCGGCGTCGTGTTCATGAAAATCAATCCAGGCCGGCGCTGAAGGGCCGCGCCGGGGATAGGCTGTCCCTATGCGCCCCCACACCATTATCGAACCCTTCCGCATCAAGTCCGTCGAGGCCATTCAGTTCACCACACGTGAGCAGCGCGAGACCTGCCTGCGTGAGGCCGGCAACAACGTCTTCCTCCTGCACGCCGAGGACGTGCTGATTGACCTGCTGACGGACTCCGGGACCGGCGCGATGTCCTCGGCCCAGTGGGGCGCGTTGATCCAGGGCGACGAGTCGTATGCCGGAAGCCGATCGTTCTACCGATTCCGAGATGTGGTCAGCGACCTCACCGGCTTCACGCACATCATTCCGACCCACCAGGGCCGCGCGGCCGAGCGCATTCTCTTTCACAGCGTGCTCAAGCCCGGCGACATCGTTCCGAACAACACGCATTTCGACACCACGCGAGCCAACATCGAAACCGAAGCCGCCGAGGCCGTCGATGTGGTGATCGCCGAGGGCCGCGTCCCCTCGCTGGTGCATCCGTTCAAGGGCAACATGGATCTGGACGCCCTGGAGCGTCTGCTGACCGAACGCGGGGATCGCGTGCCGCTGGTGATGGTGACCGTGACGAACAACTCGGGTGGCGGCCAGCCGGTGTCCCTCGAGAACCTGCGCGGCGTTCGGGCGCTGTGTGACAGATTCCACAAGCCGCTGTTCCTCGACGCGTGCCGGTTCGCAGAGAATGCGTGGTTCATCAAGGCGCGAGAGGCGGAACACGCGCATCGGACACCGAAGGAGATCGCGCAGGAGATGTTCTCGCTGGCGGACGGCTGCACCATGTCGGCCAAGAAGGACGGCCTGGCCAACATAGGCGGCTTCCTGGCGATGCATGACGATGGATGGGCGGCCGCGGCGCGTAACCTGCTGATTCTGACCGAGGGGTTTCCGACGTACGGCGGCCTGGCCGGCTATGACCTCGAAGCCATCGCGCGGGGACTGGAAGAAGTGGTGGAGGAACCGTACCTGTACTACCGGATCCGCTCAACGGCGTATCTGGGGGAAAAACTGATCGCGTCCGGCGTTCCCATCATCCAGCCGCCCGGCGGGCACGCCATCTACATCGATGCCCGCGCCCTCCTGCCGCATATCCCACCGCTGCAGTACCCGGGCATCGCCTGTGTGAATGCGCTGTATCTGGAAGGTGGCGTGCGCGGTGTCGAAATCGGCACGGTCATGTTCGGCCGGCATCCTGACGGCACGGAAACGCCAGCGGCCATGGATCTCGTGCGGCTGGCCATCCCCCGCCGCGTCTACACGCAGTCGCACATCGACTACGTCGCCGAGGTCGTTGCGGCCGTCGGCCAGCGCCGGGACGCGCTGCGCGGCTACCGGATGACAAACGCGCCGGAGGCGCTGCGCCACTTCACCGCAACGTTCACAGCGCTCGACTAGCGGCCTGTCCTCCAGCCGGCAGTGCCTTCCCGCACGTGTCGCATGTGCCATCCGTTCCGGCACACGGCACGCCGTCGCCCTGCGCTTCGGCGCAGAGCCCCGTGCCCATCCAGATCGCGTCTGGCATGAGTTCCCGCACGCGTTCGCTGTGACTCTCCGTTCGGCGGGCGATCCGTCCACGGATCTCGTCGGCCACCTGGTCCGGCGAAGGCACGATGCCGCCGGCGGTCCCGTAGAACTCGACGCGGCGCGATTCAGCGGCGGCATAGCGCACGTCGTGCACCATCTGCCCCATATTCATCTCGACGGTCAGCACGCGGCCCGACTCACCCATGGCGTCCATCGCCTCCCGGCAAGCCGTGGTCGGAAACGGATTGAGCGTAATGGGCCGGAACAGCGCCACGCGCAAGCCCTCACGGCGCACCTCGTCGATGGCGGTCTTGCAGATTCGCGCCATGGTGCCGAACGCCACAACCAGCAAGTCATAGGGCGTCTCACCGCCATAAAGCTCCCATCGCATTTCATCGCGGTGGATGCGGTCGTATTTCTCCTTGAGATGGATGTTGTGCTGGAAGAGCTGTTCTGGCGCCAGGAACAGGGAATTGACAATGCGCCGTGGGCGGCCCTTGTTCCCGGTCAACTCCCAGTCGTTCTCCTTGTACGGTTCGCCCCGGCCCTTTCCGGAAAACTCGACCGGCTCCATCATCTGGCCGATCATCCCGTCCGCGCACACCATGACGGGGTTGCGGTACTTCTCGGTGAGTTCGAACGCCAGCGTCATCAAATCAACGGCTTCCTGCACCGAGGCCGGCGCCAGCACGATCAACTCATAGTCGCCGTGCCCGTGTCCCCGCGTCGCCTGGAAATAGTCGCTCTGCGACGGCAGAATGCCGCCCAACCCGGGGCCTGCGCGCATGATGTTGATGACGACGCACGGCAGTTCGCAGGCGGCCAGATAGCTCATGCCCTCGGCCATCAGGCTGATCCCGGGCGATGACGAGGAGGTCATGCATTTGATCCCGACACCGGCCGCGCCGTACACCATGTTGATGGCGGCCACTTCGCTTTCGGCCTGCACGAACGCCCCACCGACTTCCGGCAGGCGTTTCACGAGGTACTCCGGCACTTCGGTTTGCGGCGTGATCGGATATCCGAAGAAATGGACACACCCGGCGCGGATGGCCGCCTCACCGAGCGCCTCATTCCCCTTCATCAGAACCTTGGACATGCCGTTCTCCTTCCAGACTCAGTGCGTGGACTGCCGGCCCGCCTCGACGCCCGCGCGAAACGCCGCCACCGACGGCGCGACAAACTTCTCCTTGTCGCCCTCGAACTCCACGGCAATCGCCCGCTCGATCGCGTCCTCGGGCACCGTGTCCGTCGCGCCGATGTAGGCCCCCAGCATCACGAAATTCGCCGCGCGGGCCGATCCGGCCTCCTCCGCCAGCTCGCGCGACGGCACCTTGATCACACGGCAGTCGTCGCGCTGCGGGTCTCTGTCGATGAGGGACTGATTGACAATGATCACGCCGCCCGGCTTGACCTTCGGCGCGAACTTCTCGAGCGACGGCAGATTCATGACGATGAGCGCCCGCGGTCTCTCGATGAGGGGCGACCCAATCGGCCTTGACGCGATACAGACGATCACGTTGGCGGTGCCGCCGCGCATCTCGGGACCATACGACGGCAACCAGCTCACAGCCCGCCCCAGTTCCATGCTGGCCTGCGCCAGCACCTTGCCGGCCAGCAGCGTCCCCTGGCCGCCAAATCCGGCCATCAGCACTTCGGTATCAGTCAGCAAGGCGGGTTCAGTGTTCATGCGAGGCTCCAGCGGGTGGCGTCACTGAGGGTTCCGGCGTCTTGAAGACACCGAGCGGGTAATACGGCATCATCGTGCTCTCGACCCAGGCATCGGACTCATCGGGCGACAGCCCCCAGTTGGTCGGACACGTCGACAGGACTTCGACAAACGAAAAACAGGTGTTATCGCGTTGGTACTCGAACGCCTTCCGGATGAGTTTCTTCAGCTTGAGCGAGTGCTTGCCGTCATGCGCCGACCCCCGGGCGATGAAGGCCGGCGTCCCCAGCGTCGCCAGCAGTTCCGACATGCGCATCGGGTGCCCGGTGGTCTCCACGTCCCGGCCCAACGGCGACGTGGTCGTCTTCTGCTGGGGCATTGTCGTGGGTGCCATCTGCCCGCCGGTCATTCCGTAGATGGCGTTGTTGACAAAGATGACCG
>JAHEFO010000211.1 GCA_024640135.1 Acidobacteriota bacterium
GGCGGCCGGCAAGGGACGCCGCCTGCTGCCGTGCCGCCCCCAGACGTTCAGGCCACGCCGCCGACGGGTCGACAGGGCGGCGGTGGACGGGCTGGACAGGCCGGCCGCGGCGGCGGCGCGCCACTGGCTCAGCAGCCGGGCCTCTATCAGGCGACGCTGCCCGGTGGACAGACGCTGGCGCTGATGGTGGCCGATGTCGCGACCGGTGAGGCCACCGAGGTCTGGCATCCGCCGGCCGATGACACGGAGTTCGGCAACATCAACAACATCCAGTGGGCCGGCGACGTCGTCATCTTCCCGCATCGGGCGAATCCGACGGATGAATCATCAAGTTACTACTCGCTGAGTCTGTCCGGTGGGACGCCGCCCGTGCAGCTCACGACGACGGAGGGCATCATCGAAGATCAGACAGCCGTGGCTCTGTCGGCCGACGGCAGGATGCTGTACTACTGCACGAATGCCAACGACATCGACCGCCGGCACATCTGGGGTGTGCCGACCACGGGTGGCGTCCCGCAGCAAATCACGACCGGCGACGGGATTGAGAACGTGCCGGCGCCACTGTCATCGGGAAGTCAGATCGCGGTCTTGAGTGCAGACGCCAAGCGGCCGTTGTCGGTGGGACTGTGGCCGGCCCAGCCGACCGCTCCGGACGTGGGCCAGGGCGCGCAGAAAGTGATCTATCCGACGCTCGGCGCAGACTTCCCGATGGCCTCGATGGTGGTGCCGACCAACGTGACGCTCACGGCGGAGGACGGCGTCGAATTCCACAACCAGTTGTTCCTGCCGAAGGACATCAAGCCCGGCGAGCGGCGCCCTGCGCTCATCTTCGTGCACGGCGGGCCCGCGCGCCAGATGTTGCTCGGCTGGCATTACCTCAGCTTCTACCATGTGTTCTACGGCGTGAACGAGTGGCTGACCTCACAGGGGTACATCGTGCTGTCGGTCAACTACCGCAGCGGCGTCGGATATGGACGCGACTTCCGCCAGGCCCCCGAGACGGGCAGCCGAGGCAATTCCGAGTACCGCGACGTGCTGGCGGCTGGTCAGTGGCTGGCCGCACGAGAAGATGTGGATCCGGAGCGGGTGGGGATCTGGGGCCTGTCGTACGGGGGCTTGCTGACGGCGCAGGCGTTGTCCCGCAATTCGGATCTCTTCAAGCTCGGCGTTGACCTCGCCGGTGTCCACGTCCGCGGCGAACTTGATCCGGACAATCTGGCGTACCGTTCTTCGGCGGTCTTCGAAATCGACAAGTGGACGTCACCGGTTCTGCTCGTGCACGGCGATGACGACCGCAACGTGAACTTCGCCCAGACGGTCGGTCTCGTCCAGTTGTTGCGCGCGCGGAACGTGTACCACGAGCTGATCGTGTTCCCCGACGATGTGCACGAGACCCTGCTGCACAGCCGCTGGCTCTACACCTTTGAGCGCATGGAGACGTTCCTGAACAAGTTCTTCGGCACCAGCGCCGCGACGCGGGCGCCCGTCCGGTAAGGCCGCCGGGGCGTAGACCGTCACCGGGGAGGAATCGGGCGTCCCGGCGGCCGTACACTTGTGACCGATGTTCATCATGGCTTTCCTCGGCTGGGTGCCGGTGTTGGTGTCGGCCGTCCTGGGCGGGCTGTACCTGGCGCTGAGTGACGGCGCGCCGACGACCAAGATCATCGGATCAGGGGTATTCCTGACAGCGGCGTACCTGCAGTTCTTTTCTGCGTATGCGCTGGCCGGCATCCTGCTGCAGGCGGCGCTGGCGTTCTCGCTCGAGATGTGGCGCCGAGTTGGCGTGGCATGAGTACTGGCGGCGGGAGTGCCTCGTCTCGAGGTGCGGCACAATGGGGTATGGAGCACAGGGAGCAATTGCGGCAGCTCTTGAAGGACCGGATCGCGGAGTCCAAGGCGTCGCTGGAGCGCGAGGTCGTGGATGCGTCCGCGGTGGCTCCGGATGCGGCCATCGGCCGGCTGACGCGCATGGAAGCCATGCAGGCCGGCCACGTGACCGAAGCCGCGCGGCGCCAGCGCCAAGCCGAACTGGTACGCCTCGAGTCAGCGCTTCAGCAGATCGACAAGGAGGACTTCGGCATGTGCCGCGAATGCGAGGAGGCCATCCCTCTGCCGCGCCTGATCGCCCGTCCCGGTGCGCGCCTGTGTGTGGCCTGCGCCGAAGCGGCCGAGTCACGCTAGCTGGCGCATCGAAGGAACGGTCCTGCCCTGGGATCCGGTAGGCTATGGGGCATCATGTTTTGGATCGCCCAGTGTCGCCGGTATCTCTTCCTTGTCGTCCTTTTGACCTGCACCGTCGTGAGCGGCTGCAACTCGAAGTCGCCGGCCGACCCGGTGCAGCCTGGGACGACGTTCGGCCCGTTGTCGGGCACGTCGACGTGGGTCGGGACCTGGACAGACACCCGGTACCAGGTCTCCGGCACACTGAACCTGACGTTCACCGTCAGCGGCTCGACCGTCACGGCAACCGGGACCATTGGCCTGGCCAGCCTCGGACTCGGCGATGAGACGGGCACTGGCACCGGCACCGTTTCAGGGAACACGCTCTCGTTCTCGTTCCAGTCGTCGACCGTCGGGACCGGGGTGGGCACACTGAACTCCGCGGGCGCGGCCTCCGGCTCCGGCACTGTCACGGGAGCGCTCAACTTCGGCGCGTTCACTTACACCGGGACCGTGAGCGCCTCCACGATGAGCGGTACCTTCACGTTCATGTCGGCCACCGGTGGCTTCGGTGTCGCGACCCTCACCAGGCAGTAGCGCGGCCTCAGGCGCACGCTGGTCGATCGCGAGGCCGGCCGGATTCTGGATGCGGGCGGTCGCGGCCGCAATCGATGCGATGGCCGGTGTGGCGACAGCCATCCTGTTGTCCTCGAGCCTGGGCGTGTTCTTCGCCAGGCGAGCCGTGGTAATGCTGCGAATCGGGGACCCGGAGACTCTTTGGAAGGGCCCCGTGCCCCTCATGCTCGGCGTCGTGGGCGAAGTGGTGTACCTGCTTCCGTTCGCGCTGTTCCTGGCGTGGATTCTCGATCCGCTGACCGGCGCGACCATCGGGAAGCGAGTGATGGGGATGCGCGTCTGTGATCCTGATGGCCGCCCATCCTCGCGGCAGGCCCGGTGGCGCCGCAGTGCGATCCAGACGGCGGGTCTGTGGGGGATGGCAGTGGCGCTGGTGGCCGGGCGCTGGGAGATGGCGGTCCTGGCGACATTCGTGGGGGTCGTGATGGTCGCCGGCAGCCTGCTCGCCCTCGGCCCGGCCTCGCTCGCCCTGCACGATCGGCTGAGCAGCACGGGCGTACACATGACGCGGACCGGCCACTAGCCGAGGACGGCGTCCGCTTCGATCTCAATCAGCATCTGCGGATCGATCAGGGCTTTCACCTCGACCATGGAGGTCGCAGGCGGATTGGTCCCGAATGCCTCGGCGTGCGCGCGTCCGTAATCCTCCCATCGCGAGATGTCCGTCACGTACATCCGCGTCCGGACCACGTCCGACAGGTCCGCCCCCAGGGCCCGGAGGGCCTTCTCGATGATCTCGATACACCGCTTGGCCTGCAGGTAGCCGTCGCCCGGCGCCCACGTCTTTCCGTCGTCGCCGACCGGCGCGGTTCCGGAGACCATGATCCAGTTGCCGGCCCGCACGGCCCGGCAATAGCCCACCTGCTGTTCCCACGGCACTCCGCTGAACGCCCTGCGAATCGTCATTGGTCTCCCTCCATCGATCTCCATCGTCCCCATGTTGTACGTTACACCTTTGTCTATGAGGCCAGTCCTGGTTCACCCTGACGAGACGGCTGTGCGGCGTCTGCTCGAGGACACCGGGCTGCCCACGGCCGACCTCTGCGGCTCACATCGGGTTCGTTTCCTGGCCGTGGGATCAGCGAGTGCGCCCCACGGGGTCGTCGGCCTGGAGTGTTTCGGCACCGTGGGACTCCTGCGCTCGCTGGCCGTCCCCCCGGCCAGCCGCGGGCAGGGCCTTGGCAAGGCGCTTGTGGCCGCGGTTGAGCACGCGGCAGGGCAGTCTGGCGTCAGGCGCCTGTTTCTACTGACGACAACGGCCCAGGCGTTCTTCGCCGCGCTGGGTTACGTCCCGACGGACCGGGACCAGATACCGGAGGCCATTCGCGCCACGGCGGAGTTCTCGACCCTGTGCCCTTCGACGGCGGTCGTGTTGGTGAAGGCGGTCAGCCGCGCGCCATCCGTTATTTCCGGATCGTCGGATACTTGATGCCCAGCTGTTCCAGGTACGTCTTGTACTTCGTCGAATCGAAGTAGTACGGCCGCATCTGTTCGCGATACCGCGCCATGATTTCCTTGTTCAGGTCGATGGCCGGCTGATCCTGCGGCCGGATGAGCGGCTCGTACTTCCGGGTCCGCGTCTGGACGTCGTTGAAGTAGGTCCACGAGGCGGTGACGACCTCCGGTTTGAGGAGGATGTCGAGCAGCGTCATCGCCTGCACTTTCGCCCCGGCGGTCACGCCCTTGTGCGCAATCGGTGTCGCCATGGCGATGCCGTTCGACCAGTTGTGGCCAGGCAGGCCGGGGATGTTCGACGGGTACGACAACGTCACGGTCGGCACGTTCCATGAAATGTCGCCAATGTCGTCGGACCCGCCGCCGGTGTTGGTCGCCTGGTTGGTGGGCCCGCCGAGCGAGCCGACATTTGTCGACAGGCCGCGTTCGGTGCCGCCCAGTTCCTTCTGCACGGCTCGGGCGAACACCTGGTCGTCCTCGCTCCATTCCGGCATGCCGACTTTCTGGATATTCTCGAACGTCACCTGCGCGATGGCGCGATTGAAGTGGCGCGGCCAGGCTGATCCCAGCACGCGCGTGGGCAGCAGTTCCGTGTCGGTCATCATCGCGGCGCCAGCCGCGATCTTGTCGCCAATCGCCCACAGGTCCTTGATGCCGTCGAAGGTGATCTGGCGGAAGTAGTACCACACCGACGCGGTCTGCGGCACGACGTTGGGCTGGTCGCCGCCATCGGTAATCACGTAGTGCGACCGCTGCGAGAGCGCGAGGTGTTCACGCCGGAAGTTCCAGCCGGCGTTCATCAGCTCCACGGCGTCCAGGGCGCTGCGTCCCCGCCACGGTGAACCGGCCGCATGTGCCGACTCGCCCTTGAAGCTGTACTTCACCGACACCAGCCCGCTTCCGCCGCCATCGCCCCAGGACACCGACAGGTTGTTCCCCACGTGCGTGAACATCGCGACGTCCACATCCTTGAAAAGGCCCGCGCGGATGAAATACGCCTTGGTGCCGACCAGTTCCTCGGCCACGCCGGGCCAGATGCGGATGGTGCCCTGGATCTTCTCGCGCTCCATGATCTTCTTGAGCACCAGCGCGGCCGTGATGTTCACCGCCTGGCCGGAGTTGTGTCCCTCGCCGTGGCCGGGCGCGCCTTCGACCAGCGGGTCGTGATACGCCACCCCCGGCTTCTGCGATGACTGCGGAATGCCGTCGATGTCCGACCCGAGGGCGATCACCGGCTTGCCGCTGCCCCAGGTCGCCATGAACGCCGTGGGAATGCCGGCGACGCCTTCCTCCACCTGGAAGCCGTTCTCCTTGAGGATCCGGACCAGGTAGCCCGACGTCTCGAACTCCTGGAATCCCAGTTCGCCGTAGCTGAACAACTGGTCCACCATCTGCTGGGAGAAGTCCTTGAGGCGGTCGACCTCGGCGGCCGCTTCGGTCTTGAGTGCCGTGATCCGTGCCGTGTCTGGCGGAAGCGACAAGGGAGCCGCAGCCTGGGCGCCGCCCCGACCGCCGCCCCGGCCCTGCGCCCACCCGACCGGGCCCGCGAGAAATACCAGCACCAATGCAATACGCCACGCTCTCATGTCCCACTCCTCATCAAAGAACCGGCCCACGGTACCGGGACTGACCGCGCTCATTATAGACACGACGGCGGATTTGTCCCGGTCATCACGCCTGAGTCCCGCTGGTCCTTTCGACACCCGCCAGCGACCCAAACTCGGCTAGGCTGGTCCGGTGATGGGCATCCGTGGACCACGACTCTGGGGTCTGCTCTTCCTGCTCTGGACGTTGTTGGGCCTGCTCAACGCGTCGACGGTCGTTTCGTCCAATCTGGCCGAGGGACGGGACGGCGACGTGGCGTTTGCGCTCCTGATGGAGATGACGGGCGCCTACACGAACCTGATGCTCCTGCCGGTGATGGTCGCCGCGTTCCGGCGCTTTCCGGTCACGCGCGCGACCTGGTGGCATCGTGTGCCCGCGCTGCAGGGGGTGTCGCTGGTGGTCGGCGCGAGCCATACCTTGCTGATGTGGGGGACGCGCACGGTCGCGTATCAGATTCTGGACTGGGGCACCTACGACTATGGCGTCATGCGGTACCGCTTCCTGATGGAGTATCAGAAGCAGTTCCTGGCGTTCTGGCTCATCTTCTTCGGGTACCAGGTGCTGGTCTACCTGCGCCGCGGACGCGAGCGGGAGGTGCAGGCCGCCGCGCTGCAGACGCAGTTGTCCGAAGCCCGCCTGAACGTTCTGAAGATGCAGCTCAACCCGCACTTCCTGTTCAACACCCTCAACATGATTTCATCCTTCGCCCACTCCGATCCCGATCGGGCCGATGCGATGATCAGCAACCTGAGCGATTTCCTCCGGGAGGCCCTGCGCCAGTCCGGGGTACAGGAGGTGACGCTCGGGGCTGAACTGGAGCTGCTGCGCTCGTACCTCGACATCATGAAGGCCCGGTTCGACGACCGGCTCTCGCTCGACGTGGATGTTGATCAGGACATCCGCGAGGCGCTGGTGCCGCACCTGATCCTGCAGCCCCTGGTGGAGAATGCCGTCACCCACGGCACGGCGAGGCAGGTGGACCCGGGACGAATCCGGATTGCCGGCCGGCGGCAGCAGGACCGCCTGGTGCTGACGATCGACGACAACGGTCCCGGTGTTTCAGGGCAGGACGACGGAGGTCCGGGCCACGGGGTCGGCCTCGCGAATGTGTCAGAGCGCCTGCGGACGCTCTACGGTGACGGCCAGGGCCTGACCCTGACCAACCGCCCCGAGGGCGGTGCGCGGGTGACCATCGATCTGCCGTGGCACACGGAGCCGGGCTCATGACCCTTCGCGTCGTGGTGGTGGATGACGAGCGCCCGGCGCGCGAGAAGATCTGCCGGTTCCTCAAGACGGCCACCGCCGTGGAGGTGGTGGCCGAGGCAGCGACCGGCCTGGAAGCCGTTGCCGCCATCCGCGACTGGTCGCCGGATTTGGTCTTTCTCGACGTGCAGATGCCGGGACTGAGCGGTTTCGAGGTGGTCGAGGCGGTTGGCGTCGATGAGATGCCCGCCGTGGTGTTTGTCACCGCATTCGATCAGTACGCCATCGCGGCCTTTGACGTGGAGGCCGCCGACTATCTG
>JAHEFO010000212.1 GCA_024640135.1 Acidobacteriota bacterium
CAACGAAGACGTCAGTTTCAAGTCATACAGCGTGGGCGAATCCGGTGACCAGAGTTTCGCGTTGGGAATGGAGACAACCAGTGTCTCGCCCGAACGGCCACGTCCGCGCCCCACCTCGCGGGACCCCTCGAAGGCCACGGCGTCGATGGTGGCCGTGACGCCGGGCGAGACCATGGTCGTCACCCGAAGTACGCCCGCGTCGATGTCTGGCACCAAAGTCAGCGAATCGATGGCTGCTGGCGGCACGGGCTCAATCCACACGGTCTGCCAGATGCCGGTCACGGCCGTGTACCAGATACCTCGAGGACGATTGACTTGTTTGCCACGCGGCTGCGTGCCGGCATCTGTCGGGTCCCACACCGCCACGACAATCTCCTGCGTTCCGCCGGCGTCGAGGGCGCGCGAGATGTCAAACGTGATTTCGCCGTAACCGCCGCGGTGTCCACCCACTTCCCTGCCGTTGACCCAGACGGTTGTCTCCCAGTCCACCGCACCGAAGTGCAGCAACGTGCGACCCTTCCAGGCCCCGGGGATTGTGAACGTCCGCCGGTACCACAGGCGGCTGGCTTCGCCCACCGGCTTCATCACACCGGACAGCGCCGATTCGACTGGGAACGGAACGAGAATCGTGCCGTCGAACGCGGCGGGCCTGCCCTCGTCGCGCGGTCGAATGGCATAGTCCCAGAGGCCATTGAGATTCAGCCAGTCCTGGCGCACCAATTGCGGGCGCGGGTACTCCGGCCACACTCGCTCCGGCGATACGTCCTTCGCCCACCGCGTCAACAGCGGTCCAGCGGCCGGACTCCACGAAACCTGCGCCCGCGCCGGGGCTGCCGGAACAACCGGCGCGGCCAGCCCGACGACGACGGCGAAGAGGCTGGATGCGACTGCGAACCGACAGGAGTTGGACATCGCTGGTGGCCGGTCCTCCCGACCTGCAATGCGCCTCCAGGCAGGATCAGGTATGGGTGACGGTGACAGAGAACGCGACGGGCCCCTCCTGCATCGTGACATCGGAGACCTCCACACAATACGTGCCTTCTTGCAGGTTGCCGGCCAACTGCGGCGAGGTGCCACTCTGCGTCGTGGTGAACGCGGTGGAGGGGACGATGCAGACCGAATCCACAACCGTGCCGACGCCCAACCCCATCGTCACCGTCGTTTGCATCGACCCGTCCGTGAGCGTCTGCACCGCTGACGTCAACGTGACAGTCACCTCACCGCCCCCCTGTCCGACGACAAAATTCTTGGTCACCTTTTGCGGGATGCCGCCGACCGGAGGGGCGACCGTCCCGGTCAGCACCTCAGTGAGAATCGTTGGCTCAGGCAACAGCAGCGTCACTGACCGATTGCAGCCAGTCGAAACGGCGACCGAGGCGACCATGAGGAGGAGTGCGACCTTTGTGTTCATGGGGATAAAGTTGTTATCCGTCCAAAAGGGGTAATTGTCAATTCTGCCGCGTTGGCCTGCGTCGCCAGGCCGGACGACAGGGTGTCCCGGGCGATGGCTTGCTGCGACTTTTTCTGGCTCGCGTGCTGGGGATGGCCATTATTCCGCGGGTTTCAACCCCGCGATGTCAGCTCAGGTGGCTGGGTTTGGCGCAGTCCCGCACCCGAACACTGGCACCCCGTTTGCAGCCTTCAGAGCATGGAAGGGGCGTCATCATGCCGAATCCACTCAAGCGCATTTTGGTACCTGTGGACTTCAACGTGCCGTCGCGCGCAGCGCTGATGCTGGCCGACGACCTGGCTGCGGCTCTGGGAGCTTCGATTGACGTCTTGCACGTCATCGACTTGCCTGGGGGCGAATCCCTGCTCACCTCCGAGGGTCACGTGCCGGTACCGGACGGGTATCGGCAGGCGGTCGAGCAGCAGGTCGCCGGCAGGCTGAAGGAATGGCTCGCCACCACCTCAGCGCCGGCCGGCGCGTCGTCGCACGTGGCTGAGGGCCAGCCTGCGGCGGAAATTGCCGGGTACGCGAGCAATCACCAGATCGATCTCATCGTGATGGGGACCCACGGCCGTGCGGGTATCGCGCACCTGTTCACCGGCAGTGTGACGGAAAACGTGGTCCGTATCGCGCACTGCCCGGTAGTGACTGTGCGTGCGTGAGTGGTGGTGCGCGGCGGGGACGCTACTTCGTTCCGACTCGCACCGGCCACACCCGCACGTTGTCGACCTTGACGGCGTTGAACACGGTGGCGAGACCGAGCAAACCTTCCCACGCCTGGTTCGGATTGAGCCCAGCGGGGCTCGAAATGGCTGAACTCGACCAATAGCCTTCCGTCGTCACACCTGTAAACGACGAAGACGCCCCACCATCAGCAATATCGCAAGCTGTCCCCAGATTGTTCGTCAGCGACGGTGCGCTTCCCTGAACACATCCCAAAGCGGACGCCTTCGCCAGGGGCCCGGATTGTGTGGGATCATGGCGCCCTGCCACGATGAAGAGACAAATTTCGACAGTCCGGCCCCAAACGGCGCGGATGCCGCCCTCCTCCACGCTGGCGATTCTTGCGCTCGCCTTCGTCACGGCCACATCATCGTCCGGCGCATCACCCGGTGCCGGACCAGGGCCCTCGGCGGCCCAGGACGTCGCGGCCGAGCAACCGAACATCGTGCTGATCTACGTGGACGACATGGGGTGGCGCGATCTTGGTGTGCAAGGCAGCACGTACTACAGGACGCCCAACATCGATCGGCTGGCGGCCGAAGGAATGCGCTTCACGAACGCCTACGCCAACGCGCCCAACTGCGCGCCCAGTCGAGCGGCGCTGCTTTCCGGCCAGTACGCGCCTCGTACCGGCATCTACACGGTGGGTTCCGCAGCCAGAGGCCGTGCCCAGGACCGGAAGCTGGTCCCGGTCACCAATCGAGAAACACTGGACCTCGAGGTGGTGACGCTCGCCGAATCGCTGCGCGACGCGGGATACGCCACCGGACAGGCAGGCAAATGGCATCTGGGGGGCGAGGGCCACCTCCCCACCGACCAGGGATTCTCCTGGGCGATCGGCGGAGACCAACAAGGCAGTCCGCCGAGCCACATCTTTCCCTACGTTCGAGGTAATCGGTCACTGCCTGGCCTGGAAGCTGGCGAGCCAGGCGAATACCTTGCTGACAGGCTCACAAGCGAAGCGATCGGCTTCATCGAACGGAACCGAACGAGCCCGTTCTTCTTGTATCTGTCTCACTACGGTGTACACACGCCAATTCAGGGACGACCGGAATTGGTGGCGCAATATCGCGACCAGCCGGGCTCGCAAGAACACGACAACCCGGCCTACGCTGCGATGGTGCAGTCAATCGATGACAGTGTCGGGAGACTGGCGGACACTCTCAATCGCCTCAATCTCGCGGCCAATACCGTCGTCGTTTTCACGTCCGACAACGGAGGGTTCGGTCCGGTCACCTCGATGGCGCCACTGCGAGGCTCCAAGGGCATGGTGTACGAAGGCGGCATCCGGGAGCCGCTGATTGTTCGATGGCCAGGCACGGTGCGGCCGGGTTCGATCAGCGATGTGCCGGTGATCGGGTCGGACTTCTATCCGACATTTCTGGAGATTTCCGGTGCAGCCGCGCCACGCGCACAGGCTCTTGATGGCCGGAGCCTTGTGCCCGTTCTATCCGGCGAACAGAGGCCGCCAACACGGGATCTGTTCTGGCACATTCCTGTCTATCTCGAAGCCGACGCGTCGGTATCGGGACCATGGAGAACGACGCCGGCCAGCGCCATCAGACGGGACAACTACAAGCTGATTCATTTCTTCGAAGACGACCGCTGGGAGCTCTACGACCTGGCCGATGACATCTCGGAGTCGAACAACTTGGCCTCCACGATGCCAGAGCGGACGGCTCAGCTCAGAAAGGCCCTGGAGACATGGTGGGCCGACACGGGTGCCTTCATCCCCCAACCCAAACTGCCGGCGGAGGCACTCGGGATTCCCTTGCTGGACCTCGATGCCGACACGGACCGGCAGGTGGTTGTAGACCGAGAGTCTGGCCAGTACCTTGGCCATCCCACCACCCAACTTCTTGGGGACGGTCGCACCATTCTGGCGGTGTATCCGAAGGGACACGGCCAGGGTTCCGTCCTGTACAAGCGGAGCACGGACGGTGGCCTGACCTGGAGCGATCGGCTTGCCGTCCCGGCAAGCTGGGCCTCGTCCAGGGAAGTTCCCACGCTCTATCGCGTCCGGACGAAGGCTGGCACACACCGGCTGGTGATGTTCTCTGGTCTCTACCCCATCCGCGCGTCGGTCTCGAGTGACGAGGGCGCCACATGGTCCGAGCTCGCGCCCATCGGCGACTTCGGAGGCATCGTCGCCATGGCATCACTGCACACGCAACAGAACGGCGATTTCCTCGCCTTCTTCCATGACGACGGACGATTCCTGAGGAATGGCGGCACGCGAACAACCTTCACGGTGTTTGCGACGCGGTCGACAGACTCCGGCCTGACGTGGTCCCAACCCTGGGTGGTGACCAGGCACCCGACGGCGCAACTCTGCGAGCCCGGCCTCATCGTCTCGCCCGACGGGAGACACCTGGCCCTGCTCCTGCGGGAGAACTCGCGAAAGCTCCAGTCGCATGTGGTGTTCTCGGAAGACGATGGGGAAACGTGGTCGGAGCCGAGGGAACTTCCTCCGGCGCTCACTGGTGATCGCCACACCGCGCGGTACGCGCCGGACGGCCGCCTGGTAGTGACCTTCCGGGATATGGCGGCGGACAGTCCCACCAAAGGCGACTGGGTGCTATGGGTGGGCACCTGGCAGGACATCGAACAGGGCCGGCCAGGGCAGTATCGCGTGCGCCTCAAGGACAATACGGACACGTGGGACGCGGCCTACGCCGGCCTTGAAGTGCTGCCGGACGGGACGTTTGTGACAACGACCTACGGCCACTGGATGGCGGGCGAAGAGCCGTTTATCCTGAGTGTGCGGTTCCGGCTCGATGAGCTGGATCCCCGGCTGAACACCGGGGATCTCGCTCTGGACACATTTCGCCGGACCGCGCGCGCAGACCGCCGTTAGACGTTCGCCTGATAGTCCCAGGCGCCAGCCTTGAACATCCCGTCCGGATCGTGCTTCTCCTTGAGATTCTGGAGACGCGTAATCGTCTCTTCGGAGAAGACCCCGCGCATGTCCTCTGCGCTGGCTGGCATGGCGTTGTTCAAGTACGTGGCGACATGGAACGGGCTGAGCGCTGCGATCATGTCATCGCACCACTTCTTGCTGGCCGCTCTCTGGGCGTCGTCATCGTCAGACCACCCGGTCAGCGCTGTTGCCCACAATCGCCCGCTCCGCGCGGAGAATGATGTAGACGCCGGGTCGCCTTTCGCCACCGCACCGTTGACCTCCATCAAGAGGATGAACGTCGACAGTTTCGAGGCGAAGGCGGGCTTGGCGGCCCAGGCCTCGACAACCGTGCTGATGATCTTCTTGACCGCGTCCTCGTTGTCCGGATCCCAGTCGATGAAAACGCCCTTGTCCCAGTAGTTCTTGTCGAACGCGAAGCAATCGTCGAGCGCGGCCTGCATGGCCGTGTAGGGCATCTGCGTGTCTTGTCGCACCAGGGCTCCGCCTGCGTACGCCGCCACTTCGTCGCAGGTGCCTTTGGCGGCTTCTTCGGTCTCCCCCACGATCAGCGGCACGACGCCACACACCGGGTGACCATCGGGCGAGTGCAGGAAGGCGAACTGGAGCGTCTCGGTATTCTTGCGGCCTGGGCGAGCGATCCGCTTCATCCACGACGACAGCACGTCGGGCGCCTTGGCGTCGGGCCACAGGATCGGGGCGCTTCGAATGATTCCATCGTTGGGCATGTCGTGCAGCTTCAAGACGAACTCGGTGACGATGCCGAAGTTGGCTCCGTTCCCGCGCATGCCCCAGAAGAGCTCCGGGTCCTTCTCTGCATCGACCCGGATGACTTCACCCTTCGCCGTCACCATTTCGTAGCTGACGATACTGTCGACCACCGGACCCAGCCATCGGCTGAGGTGGCCAATGCCGCCGCCGAGCGCGACGCCGGCGAACCCGGTGTGGGAGACCGAACCGGTGATGCAAATCAGGTTGTGCAGGGCCGTCTCGTGGTCGATGTCGCCCCCGTTGGCGCCCGCCTGGATGGACGCGAGCTTCGTGTCGGGGTCCACCCGCACCGCCGTCATGTTCATCAGGTCGATCACGACCGCGTCGTCAGCCATGCCGTAGGGCGAATGGGCTCCCTTGCCGCGCACCGTGAGCTTGAGGCTGTTCTCGCGGCAGTAGTTCACCGTGGTCACGATGTCACGGACGCCTGAAGCAACGACGAAACCGAGGGGGTTCGTGCGTCGGTTCAGATCATGATTCCATCCCCGGAATCGGGCGGCCGTAAATGCTTCCTTGTCATCACGGGTGATGACCGTCCCGCGAATGGTTCCCTGGAGGCCGGAGAGAGGATTGTCGGTCATTGCAGTACGCTCCTTAAGTCGACTCGAGAACAGTAGGGGACCCAAAGGCATCCGTCGTCAGATCTTCCTTCGGACATCGAGCGGTTTGTTTTGGCGGAGGCCGGGGCAAGTATACGCACCTGACGACCCGCGCGAAACTCGAAACCGTGCCAGTGCGCCATTCGGCGAGCGTCTTTCCAGCTCCAGCCCCAGCGATCTGAATCCCTCACCGCGGCAACCGCGGACCTCGAGTCTGCAGCAACCTGTCTAACTCACTGATTGTCAAAGGGTTATACGAGTTGATCGGCGAGAAGGCGCATGCGACGGTGCAGACTCGATCATCAGAACCCGACGGTGCGAAGTGTATTGGCGGAGAGGGTGGGATTCGAGCCTGATCAAGTCCCTTAGATTCTGCAAGTTACAGAATCCCCGTTGCTACGGTTGCCATCAATGCCAGCGATACCGTGGCGCCTTGCACGCGATTGCACGCTACGCGTGCGCCCCTTCGAGGTGTTTCAACGTCGGGAGTTTCCTGATGGCCTTTCCCGTTTTGGCCTCGGCTAACCGAAGTTCATACAGCGCCTGGAGGTTGAGCCAGAACTCGGGACTCGTGCCGAAGAAATGCGCCAGACGCAGCGCCGTGTCTCCGGTGATCGCGCGCTGCCCGTTCAGAATGCCGGTCACGCGATTCGTCGGCACCTCGAGCCGACGCCCGAGTTCAGCCGCGCTCATGCCAAGTGCGCTCAGTTCTTCCGCCAGGTGCTCCCCTGGGTGAATTGCAATGGCTGCCATGTTCTCTCCCTAGTGGTAGTCCACGATCTCGACGTTGGTCGGGCCTGATGATCCTCGCGGCCATTCGAAACAAATCCGCCACTGGTCGTTGATGCGGATGCTGTACTGGC
>JAHEFO010000391.1 GCA_024640135.1 Acidobacteriota bacterium
AACATTCCGGTTGACGGCGCAAGGCCGGATCCCGCGTTCGCGAATATCGTCTCGCTGGCCTCCGATGCTGAAGCGAAGACGCACTCCGTCAATCTGGGCTGGAACCTGACGCTGCCGCAGTGGAGGCGGTCGTTCTTCTTCTTCAACTACACCTGGTCCAGGAGTGACACCAACACCACCGGCGCGTTCGTGCTGCCGGCCAATGGCGACACTCTGGACACCGAGTGGGGGCCATCCGCAGGGGACGCGCGCCATCGCGCGGGGTTCTCCATGAGCATGTCGCCTCTCCAGAACCTGAGCGTTGGCCTGAGTGCGCGCGCGCAGTCCGGATCGCCGTACAACATCACGACGGGCCGTGACGACAACCGTGACGGGCTGTTCAGCGACCGGCCGGCAGGTATCTCGCGAAACTCGGCGCGCACCGCGGCGATCTGGGACGTGGGCGGCCGGATTTCCTACGCCTGGGGCTTCGGCACGCCGAGACAGGGGGGCGGTGGCGGGGGCACGGTCGTGATGATTGGCGGCGGCGGTGGCGGTGGGGCCATGGCACCGGGCTTCGGCGGCGGCGCGGCCGACAGACGATTCCGGGTCGAGTTCTACCTGTCAGGCCAGAATCTGCTCAACCACGACAACTACGTCGGGTACAGCGGCGTGATCACGTCGCCGTTCTTTGGACAGGCCACCAACGTGATGAATCCTCGCAGGCTGCAGGTGGGTGTGAGGTTCGGGTTCTGATTTGGATTCTGCGTGGTGGCATCGGAACTCATGAGCCGGATGGCTTCGAGCCGAGCCGGCGGGGCGGCCTGACGATCGGCCGCCCCTGTTCTTGTCCCTACGGGTGTCGGCCCAGAGTCCGGGCCGTCTTCCGAAGAACCGTTTCGTATGCGTCGGCCTTGACGTAGTAGTCGTGTCGCGGACTGGTGATGTAGTGGACGCCCCCGCGCAGGTCGGGCCGGTCGCCGGCGCGCAGGGCATCGAACCGGGCCCGAGTTGCCGCGTCAAGCTGTTCAGACAGGCAGGCCGCCACAAGGTCTGCCTGTGCGCCGTACAGCTCGTAACCGGCACCGTCGGTTTCAAAGAGACCGACAAAGAAGAGGTCGGGATGCCGCCGATGGAAGATGTTCAGGTAGAGATCAACCGCGTCGCCTTGACGGTCGATGTCTGCCTCGGACAGAAACGGGAAGGGTTTGTCGTAGCCGGTGGCCCATACGATTAGATCGACTTCATCACTCCGTCCGTCAACGAACCGGACCGTGCGGCCGTCCAGGGCGAGCACGTCGCCACGCGCTTCGATGTCGCCATGACCCAGGTGGTGCAGAATCTGCGTGTTGAGGACTGGATGTGAGCGGAGGATCGGATGGTCGGGCGCCGGCAAGCCGTACGCGGTGAGGTTGCCGACGAGCACACGGTTGATGAGAAATCCGAATACGCGCTCCTCCAGCCAGCGCGGCAACCGGGGCCCGGAGTGTGCGAAGACATCGGCGGGTTGTCCGAAGATGAACTTGGGAATGAAGTGATAGCCGCGGCGGAGACTGATCAGGGCCCGCGTGGCGTTGCGGGCCGCATCACAGGCAATGTCCGCTCCCGAGTTGCCGCCGCCGACAATGAGGACACGCTTGCCTCGGAACTGGCTGGGCGAGCGGTAGTGGAACGAGTGGTACTGTTCGCCCTCGAAGTGTCCCGCCACCTTCGGCAGGCGTGGATGCCAGGTCGTGCCGGTCGCGACACAGAGGGCCCGGCACGAGCGCTCCTCTCCGGAATCCAGACAAACGCTCCAACCGCCGTCATCCGATCGCGTTGCGGACTCGACTCGCACGCCAAACGTGATGTGCCGCTCGAGGTCATGGTGCCGGGCAAAGGCGCCGACGTACTCGAGAATGCGGTCGTGCCGTGGATAGTCCGGGTACGTTTCCGGCATCGGAAAACCCCGAAAGCCTGAAAGGCGTCGTGACGAGATGAAGTGGGCCGATTCGTACATCGGCGTGCGGTCCCGGCCAATGTCCCAGATGCCGCCCGGCTGCCGGCCCGCGTCCAGAATCTCGAAAGGGATGCCCCGCTCCTTGAGCGCGACCGCTATCACCAGTCTGGCCGGGCCGGCGCCAATGACACACACGGGTGCGGTTGTCGCGCTCATGGAC
>JAHEFO010000213.1:0-4126 GCA_024640135.1 Acidobacteriota bacterium
ATCACAGCGGCAGGCGCAGGTCGGCCTGTCGCTCAGCGGGATCCTCGTGTTCCTGCAGTTCGGCCTGTTCCTGTTCATCGGGGTGACATTGGCCACGTTCTACCAGCACGCGGCGGTTCCCGATCTGGCCCGCGGCGACATGCTCATCCCGACCTTTGTCCGCGACCACGTCCCGGCGGGCTTCGCGGGGTTTGTGGTCGCCGCCATCGTCGCTGCGGCGCTCTCGCCGTCCATCAACTCGCTGGCGGCCACGACGGTGAATGACTTCTACCTGAAGTACTGGAAACCCAAGGCCAGCGAGCCCGAAATGCTGCGCGTCGCACACCGCGCCACGATCGCGTGGGGCGTCGTGCAAATCGGCCTCGCGCTGCTGGCAACCCGCCTCGATCAGTCGGTCCTCGATGCCGGCCTCGCGGTTCTGGGACTCGGCGCCGGACCGGTGCTTGGCGCGTTCCTGGTGGCGGTCATGCGGCGGCACATTCAACCGTGGCCGGTGGCGTCAGCCATGCTCATCGCCTGGGTCACGGTCTTTTCGACATGGGCCTTCACATCAATTGCGTGGCCCTGGTATGCCGTGATCGGGGCATCATTGACCGTGGTGCTGTCGCTCGCTTCGACGCTGCTGTGGAAGGCGCCTCGTCCAGTGGTGGCAATGCTGGTGCTGGCAGCTCTCGGCGCCGGCGGGTGCGCCAAGGACGCGCCGCCCGAAGACACGCTGACCGGCGCGATCAACGTCCTGGCCGAACCCGTGCGCCTGAACATTCTCCGGCGGACGGTCACCGCACGCGGTGTTGTCGCGCCGGTCCCCGACGGAGACTGGACGGTGTACGCCGCGGAAACCTCCACGGTGGCGGAACTGCCGTTCACCGAGGGGAGCCCGGTCGAAGCCGGCGACATCATCGCGCGGTTCGAAGTGCCGAGCCGCGTCGCCGTGATCCAGGCCGCCGAGTTCAACATCGCCCAGGGCGCGGCGCGAGTCGAGGCCGCGAAGATCCGTGCGACTCAGATGGAGACGCTGGTCGGCCGCGGCCTGGCCCCTCGAGTGGACCTTGATGTCGCTCAGGCGGAGCTGGCGGCGGCGCAGGCGTCTCTGGCGGCCACGCAGACGTCGCTCAACGCCGCACAGATGGCGGAGGAACAAGCGACGATCCGGGCGCCCTTCTCCGGCGTGGTGCTGCGGCGCTGGCATTACCCGGGCGACACCGTTCTGGCCACCGGCGCCGACCGGGTCATCCGCATCGTTGATCCCACCCGTGTCCAGATCGACGTGGACATTCTTCCGCAGGACCTGGGTCAGATCGTGGCCGGCCAGACCGCCACGGTCACGGCCCTGGGCCGGACACCAATGATGGCCACCGTCACGCGCGTGACGACACCGAGGACCTCCGATGCCGGTACGGCCAAAGTCACGCTGACCGTCGACCCCCCCGTGGCGGACCTGACGATTGAGACCCCGGTCCTGGCTGAAATCCTGATTGCCGAAGTGCCGGAGGCCATGGTCGTGCCGACCGATGCACTCCGGCGAGCCGCCGGCGCGACGTTCGCCCTGGTGGCGGACGAGAACAACCGTGTCGTACGCCGTGACGTGCGCACGGGCCTGTCGACGTCGCAGCTGACGCAAATCCTGGAGGGCCTCACCATCGGTGAGTTCGTCATCACGTCGGCGCTGTCCGAGCTCGTCGAGGGCGACCTGGTGACGTTCAATCGCGGCGGGGGGTGAACGCCGGCACGAGCGTCCTGTCCTACTCCGTCCGCAACGCCGAGATCGGATCGACGTGCGCAGCCCGGCGAGCCGGTACCCAGCACGCGACGAGCGCAACAAGGCCAAAGACAGCCAGCGCGGCGGCCAGGGTCGGCACGTCTCCGGGCGGCAGACCGTAGAGCAGGCTCTCGAGGAACCGGCCAACCGCGAGCGCGCCGGCCAGCCCCAGCGCCATCCCGGCCACGGCCAACGCCATCCCCCGGCGCACCACCTCCAGGACGATCACCCCGGGCGTCGCGCCCAGCGCAATGCGCACGCCAATCTCGCGCGTGCGACTGGCGACGGTGTAGGCGATGACGCCGAAGACGCCGACCACAGCCAGCACCACCGCCACCAGCGCAAAGACCGCCACCAGCATCATGTTGAACCGCGGGCTGGTCAGTCCGCGTTCGAACGTATCGTCGAGGCGGACGAATGCCGACAGGCTGATGCGAGGGTCCACCCCGGCCACACGGCTTCGGGCGGTCTTCTCGATCCCGGCCACGTCCGACGCCGCGCGCATGATCAGGTACGCGGCACCCCGCGGATACTGCTGAATCGGCCAGTAGATCTGGGGCGGCGTGGGCCGGTCCGGCCGGGACGAGGTGGCGTCAGCGACCACGCCGATAATTTCAGCCGGATGGTCCTGCACCGTCACCCGCTGACCGATCGGACTCTCATTGGGAAAGAACCGGCGCGCCAGCGTCTCGTTGACAAGGGCGACCGGCGCAGTACCCGCGGCATCGGCAGGCGAGAGACCCCGTCCGCGCACAATCGGCAAGCCCAGCGTCTGGAAGAAATTCGGGCCGATGTCGTACCACTCAACGGGCGGCGCCTCGTCATCGGCCACAAGACGGCCCGCGATGGTCATGGGCTGCACGCCGTCGCCGCCACCGAACAACGGGCCGCCCGAGGCCAGGCCGGCCGCCTCGATACCCGGCACGCTCGACACTTCGGCGCGGGCGCGCTCCATGACGTCAACCAGTTCCTCGCTCGTCTGATAAATGTTCCCGGGCGGAAGCATCCAGGTCACCACCAGGCCGGAGCGCTCGAAGCCCGGTTCCCATGCCAGCAGCTGCCCGAAACTTCGCGCGAGCAGCCCCGCGCCCGCCAGGAGCATCAGCGCCAGGGCCAACTCTGCAACCACCAACGTCGAGCGCAGTCGGGCGACGCCGGGGTTCGCCTGCCGGATGCCCTTGAGTGTGCCGCTCAGATTCGCCTGCGAGGCCCGGCCTGCCGACGTGAACCCGAAAATGGCAGCGGTGGCGGCCGACAGCAGGAAGGCGAACAGCGCCACTCGACCGTCGATCGTCACTTCGCCGAGACGGGGGATGCTGTCCGGCGCCAACTGGATGAAACCGCGGGTGGCCCACACGGCCAGGAGCAAGCCGAGCGCGCCACCGGCGAATGAGACAAACAGGCTCTCGGTCAGCAACTGCTGGAGCAGCCGCCGCCGGCCGGCGCCGAGCGAGGCTCGAACGGCGAACTCGGTTGATCGGCTCGTCGCGCGCACCAGGAACAGGCTGGCCACGTTGGCGCAGGCAATCAGCAGGACCAGTCCGACCGCTCCCAGGAAGATCCAGAGGGCCCGGCTGGTGTCGCCCACGAGCTGGCCACGCAACGACACAGCCCGCACCGCCCACCCCGCGTTGTCCTCAGGATAGGCCTGCTCGAGCTGCGCCCGAAGCGTCTCCAGTTCGACGCCGAGCTGGGTCATGTCCACATCCGCGGCCCTCCGGCCAATCGCCGTGAAGCCGCGCCAGCCACGATTCTCCACATTCTCGATACTGGCCGTCAGCGGCTTCCACATTTCCACACCGGCGATGCGCGGGATGAAGGCGTCCGCCGGCAGCACGCCAATCACGGAGTAGGACTCGCCGCCGACGGTGATCGCCCTGCCCACAATGGCTGGATCACTCCCGAGCCGCTGCTCCCAGAACCGGTGACTCACGAGCACGACGTGGTTCGCCCCCCGATTCATGTCCCCGTCTTCCAGCAGGCGTCCCATGGCCGGGCGCAGTCGAAGAACCTGGAAGAACCCCGGACTGGCAATGCCTCCACGGACACCAAACGAGTCGCCATCGATCTCGACGATGGCCGCTTCACTGCGCGCGACCCCGGCGCTCTCCAGCGCATCGCCCATCCTCACCCAGTCGGCAACATTCGATGGTGAGGCGCCGCAGAAGCTGCCCGTCTGGGGGTTCGGCTCGCACAACATCACCACCGCTTCCGAGTCGGGGAACGGCAGGGGGCGAAGCACGACTCCGTTGACCACCGTGAAGATCGAGGTGGTGGCACCCACGCCGAGGGCAATGGTCACGACCACCGCCGCCGTGAACGTTGGTGTCTTGACCAGCGTCCGGCCGGCAAACCTGACGTCCTGAA
>JAHEFO010000213.1:4136-7195 GCA_024640135.1 Acidobacteriota bacterium
CATGCTCGCCCCTCCTCGTTCATCTCCCACATACGCGCGTGGACGCCGGGTGTGCGACTCGCGCAGAACCTGGATGGGGTCGCCCCCCCGCAAGCTGGCCCACCACTCGCCAACACCTTGACGAACAATGTCGGTCACGGCCTGGAACACCAGGCGCACCAGGCCCACGGGGCCGTCCTGCGCGTGCCGGTCGCGCGCCATCACGGCGAACGTCGCTGCCAGTTCACCGCCAAACCGCGTCCGCAGCGCCCGCGGAAGCAGCAGAACCGCGGCGCGATACACTCCGGCGGCCAGCCGAACCATCAGCGGCACAGACTCAGGCCGGATCACGCACCGTCCCCTTCCTCCAGCAGTCGATGTTTCCGCGACAACCCCACAAGTTCAGCCATCCGCATGGCCTCAGCGCTTGCCACCTCACGACCGAACGGCGTGATCCCGTAGTAGCGCCGCCGGTCGTCGCCCGCGTCGTCTCCATCGGGAGCCTTCACCTCGACGACCAGACCGTGGTCCAGCATCTGCTTGAGCAGGCGGTAAAGGGCCCCAGGCTGAAGTTGCCCCTTGCGGCCAGTCCGCTCATCGGCAGCCTTGATCATCCGGTAGCCGTGCGCATCCCCATCCAGCAGCACGAGCAGAATGGTGAAGACATCAGGTTTGAGCGGGAGGAAGGCGAGAGGATCGAGGATACGGGTCATAAGGCTCCCGAGACAGTATGGACTAAATGATTATAGCTGAACAGTCCTTATATGGCAAGGCCAGCCCTGAGCGTGGGAACTGCTTCGCGACGGAGTCCGGCACGGGCGCGCCGCCAGGGGCTCCTCGCGATGCCCAGAACGGGCGAATGCCTCAGTTTCCGGCAGGTTGGCCCGCTGAACTCGTCTCCAACGCCTTCGCCACCGGGAGGCGCAATGCGGCTCGGCACCCGGCGGCGTCCACATGATTCTCCAGTGTGATCGTGCCGCCGTGCGCGTCCGCGATCTGGCGGCTGAGCGCCAGGCCAATACCCGAGCCATTCGGCTTGGTCGTGAAAAACGGAACGAACAGGTTTGAGGTGTCCGGCAGGCCCTTGCCCTCGTCGTCAATCGTGATTTCCGCCCAGCCTCCCTGTGCCAGCCAGCCGACAGACACAGCACCGTCGGTCTCAAGCGACGCGTCGACCGCGTTGCGCACCAGGTTGATGAGGGCCTGCTCCAGTTGATCGGAGTCCGCCATCAGCCGGACATCCGCCGACGGGATCATCTTCACCGGCAAACGTTTCTCCAACTCAACGATTCGCGCGATGAGTTCGCTCACCGACACGAGTCTGGGTTGCGGCTTGGGCAGGCGGGCTAATTGGGCGTACGCCCGCAGGAACCGGCCCAACGCACCCGAACGTTCTTCGATGAGCGACAGCCCCTGGGACACTTCATCGCAGCGGTCGAATCCGGCAGTGCCGGCCCGGTCGACAATTCGCCGCAGCGAGTGGGCGATGGACTTGATTGGCGTCAGCGAGTTGTTGATTTCGTGCGACAGGACGCGGACGATGCGCTGCCAGGCGGCCTGCTCTTCCTCGCGCAGGGCCTGACTCAGGTCCGCAATGACAATCAGGTTGTGCGGACGGCCTTCGCGATAGAAGAGCGCGCGCCGAACCTCGTACCGGCCTTGCCGAAGGCCCATTAATCGATCGGTCAACCGGCGTGCCTCTCCGGACAGGTATTCGTCCATGCCGAGACCGACGGCGGGGATGCCGAGCAGTTCTTCCTCCGTCTTGCCGAGGAGTTGCTCACCGGCTTTGTTCACCAGCAGCAGGTGGTGGTCGGGATCGAAGGCGAACACCGCGACGGCGATCTCTTCCATCACGTGTGTGAGCAACACTGTGGATTCCACCGCCTCGGTCCGCTGGCGCTGGAGTGTCGATCCGAGGTCGTTGACCTCCCGCATGACCATGGCCATGGAGCTGCCGGACTTCGCGCGGAGCCCGCGAATGGAGTAGTCCCCTTCGCGCAGCGCGCCCAGCAGATTCGCCACCACATTGAGTGACCGGACGGCCAGTTGACGCGCGGCCGACGCTGCGGCGAGCCAGACACTCACCAGGACGACCGACAGGGTCCAGCGGACCTCCGGTGCCAGATCCTGCCGCCACAGGAACCAGAGCGACACGCCGACTGCCGGCAATCCTCCGCCCAGCACCAGGAGGGTCAGCGCCAGTTCCAGATTGCGCGCCTTGGGCGCGCCTCGCCTAGTCTGAGGATCCATGGGGGTCTCTCACAGTCCGAAGTGCTGAAGCCGGCGGTAGAGCGCGCTGCGACTGACGCCCAGTTGTTCAGCGGCCTTCCGGACATCGCCGGCGTGTTTGGCCAGGACCTTCTGGATGAACAGTTTCTCTGACTGCTCCAGCGTCATGTCATCGCCGGAGGCTGGCGCTGCCCCCACCCCCGCCTGGACGCCCAGGTCCTGCGCCGTAATCACGCTGTCCTGTGCCATGAGCACGGCACGTTCGATCGCATGTCCCAGTTCGCGCACGTTGCCGGGCCAGAGATGTGTCTCGAGCGCCTGACGCGCCGCGCGATCCAATCCCTCGAATGTCCGCTTATAGCGCCGGGAATACCGAGCCAGATAGTGCTCCGCCAGCGGCACAATGTCCTCACGACGCTCCCGCAGCGGCGGCAGGTGAATCACCACGGTATTCAGCCTGTACAGGAGATCCTCGCGGAAACCGCCTGCGGCGATCTCCGAGGGCAAGTCGGCGTTGGTCGCCGAAATGACCCGGACGTTGACGAAAATCACGCGAGAGGAGCCCACCTTCTGGACTTCGCCCGTCTGCAGCACCCGGAGCAGCTTTGGTTGGAGGCGGGCCGGCATATTGGCGATCTCATCAAGGAACAACGTCCCTTCGTCAGCCAGTTCGAAACAGCCGATGCGATCCGTGCGCGCATCGGTGAACGCTCCCTTCACGTGACCGAACAGCTCGCTTTCCGCCACGCCCTCGGACAACCCTCCGGCATTCATCGTCACCAGAGGCCGGGACGAGCGATTCGACAGCCGGTGCAGCAAACTCGCCACCACTTCCTTGCCGGTACCGT
>JAHEFO010000214.1 GCA_024640135.1 Acidobacteriota bacterium
AGCCCAGGTCGCCCAGCCGGCGGCGCCGTCAGCCCAGGACCTCCGCGCGGCTGAGTTGCGGGGCAGTTACGACCGGTATCGCGCCAACAACGACCTGCTCCACTACGCACTGAACGTTCGGGTCGATCCCGACAGGAAGTACGTGAGCGGTCGCAACCGGGTGCGATTCAAGATGCTGTCAGACGACCAGCGCATCCGACTGGATTTGTACGCCAACCTCTCGGTGGACCGGATCGAGATGAATGGCACGCCGCTGACGTACGAGCGTGAACTGAATGCGGTCTTCATTGATTTCCCGGAGCCCCTGCGGCAGGGCCAGACCTACGAAGTTGATTTCGCCTACTCCGGCACGCCGCTGGAAACAGGCCGCTTTGGCGGCATTGCTTTCAGGAAGGACCCAGCCGGACGCCACTGGATCAATACCGCCTGCGAAGGCGAAGGCTCCAGCATCTGGTGGCCCAGCAAGGACCAGTGGCGCGACGAGGTGGACGGCATGGACATCAGCGTCGAGGTGCCGAACCCCCTCGTCGATGTCTCCAACGGACGATTCATCGGCAAGACGGATCTCGGCGATGGCTACACCCGCTGGGACTGGCGTGTCCACTACCCCATCAACTCGTACAACGTGTCCCTGAATATCGGCACGTACGAGCATTTCGGCGAAACCATGGGCGACCTCACGCTTGACTACTACGTGCTCCCGGAGAACATCGCCAAAGCCCGGGCGCAATTCAGCCAGGCCAAGCCGATGATCGCGGCGTTCGAACACTACTTCGGCGAGTACCCGTTTCCACAGGACGGCTACAAGCTCATTGAAGTGCCGTATTCGGGCATGGAACATCAGAGCGCAGTCACCTACGGGAACCGATTCGCCAATGGCTACCTCGAGCGCGACTGGACGGGCGTCGGCATCAGCACGAAATTTGATTTCATCATCATCCACGAGAGCGGGCACGAGTGGTTCGGGAACGCGGTCTCAGCTGCGGACGTCTCGGACATGTGGATCCAGGAAGGCTGGACCACGTACCTCGAGTGCCTCTACGTGGAGCGACAGTTCGGCTACGAGGACGGGCTGAAGTACACCAACGCCTACAAGTCCAAGGTCCGGAACCGCACGCCCGTCATCACCGAGCGCGGCCTTCACAGAACTCCGCCGCAAGACATGTACTTCAAAGGGGCCCTCTTCCTGCATACGCTGCGGGGCGTCGTGAATGACGATGGGGTGTGGTGGGCGTTGATTCGAGACTTCTTCCAGGCCAATAAGTACAAGAACATCATGACCGAGGATGTGGCGGCGTTCTTCAGCACGCGACTCAAGCGTGACCTCACCCCGGTGTTCAACCAGTACCTGCGCCACACGGATCTGCCGACGCTCGAACTGGCGTTTGGTGAAGCAGGCACCGTCCGCTATCGCTGGAAAGCCGA
The DNA here is from genome assembly GCA_024640135.1 of Acidobacteriota bacterium. Taxonomy (GTDB): domain Bacteria; phylum Acidobacteriota; class Vicinamibacteria; order Vicinamibacterales; family SCN-69-37; genus SYFT01. Next base: position 1,426 of record JAHEFO010000214.1, read on the forward strand.
CGAACCCGGCTTCAATATGCCCGTCAAGGTCGGACGTGCCGGCGCGTGGCAGATCGTGACGCCCACGACGGAGTGGCAGCGGATGGCCACCGGACTCACGAAGGAAGAGTTCGAAGTCGCGACGGACCTCTACTACGTCCTGGTGGACAAGCAGTAGCGCAGCCCGGTCTCACACGAAGCCCGGCCGGCGCGCGCGCTACTTCTCGAATATCCTGACTCGGCGCAGGAGCAAGTCCGCCGCCCAGCCGATCAGTGCGAAGAGCACCAGTCCGGGCCACGCGGCACGGCGGGCGGCCCGGCTGTCGGCGTCGCCACTCCGAAGGCTCTCGCCATCTGGCGCCACGGTGCCGCCTGTGGAAGCGGCCAGCGCGCTGAGCAGGGCCCCATCCGGCGCGCGAAAACGATACTCGGCGCCGGCATCTGGAATGAACCGGCGCGACAAACCTGCGCTGACAGGCAGGACCGGGTCCACAAGCGTCGCCGTGATCAGAGCCGCAGCATCGGTCGTCAGACGTGCTTCGTACCGGCCCGGCGCCACCTGACGAGCCACGATGTCGCGGGGACTCCCGCCGGCCTCGACGCGCACCGTGGGCCGCAGCAAGTTCTTTGGCTGACCATCGGCCTCGCGAGCCTCCACAATCGCCGTGACGCTGCGCGAGACGCCGCGTGCCGGCGCCACCTCAAGGTCCAGCGACCACGCTGGAAAACGCTGCCCCGCGAGCTCCCGCACCACAGCGGAGAAGAACGGCCCGTACCCACGCCATCGGATCCAATCGGCCGCCCAGCGGTCCTTCACATCAGACGCGAAGACAGCCGCCCGTCCGGCGCCTATCGGCCAGTACGCCAGCAGCGGATCTTCGTCTTCGGTTTGAATCAGCTCAAGGGCCGTGTCCTTGATGACGGTCGCCGTCCGGCCACGCAACTGCGGCGCGCGCGTGAAGTCGATCCCCGCCAGGAACCCAACGTGTTTCACCACTGGCTTGAGCAACTCCTCATCAAATCCCGGAGAGGTGACGTCCTTGGCTTCCTTGACGAAGATCTGCGGGACGTCTCTCGGATTATCAGCGGCGTAGCTCCGGCCCCCACCCCATTTGGCGATGTTCTGCAGCAGCTCGCGGTCGGCCGCCGCGCCCATGGCCACAGACGAGACGGTCATCTTCTCGGTGGTCATCTTCTTGACGAGTGCCTCGTAGTCATCCGGATACGAACGGCCATCCGACAACAACAGCACGTGCTTCGCCCTGGCCTTGAGCTTCTGCAACGCCAGGTACGCCTGCTCGACGGCCGGAAAGATCAGGGTGTGCCCGCTCGGCTCGATGCCGGCGATCGCCGCGCGGATTGCCTCGCGATTGGGCCCGACCTGCCGTGGCGTGAGGGTCCAATCCAGACTGTCGTTGAAGGTGACGATCCCGAGAGTGTGTTCGTCCTTCATGACATCCACGGCCGCCTGCGCGGAGATGCGGAGCATCTCGATGTTGGTGCCTGCCATGCTCCACGACTTGTCGAGGACCATCACCAGCGCGATCTCGGGTTCGTCCTTGCGTTCGAACGTCACCGGCAGCAGCCGCTCGAGTGGCGACTCCCGATAGCCGTCCTCGCCGAAGACCGCCTCGCCGCCCGCCACAAGCAGGCCGCCGCCGAACTGCTCGACCCACGTGGACAGCGCCGCGATTCTCTGGTCCGGAAGGACGGAGCGACCGAGATCGCTCAGCACGACAACATCGAACGACTCGAAGCCGTCGCTCGTGGCGGGCAGCCCTGCGGCCGGACGGGTCTCCACGTCGAAGCCAGATTGCTGCAGCGCGGATTCAAGGTACCGGGCACTGGTCGGCGTGCCCTCGATGTAGAGCACCCGCGGCCGGGGTGCCACCCAGGCGGCCTGCGCCAGCGCGTTGTTCGTCTCCAGCGGGTCTCCCGGCGACGTCACGCGCGCTTCGAGCGTCACCGCGCCGGCTTCGTCCAGCGAGATATCCACGACCACGGATGTCGTCCCCGGCGTCAGCTCCACCGCGCGACTGCCAAGCACCTCGGTCCCGTTCCGTATTTCCACCGTCGCGCTGGTCTGACGCTGCGACCCCACGTCGACGGTGGCTGCAATCAGGCCGCCTGGTGCCAGCCGTGAGGGCAGCCGGAGTGCTTCCACCCAGGCGTCGCCAAGCTCACGCGGCGCCATCGGAAAGACGCTCACCGGAATACCGGCGCCAGCCAGTTGCGCGACGATCGACGCCACATCGCCCGTCGTGGCATTCCCATCGGAGAACAGCACGAGCCGAGGGATATGCCCGGGCGCCAGTTCGGCCCGGGCAGAGGCCAGCGCCGCGTCCAGATCGCTGGCACTGCGATCGAATCCGGTCTCGTCATCGGCGGACACCACCTGTGTCAGCGCTTCACTGTCCGCCATTACCCGCGCCTGACGTGCGAACGCCACAATGCGGTGATGATCGGGACGAAGCGCGGCATTGAGCTCACCAATGCGGGCTGCGGCTTCGGTGACTGACTGGGACGAGACGCTGTAGGACACGTCAACGAGATACACCACCGACAGTCGCGACGACCCGACCTCGAAGACCGGACGCGCCAACGCGACGGCCAGCGCGGTCAGGACAGCCGTTCGCACGATCGTCTGCAACAGATGCTGTCGCGGATTGAAGTTCGTGCGCGAGAACCGGCTCGCCAGCCACACGAGCGGCACAAGCACCAGCAGCCACAATGCCGAAGGCGAAGTCCAGATTACCGACATGCCACGGTCTCCTGCCCCGCCATCAGACGGTAATCCTGCGATGCCACGTCCACCACTCCACCAGCACGAAGACAAACGCGATCGCAATCAGCACGGGCCACCATGGGGCGTTCGACTGGGGTGTCGCCGTGCTGGCCAGCGTCGCCGTCGACAGCGACGTCCGCGCCACATTCGAGACCTGCGGGTCGCCGACATTCACGGCCAGCGCACTTCGCATTCCGCCACCCTCGGCCAGGTACAACCCGGGGGTCATGATTCGCGCCAGGCGCCCGTCGCCAAACTGCGTGACCTCGACCTGCCTGCCGTCGGGCGCGGTCAAATGCGAGACCACCGCGTTCAGGCCGACGACGCCCGGTCTGACCTGATCCCCCAGCGAGGGTCGCGCCAACCACTCAATGGCATTCACCACCAATACCGGGAACGCCGGCTGAAGCACGATGTTTGATTCGGCCTCCGAAAAACCGAAGCCCAACATGACCCGCCGATACTCCAGGCTCTCCGCGACGCTCACGAGCGGGGTGCCCGTGGCCGATCGTGCGATGGGGGTCCAGGCATCGGACTCCGCGGCCCGCGCCCGCTCGAGCGTCACGGTGGATGGATCGACTCCGCGTAGCACCGGGTGCGCCTGCGAGGTCGTCCACGTCGGCGTACGCTCCTCACGGAGCTGGCCAATCCACTCGACGCTGGACGGAGACACGAACAGGGCCGGCTTGTCTGGCGCGGCAGGTGGCACCCAGTGATCGAAGATCAGCACGTCTTCCGGTCCGGTGCGTGCCTTCGCATAGGCTCCTGTCGCGACGAAGGTCGTCCTGACGCCCGGCACCCGTTCAAACAGGACCTGCAGGAACCCCGGCGCATCGCTCACCACCGTGACGGCCAGCGGCTCCGCGTCGGCGATCCACGCAACGGCCTCATCGTCAATCGCCAGTGCGTTTTCACGAGCCGAAATGCGTGCCCGCACACGGGCGTCGCCTTCCAGTCCGAGTGGAACGATTTGGCGAACCGCCTCTCCCGCGGCGAGGTCGATGGACGCGTCAGCCACGCTGACCGTGCCACGTGTCACCACCAGCCGCACGGACTGGGCGCCGGCGCTGTAGTTCGCCAGTTCCAGATAGGCTTCCGACTGGACCGCCGGATCGCCGCTCGCGTGAGTCTCGAATGCCGTGATGGCCACGTTCGCGGCAGCCTCGTAGACCGGCTCGAGACTCACGCGAGCGCCCGAGGCCTCCAGTCCCGTCGTCGAGCGGGGAATCGTTCCGTCCGTAATGAAGTGGACCACCGACACGTCAGCCAGCCTGGGCCAGTCCGCGCCCTCGCCACCAGCAGGCGCGATGCGATCGAGTGCCGCCTCGAGGAGAACGCTGTCGGTTGTCGGACCTTCGACGAGTCCGTCCGCCGTCGTCGCCAGCGCCACTTCGTCCCCAGCGGCGGCGGCGATCAGCGTCCGCGCGCGCGCAATCGCGTTTCTCCAGCGCGTGCCGCCGCTCGGCATCTGCGCGCCCATCGACCAGGAAGAATCGATGACGATCAGGCGCCGCCCGCCACCCGCAGCGACGACGCTCGGTGCCGGCCGCGTCAGCGCCAGCATGAGCATGACGCCAACAGCCATGATGACCAGCCAGGAGACCATCTTCCGGATACGCTCCCAGAGGGTCATCTCCCGCTCCGCATCCAGGACCTTCGTCCAGAGCATCAGCGACGGGACATGCACTCGCGGCGCGCGAACCTTCAGGAAGAAGAGCCACGACATGACGCCCGCGGTGAGCGCCAGCAAGCCCCAGGCCTGCCATCCGGCCATCGCACCAAAACTCATGCGACGAACCGTCCCTGACGAAAGGTCTGCAGGATGATTTCTTCCACCGACCGCTCAACATCAGCCCGCACGTATCCGATGTTGTAGCGCCCGCAGAAGCTCGCGAGTTCTTCGGTGTAGGTCTCCCAGGCCTTGGTATACGCCGCAGCCAGTGCCGGCGTCACCTCGAAGTCACGCACATCCCCGGTCTCGGTGTCGACGAACTTCACGTCCCCCAAGGCGCCAGGATCCCGATCGGCCTCCGACGCCATCTGGACGACGTAGACGTCGTGCCCACGGGCTTGCAGGACCTTCAGGGCGCTCTCATAACCTTCGGGATCGAGAAAATCCGAAATGATCACGGCCAACCCCTGCCGCCGGCCGCGAGCCGCAAATAGCTTGAAGGCTTCGGCCAGATTGGTTCGGCCACCCGTCTTCATCTCCTCCAACTGCTCGAACACGCGGAAGATGCGGCCCTTGCCCTGCCCGGCCGTGCGCTCCTCGCGCACCGTCTCATCAAACGGCATGATGGTGACGCGATCAAGATGTGCCAAACCGATGTAACACAGGGCCGCAGCCACGCGACGTGCCTGGTCGAATTTCTCCGACTCGCCCATCGACTGACTGACGTCGATAAACAGGTAGATCGGCAGGTCCTGTTCTTCGTCAAACAGTCTCAGCAGCAAGCGTCCCAGACGTTTGTAGGCCTTCCAGTCGATATGGCGGAAGTCATCACCCGGGGAATACCCGCGTGTGTCGGCAAACTCCAACCCGCGCCCGCGCTTGGGCGCCAGGCGGTCCGCACGAGCCTGCCCCGCAAACGCTTTCTTGGAAACGACGTGCAGGTACTCGAGTTTCTTGAGGAAATCTGAGTCGAAGCTAAGAGCCACTGGTCGTACTGCGGGCGATCAGGCGTCGACCGAGACGCCGGCCAGCAATTCATTGACCATTACGTCAGTGTCGACCTGTTCGGCCTCGCCTTCGAAATTGAGCAACACGCGATGCCGCAGCGCCGGCAGCGCGATCGCGCGGATGTTCTCGGGGGAGACAAACGCCTGTCCCTGAGTGAGAGCGTGAATCTTGCCCGCCAGCACCAGCGCCTGCGCCGCGCGCGGACTGGCGCCGTACCGGACGTACTTCTTGATCATCGGCGTCGCATAGGGCGACAACGGGTGCGTC
>JAHEFO010000027.1 GCA_024640135.1 Acidobacteriota bacterium
CAGGCCGGCCTGACGCCGAACCTCAAAACGGACCCGGCGGGTCATCCCCCTCCAACCGAACGTCTGCAGAATGGTCCGACCGGCGACACCAACCCGAACGCGCCCCGACGTCACCTGAGCGCCTCGAGCGCCTCGATCAATCGCTGCGATAGCACCACGCGGCTGTGCGTCTGCTCCACCCATCGCCGACCGTCCGTGTGCATTCGGAGACGCGTCAGAGTATCGGTTCCCTGGAATCGGGTGATGGCCGCGACCAGGCCAGCGGCGCTGCCGTCCTCAGTCTGTACGCCGGCGCCGGCCTCGAGGAGCATCTGCGCCACTTCGCCGGAGACGTTGTTCACGACCGGGAGCCCAGCCGCCAGGTAGTCGAAGAGCTTGTTCGGGCTGACGGCGAACGAGAACAGGGGCGAATCGCGCAGGACCATCAATCCGGCGTCTGCGTCCGCAAAGATCTCTGACAACTGCGACTTTGGCAAAGGCCCGAGGAACGACACGTGGGACAACCCGCGGCGCCGCGCGTCAGCCTCGAGCCTTCCTCGCTCCGGCCCATCCCCGACAAACACAAAACGGACACCGCCACCAGGTCCGAACGTCGCCGCGGCCTCCAGCACGTTCTCCAGACCATTGGCAGCCCCGAGGGCCCCTGCGTACACCAGCGTCAGGGGCCGCTGGTCGTCGGCGGCCCGGGGCGAACGCCGCGGCTGCTGCACATCCGCACCGTTGGGAACGCAGGCAATCGGCTGCTTCACCCCCTTCTTGCGCAGGTAGTCTGCCACCCCGTCCGTCAACACCAGAATCAGATCCGCGGTCCGGTAGAGATCATTCGCGATGTGGTCAAGCACGCGGTACGCCATCCCCTGAGTCCCACCGGCGGCGACCAGGCTCTCCGGCCAAAGGTCGCGTACTTCGAAGACGAAAGGACACCCCCAGGCCTGGGCCACCTGTCTCGCCGCGCGCGCAGCCAGCAACTGTGGGGACGACCCGATGACCACATCGGGCCTGGGACCGGTGCGACCGGCCCGCAGGGCGGACCGCGAGAACGTCCACCAGTTCATCAGGCGGCGCCAGTCATTGCCGGAGTAGGCGGCGGCCCACAACCACTGGAACTCCACGCCGTCGACAACCTCGGGCACGGGACTCCGGTCGGCCGTGCCCGGCCTCCGCGTATAGACGCGACGGTGCAGATGGAAGTCGGACGCCATGACGGACACCGGCCACCCCCGCCGGACCAGTTCCCGGCCGAGTTCGAAGTGCCGCGTGCCTCCGCCGTCCTCCGGGAGGGCCGCGAACTGATTGACCCACAGAATCTTCACGCCCGGCCGGCCACGTCAAGAGTCCAACGGCTCACTTCGAGCAGTTCGTCAAATGGGATCGGAGAGGGAGCGCCCTTCCGAATAGCTTCCACAAACGCCGCGGCGCCACTTCCCTGCCCCTTGTCCTGCCGCCACAAACGCATCGTCCTGATCCCGGGCCAGCCAACCCCCCGTAGCACCCGGAAATTGTCCAACTGCAACACTCTGCCGCCGGCGAAGACTTCGAGCCGTTCCTTGGGAAACGCCTTGGACCCGTTGGCAAGATAGTGAATGGTACCCAGCGAACCGTCAGCAAACGTCAGCGTGATGGACGCCGTGTCCCGGGTCTGATCCGCCATCGATCGAATGTCCGCACTGATCAGGGCCGACGCTGCCAGGAACCGCAACAAATCGATGAAGTGGCACGCCTCCCCGACGATTCGGCCCCCGCCCACAGCCGGATCCTGCGTCCAGTGCTCCGCCGGAAGGCGTCCGGCGTTGACCGTCATCACGAAGGTCCTGGGACCAGAGACCTGCGTCAGCGCCTGCTTGATTCGCTTCACATGTGGGGCAAAGCGCCGATTGAATCCCACCATCAGGATCGGCGCCTTCCCGGCCTCCGCCTGACGCCGATACGCCGCCTCGATGTCCCCGAGTTCGTCAAGCGTGAGGCACAGAGGCTTTTCGACAAAGACATGCAGGCCGGCCTCGAGTCCCGCGACGACATATCGCGCGTGCGAATCATGCCGGGTGGCGATCACCACCGCGTCGGCCGCACCTGGCGCCAACACGGTCGCCGGATCCGTGCTCGCGTTGATGAATCCGAATTTCCTGCCTGCGTGAACGGCCGTCACGCCGGCGCTTGAGACCACTGCTGACAGCGTGGCCCCGGTGGCCCTGAAGGCCGGAATCAGCACCGCAGTCGCGTAGTTGCCGGCGCCGATGAAGCCCACCTTCGGCGACGCGCCGGCAACGGCCGATGCTCGTGCCGAAGCCACCGGCACCGCCTGCGCCCGCACCGCGGTATCGGCGCGTTCAGCCGCGGCGTACTCGAGCACGATCCCCAGTGACGGCTCGCTCCCGCCGACAACCGCGTACGCATCAGCGGCCCGTCCGATCGCGAACCGATGGGAAATCAACGGCTCCACATTCAATCGGCCGTCCGCCATCATGTCGAGCACCGCCTCGAAGTTGCGTTGTTCGGTCCATCGGACGAAGCCGATCGGGTAGTCCTGCCCTTTTTCCTCGTAGTCACGGTCGTAGCGTCCCGGTCCATAGGAGCAGGAGACCTGAAACGACAACTCCTTCTGGTAGAAGTCGTCTCTCGACAGTTCGAGCCCCGTCACACCCACCAGGACGATGCGACCGCGCGTACGGCACATCAACGCGGCCTGATGCATCGGTTCACTGCTCTTGGTCGCGGCCGTCACAATCACCGCGTCGACGCCGCGTCCGCGGGAGAACTGCACGGCGGCCGCCACCGGGTCAGCGCCGTCACCGACGAGCGCGACCTCGGCGCCGAACTGACGGGCCAGTTCGAGCCGCGCGGGATCCCTGTCGATCCCCAGAACGCGGCACCCGTTGGCCCGGAGCAACTGCACGGCAATCTGGCCGATCAGGCCCAGTCCGGTCACGACCACGGCTTCACCCAGGGTGGGCTGCGCCAATCGAATCCCCTGGAGCGCGATGGCCCCCATGACGACAAACGCCGCCGCGTCGTCCGAAACGGAGTCTGGAACCCGCGCACACAGGTTGCGGGGCACCGCCACGACTTCGGCGTGCCTGCCGTTCGAGGCCACGCGATCCCCGACTTCGAAGTCGAAGACCCCTTGTCCCACCTCCAGAACCCGACCGACATTGCAGTAGCCGAGCGGCAGGGGTTGGTCGAGTTTGTTGCGCACGGACTCGACCGTCGGCAGCAGGCCGTCGGTCTTGATCTTGTCGAGAACCTGTCTGACCTTGTCTGGCTGTTGCCGTGCCTTTTCGAGGGGATTGGCCTTGCCGAAGTCGACAAGCATCCGCTCCGTGCCCGCCGAGATCAGGGACTTGGACGTCCGAATGAGCAGTTGACCGTGCCCTGCACTCGGGCAAGGCACGTCGGCGACCTCGGTGGAGCCGTTGCCAAGGTGCTGGAGAATTTGCTTCATGGGGGCGCGGCCAGTACCAACCAGGCGCAGGGTCTGCTCTGGATTACGTATTCTGCCATAACTTTCAGCCCAGGAGTCCGAGTCTGGCCTGGTGTGGCGGCATGATACCTTTCACAGGCTCCGGTGAGCCTCTCTTGGGCAGGATCGTGGGACGCTCCCACGCGCGTGGGCCGCGGGCGGACATCCGGCGGGTTGTGCTGACAGGAGAAGATAGTGCGCGTCAGTAGAGACAGCATCGTGAGCGGGAGCGTCTCCGTAGCCATGTTTCTTGGTTTCACGGGGTACTCCGCCGCGCTGATGCTCGTGAGCAACACCATCGGCCTGTCGGCGTCACGGTTCGTCACGATTCCCCTCAGGCTGGTCATTGTCGGTGGACTCGCCCTGGCCTTTGCGACTCGACCGAAGCTCACACTGCGAAAAGGCCTGCTCTTCTTCTGGCTGTTCTCGGCGCTCTATTTGCTGCGAATTCTGGTGGAGAGCTTTGGCCTGAACCCGCATTTCCATCGAACACCGTTCGAGTTCTTTCTGTACTTCACGTCGTTCGTCCTGCTGCCATTGAGTTTTCTCAGTCTGAGTGATTTCCATCGGCGGCAGTACGAGGCCATCTTCCTGACCGTGGTGGTCGGGTCAGTCGCCTTCTCCCTGCTGACGTTGGTGTTCTATGGGCAGTACCTGGGCGAAGTTGCGCGCCTGTCCCAAGTGGTGACGAGGAATGACAACTATATTTCGCCGCTCGCGCTGTCCTACGGCGCGGCTCTGACGATGGGCGTCGGCATTTCGTACCTCCTGGCCAACACGGTCAGCCGGCGCAGGAAACTGGCCGTGTACGCCGCGCTGCTGTTGAGTCTGGGGCCGTTCTTCCTTGGAGCCTCGCGAGGGTCGATCTTCAGCCTGGGGCTTCCGTTCGTCTTCCAGATTCTCCTGAGCCGGAGGTTCGGCAGGAAAGTCACCCAGATTGGAGCGCTGCTGGTATTCGCTGCCTTGCTTTACCTGGCGACGTTCTGGCTCGGCACCAACGTGTTCGACCGTGTCCTGGAGATATCCGAGGCCGTTGATGCGGGCGCGACGTCCGCCGTGCGAGTGGTCATCTGGCAGCACACGTGGGATCAGTTCCTCGCGTCACCGATTTTTGGAAACAGCCTGGAGTCGGAGTACGCTGGCTTCCATCCCCACAATGTGCTCCTCGAAGTACTGATATCCACTGGAATCCTCGGCTTCACGATGTTCGTCCTGTTTCTGATTCAGGTGTCGACGGCCGCCTTTCGTATCGCCACGAGATCGCCGCAGTATTTCTGGATCGTGGTGATCTTCCTGCAGGCACTGATCTCCAACATGTTCAGCGGAGCCATTTACGGGGCAACCTGGATGGCGCTCGGGGCCGGCCTCGTTCTCAGTCTTCAGACCCCCCAGTCGCCGAGGCGTTCCAGGATCACCGCGGCGCACACCGCGCCGGCAATCGCCAAGTGAGCAGGAGACTCCACACGTGAACCGGCTCGACGCGCTCTACGACCGCAAGTACCAAAACGAGGTCTGGCGGCCGCACATCTCTCATCCCGACGCGCTCTCGACGACGCGCTTCGACGACGCCTCACGCCTCCTGCGCGGCGAGTCCGGGCGCGTGCTCGACGTGGGCTGCGGCGCTGGCCAGTACCTGATCTCGCTCGCCGATCGATTCGATGCCCTCGAGGGTATTGACCTCTCGCCTGTCCGCATCCAGCTGGCGACATCGGCCCTGCAGCAGCGCTACCCGGAGCACAGCGGTCGAATCCAGTTTCAGGTGGCGAGCCTTGACGAGCGCCTGCCGTACGAGGATGGCGCCTTCGATGTGGTGATCGCCTCAGCCGTCATCGAGCACGTCGTCAACCTGTTCCATGCAACGGACGAGATCGCCCGCGTCACCCGGACCGGCGGCTGCGTGGTGATCACCGTCCCGAATGTCTGCTACCTCAAGCACCCCCTTGGCATGCTGTTCGGCCGGTTGCCGCTGACCGGAACCCCCACACGGGACATGGCGTACTGGCGTGAACACGGCTGGGACGGGGAGCATCTGCACTACTTTTCGAAACGCGCCCTGACGGAGCTGCTCCAACAGGCTGGTTTCACCCCGGAGGCCTGGACCGGAGACGGCCGACTCGCCAAGTTGAGGCGGTGGCACACGAACCTCGTCGGCAACCTCACCGTCCGCGCTCGAAAACGCTGACGAGTCCCAGTGGCGCATCCGCCGCCGCTTCGCGACGCGTCTACACCGGGTCGGACCGGAAGAACGCGTAGACGCGAGCCAATGCCTTCAGTACGGTTCGGGCGATTCGCGCATTTGCGACGGGACCACCGGCGCTCTATCATGACTCTCGTGCAACAGCGCCTATGGGAAGTGGAGAGGCAATGCGTCTGCTCTTTGACGCGTTGACCGTGGGGAGTCCCGGCATCCTCCAGCTTCGCGATGAGTTGATCGGCGCGCTCCTCGTTTCCGCTCCGCCGGGCGCGGAAGTGACCTTGCTCTCTGCAGCCGGCTCCAGCCGGCCAACCGGGTCATCGAGCCTGCAGACGGTCGTCTTGCCGAAGCCGCCCCTGGGCTGGGTGGGACGATGGTGGTGGTACCACATGGGCCTGCCGGCCGCGGTCCGCAAACATCGGGCCGACGCGGTCTATTCACTCAGCGGAATCCTGTCTCGACCGCTGTCGCGAGCGGCGGCGACGGTGGTCACGGTCAACAATATGATGCCGTTCACGCCGGAGCGATGGACGTTGTACTCCCGCCACTCGCGGGCGAGGTTGCGCTATCGCATGCTGCGCAGCCGCTACGTGGCCAGCCTGCGGTTGGCCGACGCCGTTGTCCTTCACTCCAGACACGCCCTGGACACGGTGAGGCCCTACGCCGGTGACATCGGCCCCAAGACGCGAGTGGCACTCACGGGGGTCCCGAGCGATCTCCGGTTCAGCACGGCCGAGCCTCCCGCGCATCCCTACGCAGGCCGGCCGTACTGGCTCTATTTCTCCGCCATCTACCCGTACAAGAACCACCTCGCCTGGATTGAGGCGTACCGTCGCGCCCTGGCGGAAGCGCCCGATCTGCCGGACCTGCTGGTCGCCGGAATCCCTGCCGACCCTGTCCACCTGGCAAACATCAAGAACGCGCTTCAGAATCCGGCCCTGAAGGGACGAGCGCGGTACCTCGGCGTACTCGACCGGGAGACCATTCCGGCCTGGCTGCACCACGCTGAAGTGAACTGGTTCCCAAGTACCTGCGAGACGAATTCCGTGGCGCTGGCGGAGATCCTTGGCGTGGGCGGCGTCCTCGCCTGTTCCAGGATCGCGCCAATGTCGGAAGTGGCCGGGGACGCGGCACGATTGTTTGATCCGTTCTCGATCACCGACATGGCTCGTGCCATGGTCGAGTTGCAGGGCGAGCACACGCTCCGCGCCGACCTGAGGCACCGGGCCCTGGCGCGCGCCGCGAACCTGTCCTGGCGCGAGTGTGGCGAGTCGATCTGGGCTTCGGTAGAATCAGCAATCGAATCCTGTCGGAAAAGGAAAGCGGGCAAATGACGCGAATTGGAGGCAGAACAGTGCTGGTCACCGGTGCGACCGGTTTCATCGGTTCGCATCTCGTGCAGCAGTTGGTGTCGGACGGGGCCTCGGTTCGTGCCATGGCGCACTACCGGGGCGACCCGACGCTTGGCAACCTGGAGTTCCTCCCGGCCGAGGCGCGAGCCGCGCTCACCGTGATCAAAGGCGACGTGGGAGACCCGTTCTTCGTCCGGCGCGCCGTCGAGGGCTGCGATATCGTGTTCCACCTCGCGGCGTTGATCGGGATTCCCTATTCGTACGTCGCGCCGGCCTCGTACGTCGCCACCAACGTCCAGGGGACGCTCAATGTGCTGGAGGCCTGCCGTACCGAAGGCACGCCACGACTGGTGCACACATCGACCAGTGAGGCCTACGGTACGGCGCGGCAGACGCCGATTGACGAGCAGCATCCCCTGCAGGCCCAGTCGCCGTACTCGGCCTCCAAAATCGGCGCTGACAAGCTCGCGGAGAGCTATCACTGCGCCTTCCGGCTGCCGGTCGTGACCATCCGTCCGTTCAACACCTTCGGGCCGCGGCAGTCCGCGAGGGCGGTCATTCCGACTATCGCAGGCCAGTTGCTGGCCGGCGCCGGATCGCTCCGGCTGGGCTCGCTGACACCCGTGCGCGATCTGACCTTCGTCACCGACACGGTAGCCGGCCTGATTCGCGGGGCCCTGGCGGAGAACGTCGACGGTGAGGTATTCAACCTGGGCGTTGGCCGGGGGATCAGTATCGGCGACCTGGCGGCGCGAATCATGGCCCTCGTCGGCCGCGAAATTCCCGTGGAGACCGACGCCGCGCGCGTGCGACCCGAAGCCAGCGAAGTCCTGGAGCTGCTCAGTGACAATGCGAAGGCTCGGGAACGGCTTGGGTGGGAGCCGGCCGTCTCGCTGGATCAGGGGCTGGAGCACACCTGCGAGTTCCTCCGCGCCAATCCTGCCTGGGTGCGACCTGAAGACTACGGAGTGTAATGCGATGCAGGCAGTCTTGATGGCCGGCGGAAAGGGAACGCGGTTGCGGCCGTACACGGACATCCTGCCAAAGCCGCTGGTGCCGATCGGCGAGATCTCGATTCTGGAGCTGGTGCTGCGCCAACTCAAGCACTTCGGTTTCGAGCGAGCGCTGATCTCGGTGGGCCACAAGGCGGAGTTGATCATGGCGGTGATCGGCGACGGCCGGCGCTTCGGACTTGAGGTCTCCTACCATCACGAAGACCAGCCGTTGGGCACCGTCGGCGCGCTGGCGTTTCTGGATGGCCTGGACGAATCCTTTCTGGTCATGAACGGCGATATCTGCACCAATCTTGATTTCAGCCGGTTGCTCCGGGCTCACGTCGACAGCGGGGCGATTGCCACGGTTGGCACCTATGCCCGCACGGAGAGAATTGAGCTTGGCGTGCTTGAGGTCGGCCCGGACAATCACGTCGTCGGCTTCACCGAGAAGCCGACGTATGACTTTCTGGTCTCCATGGGGGTCAACGCCCTTCGGCGCGATGTCCTCACTCTCATTCCCCGCGGCGAGTTCTTCGGCATGGATGACCTGATGCTCAAGATGCTGGCCGAACGCGTCGATGTCCGTTCCTGGCGTTTCGACGGCCTCTGGCACGACATCGGCCGTCCCGACGACTACCTGCGGATGTTGGCGGACTTCGAAAAGCGGCCGCACGCCTACCTTCCCGAAGGGGCCTGAGCGTGGCCGGGCCCGTACTCATCACCGGCGCGGCTGGTTTCCTCGGCCGACACCTCTGCGTGCGTCTGGCAGGCCGGCACCGTGTCGCGGGGGCCGACGTCGTGGCGTTTTCCGATCCAGCCGGTCGGTTCATGGTCTCACGCGTCGGACCCGGTGACGGGCTGGCACGGTTGGCCGCGAAGGTGCAACCGGCGATCACCGTGCACACCGCGTTCATCAACCGCAAGGACACGAGGTGGTCGGATGACGAGTATCTCGAGCGGGTGGCTTCGGTGGATCTCCCATTATTTGAGGTCCTCACCGGCATCGGCAGCCGGCTGCTGCTCATCGGTTCTTCGGCGGTGTACGGCGAAGCCGCCGACTACGATCCGATCGACGAGCGGTGTCCGCTCGCACCGGTGTCCCTCTATGGGCGGGCCAAGGTCGCGCAGGAGAACCAGGCGCGTCACGCCGCGGATCTCGGCCTCAAGGTCTGTATCGTCCGGCTGTTCAACTTGATTGGGCCGGGCCAGGGAGCCGGGATGCTCCTGCCAGACTGGGTCAGACAGGCGGTCAGGATCAAGAAGGGAGAAACCGGTCAGATGGCGATCCGGCATCGGCGGACGAGCCGCGACTTCGTGGATGTTCGCGACGCGGCCGATGCGATCGCGGCCCTGGTGGAAGATTTCCAGAATGGCGAAGTGTTCAACGTGGCGTCTGGCCGGTTGGTGGGCCTGCGCGACATTGGCGAGGAACTGCAGCGCCTCTGCCCGGGACAACTGGAGTTCGTGGAAAGCGAGCCTGACGTCGCCGCCGGCGACGCGCGGGCGCAGCGAGGCGCGTTCGGCAAGCTGAGAGAGACGACCGGCTGGTCACCTCGACGGGACTGGGTCGAGTCGGTGCGAGACGTGTGGGTGCACGAGCACGACTCGGCCGAACACAACGCGACGCTCGAAACCTAGCACTCCAGAACTCACCGGCATTTTTTTCTTTGTTGATCACGCAGATTTGACACAATAACGCGTTGAACCCTGGATGTTTGCCTGGGATATTCGCCGTCAATGGCGACCGGAGAATCGACAATGAAGAAGGCGGTTGTTTGTGGCGCTGGCGGGTTTATTGGCAGCCACCTGGTCACACGGCTCCGTCGCGAAGGGTATTGGGTGCGCGGCGTTGATCTGAAGTTTCCCGAATACTCTGCCACGTCCGCACATGACTTCATCAGAGGAGACTTGCGCGACCCGCTGATTTGTCGCGAAGTGTTCGACCAGCCTTTCGATCAGGTGTATCAGCTGGCCGCAGACATGGGCGGCGCGGGCTATGTGTTCACCGGACTGAATGATGCCGACATCATGCACAACTCATCGCTCATCAACCTGAATGTGCTTGAGGCCTGCCAGCGCCGGAATCTCGGCCACATCTTCTATTCGTCGTCAGCGTGCATGTACCCGGAGCACAACCAGCTGGACCCGTCGAACCCGAATTGTGCCGAGGAGTCCGCCTATCCCGCAGACCCGGACAGCGAGTATGGCTGGGAGAAGCTGTTCAGTGAGCGTATCTATCTGGCGTTTGGCCGGAACTACGGCATGCAGGTGCGCATTGCCAGGTTCCACAATATTTTCGGACCCGACGGGACCTGGACCGGAGGCAAGGAGAAGGCTCCGGCAGCGATTTGCCGGAAAGTTGCCGAAGCGGCTGACGGCGGGACGATCGAGATATGGGGCGACGGCGAGCAGACCCGCTCGTTTCTCTACATTGACGAATGCCTGGAGGGCGTCCGTCGCCTGATGGACTCTGACTGGACCGGACCGGTCAATATCGGGTCGGAAGAAATGGTGACCATCAATCAGCTCGCCAAGATGGCCATGACGATTGCCGGCAAGACGCTTTCCCTGAAGCACATTCCCGGCCCCTTGGGCGTGCGCGGGCGTAATTCTGACAATCGCTTGATCAGGCAGAAGCTCAACTGGGCCCCGTCGCAACCATTGGAGGAGGGCCTGGCGCGTACCTATGCGTGGATCGCCGGGCAAGTGGCCGAGCCGCAGCGCTGAAATGAAACTGCTGGTCGTGGAGCCGTATGCTACGGGGCACCATATGGCTCTGCACGTCCGCCTCATTGCGCGGGCGGCGCACGCCAGAGGCTGGCACCTGCAGCTCCTCACGACAGCCACGGCCACTTCTCATCCGTCTTTTCAGTTGGTCCGGGATGAAGTTGGGCCGGGCCTGGAAGTCTTCTTGATGCCGGAAGTTGAGCGAGTGACTTCCACCACTGCCGTATCCCTGATTCGCGCCCAGTTCAACTGCTACCAGTCGATCTCCAGAGGCTTTCGCCAGATACCCGAGGAGGCCTCTGCCGACCACACGTACATGACCAACATTGACAGTTGCGACAAGGTCATGTCCGTGCTGGGGTCACCATTCGGGACAGCTCCGTATTCCGGGATGATGATGAGCGTGAAGTTCCATCGCCATCCCATGAAGATCGGCCCCCCAAGCCGAAGCGACTGGTTCTACGAACGATCGTTTCGTCGGCTGTCGCGGATCAGGTCACTGCAAGCGATCACCGTTATTGACGAGTCGTTTGCGGAGTTCGCGGAACGGGGACCCCATCCCTACGCGACCGTAAGACTCGTACCCGATCCCGGAGAACTCCGGGGCCATGAGTCACAAGCGGAGGCAAAGACATCCCTCGGGATTTCTACAGATCGCGCGTTGATCGTCGTATACGGCAGCCTCACGGCTCGCAAAGGTATTCGCGAACTGCTTGACGCGGTCGCGTCAGGGACACTTGAGCGAGCCGGCGTTCTCCTGGCCGGCACACCTGATGAACACACGAAACAGCTCCTTGAAGGCGAGACGGCCCGGGCGCTGATTCAGCGGGGCCAACTGTTTCTTCAATTCGGGTTCCTCGACGACGTGCAGGAATATCGGGTGTTCCGTGCCGCCGACATTGTCTGGACCTGTTACAGCAAGGGCTTCTACGCGTCCAGTGGCGTGCTCTACCAGGCAGGTTCTCTGGGATTGCCGGTGGTGGGATCGAACCTGGGATTGATTGCCTGGCTGATCAATAAACACGACAACGGCGTATGTTGCGACCCCGCCAGCGCCGGCAGCGTGGTGGCGGCGCTCACGCAACTCGTCAGCGATGCGACGCTCCGCACACGCCTTGGAGCCAATGGGAAGAGACTCGCGGATTCCCACACGGGTGAAGCATTCGGCAATGCGATCTGTGCATCAGTCCAATGAGCCCGAAAGATCCATCGCGCCGCACCTCATTGATCCTGACATCTCGAGATTGGACACGCTAGTGGCGGGCCTGACTCGTCTGGGCATCAATGAAGAACAAGTCGTGTCCTGTCTGGCCTTCCCAGACCACCTTGTATCCTGACGAGACCAACAGGGTCACGATCCTCTGGTGGTCTTCACCACGCCCACTACGTTCAATGCAGCCACATGTGAACCGGCGGCTGCCAGCGACCATCTGCTCAACAACCGTCACTTCCCCGCCTTCAACATCGACAGAAACAAAGTCGACTCGGGCTGGCGCCTTGACATCATCGAGGATCGCCTGCAGAGTCGCGCACTCCACCGTGATGACTGGCGCGTCTTTCGTATAGAAGCTGTGGGCATCGTCCATCGTCGCCGCCAGGCCGCCATACAGCCCCGCATCGACGAACTCGGCCTTGCCAGCCCGGGCTGACACAGCCTTGTTGACAATCACTGACTTCTTCCTTCCCGCCAGGGCGGACAGGTACTTTGGATTCGGTTCCACCAGGATGCCACTCCAGCCGAATTCTTCTTCGAGATAGGCTGTGTTCGACACCGTAAAGCCATCATTCGCACCGATTTCGAGATAGACGCCGGGCCGAAACCGATTCAGCAACAATGCGAAGATATCCTGGTTCAGCTGTGGGCAGTGTTTCGACGCCGGGAGCCCCAGCATCTCGCGCACGTCCGCACTCGGCGTGCGGGCGATCAAGCTGGGCAATAATCGGTTTTCGATGCAGTATCGAACGGACGGCCGCCGGAACACCTGGAACCGCACCACAGCGTTTCGAAAGAACTTCTGAACCGTCGACGACATGGAACGGAGCATACGTTACACACTCAATCGGGGTGTTCCTGGACGTCCCGACCTCAACGCGCGTCGCGACATTTCGTCTCTTCACCCCGGATTGAATAAGGTAGGGCATCTGTGAACCCGAAACAACATATCCTGCGCTTCCTCAGGAGAAGAGGGTACGAACTGACTCGATTTCCGATCAAGCAGTTCATGAATCAGTACCGTTTCGATGTCGTCATTGATGTGGGCGCCAACGTCGGTCAGTTCGCGTGCGAATTGCGGGACGAGGTCGGTTATTCGGGCAGAATCGTCTCATTTGAGCCCCTTTCAAGTGCGTTTGCGATTCTGAACAGAAAAGTAGAACGTGACCCCGAATGGCATGCCATCAATGTCGCACTGGGTTCCGAAGCGGGCCGGTCGACCATTCACGTGACTGGAAACTCCGCCAGCAGTTCACTGCTGGAGATGTTGCCGAAGCATGTGGAGGCTGCCCCACACGCGGCCGTCGTTTCCACCGAATCAGTCGAGGTCAGGCGCATGGATGATCTCTTTGGTGAAATCGTCCATGACGATGAGCGGGCGCTGCTGAAGATCGATGCTCAGGGCTTTGAGCTGGAAGTGCTCAAGGGGGCCAGCCGGTCCCTGGAGCGGATTTCCGGCATTCTGATTGAGCTGAATCTCGGCGCGCTGTATGCAGGCGCGCCTCTGGCTGAAGAAGTCATGGCGCAACTCCGACAGAGCGGTTTTGAACCCTTCTGGTTTGTGCCGGGTTTCCGCGATCCGCGGACGCAGCAGTTGCTGCAAATGGATGGCTACTTCGTCAGGAGTGGTATCTCGCCGGACGGTCACACGTAGCGGCCCGGATCAAGACAGGAGGCGCTCCAATTCGGCGACAATGCGCTCCCCGGCTCGCCCATCCCACAGCTCGGGAATGCCGCCCTTCTTCCACTGCCCCGAAAGAACACGAGCCAGAGCCGGTCCGAGATTGGCCGGATTCGTGCCAATCAGCTCGTTGGTACCGATGGTCACGGTCTCCGGGCGCTCGGTATTGTCACGAAGCGTCAGGCATGGAACGCCCATGACCGTTGCCTCCTCAGTCACGCCACCAGAGTCGGTGATCACGCCCATGGCGTGCCGTACCAGGTAGTTGAACTGCCGGTACCCGAGCGGTTCCACGTACTGCAGGTGGGGCATCTGCCGCTTCGTCTTCTTCAACATCGCGGCCGTGCGCGGATGCACAGGAAACACCACCGGCAGGCCGCCCGTGTGACGCGAGATTTCCTGCAACAGCCCGACGAGTTGCCGCTCACCGTCGACGTTGGCAGGCCGATGGAGGGTTGCCACGAAGTACCGGCCCGGCACCAATCCCAGCGTCTCCCAGCAGTCGGGCGGGTGCAGCGACGGCATCTGCGCCAGCAGCGTATCGACCATCGTGTTGCCGACAAAGAAGATACAGTCGTCCTCGATCCCGGCGCGCCGGAGGTTCTCGCCGGCCGTACGAGTGGTGGTGAAGAACCAGTTCGCGATGGAGTCGGTCACCACACGGTTGATTTCCTCTGGCATCGTCCAGTCGTACGACCGCATCCCGCCCTCGACGTGAGCAACCGGAATGCCCATCTTGCGCGCCACAATCGTGCAGGCCATCGTCGAGGTCACGTCGCCCACGACCACACAGACATCGGGAGGAGCGGCGAGAATCGCGTTCTCGTAGCCCACCATGATGGCGGCGGTCTGCTCAGCCTGGGTGCCCGACCCGGCTCCCAGGTTGATGTCGGGCTCGGGTAGCCCGAGGTGCTCGAAGAACAGCCCTGACATCGAGTGGTCATAGTGCTGACCGGTGTGTACCAGACGGCGAGTCCAATGCGCCGCGTTTCCCTGGGTGGCGCGGAGCGCCGCGCAGAGAGAGGCCACCTTGACAAAATTGGGCCGGACGCCCGCAATCAGGTCAACCCGGGTCATGGCGCTGTGGTGGCAGCAGGCGTCCCGGCCACGGCGAGATCAAAAACGTGTTTCATGTACTCCGGTGTGTAGCGCTGTTCGACGGTCGCGATGCAGGCCTCACGCGTGTGCCGTCGTGCCTCCGGGGAGGAAAGCGATTTGGTCCATTGCTCGATGACTGTGACCATGTGGTGTACATCATTCTCCCGAAACGATGATCCGGTGCGGCCTTCAACAATAGCCTCGGCCTCGGGACCATGGGTGGTCATGTTGTCATGGGTGATCACGGGACACCCATAGGTCAACGCATGGATGGCTGACAGCCCCACGTCGCCTGGCACGACTGAGAGGTCGCTGGCGGTCATATACCGGGCAATGGTCTCTTCGTCATAGCAGGCGCCCGCAAATCTGACCTCCAGATCCAGGCCTTCCGCCGCCACTTGGGCCTTCAAGGCCGCCGCCATGGGCCCATCTCCGACCACCACGAGGAAAGGGCGTTGACCTCGTGCCTTCAGGAGCGCCATCGCCGATATCAGTTGTGCCCACCGCTTTCGTTCCGTGAGCCGGCCGATCGCCAGGATGAGCACGACGTCCTGCTCGATGCCGAGCTGGGCCCGCACGTGCTCGACTCCCTGGCTCTCAAGCTTCTCCCGGATCGCCCGCTGGGATGAATAGTCCAGCGCATTGGAGACGACATAGAGGCGAAGATGGCGGCACGTCCGGTCCTTCAAGAGGTCCTGCGCGCGTCGCCCATACAGCAGCAGGCCATCCGCCAGACAGTAGAAAGCCATCCGGATGACGCGCTTCAGTCCGTGGTCCGACCGGCGGAGTCCGTGCGTCCACATCAGGATTCGCTTCCTCCGGATTCGCGCAATCAGCACCACCAGCCAGGTCGACAGAAAATACACGTTCCCAGCCACAATCAGCACGTCATGGCCTCCAAAACCGAGGGCGGAAACGACACGACGTTGCCACAACATGGTCCGAGTCAACCAGACATTCTGCACGAGCGACCACTTGTCGTAGAGCGCTGTACCTCGCACGGATGCACGATCCAGCACCTTGACGTCATCATTGGGAACCTCCGAGGCAAACACCTCGTACGAGTGACGGCCATCCACGTTGTCTGCCAGAAGGCAGTAGAGAGGTCTCCTGTAATGGGCGAGGGTGTGCGTCAGGAGGGCGACACGAGTCACAGCGGCATCCATTCTCAAGCAGGAGATCGGCGACGAACACGGCCGAGAATCACCTGGGTCGACTCCCGCGTCAGCCAGCGGAAGTCCGCGTCAAGCATCCACATGACGCCGACATACAGCAGGCCCCCCAAGGCGGCCGTCGCCGGTAAGGCCGCAGGCTGTGGCCATCCCGCAACGACCCAGTACCTGACCGCGACCATCGCCGTGGCCATGGCGACACAGCCCAACATCGGCGCCACGAAGACCCTCAGGTGTGCGCGAAGATCAAAGTCAGCCAGGCTCTTCGCCACCAGGAAACTGACGGGCAGCGTCAGCGTATCAAGCGTGACTCCTGCAATTGTGACTGCAACGACACCCCGGCTGACGACAATCCACATGGCCACAAGCGCGAGGAGGGAGCTCACACCGACAATCGACGCTCGCAGGAGTGAGTGGCCAGTGGCGAGAATGACGGTGTTGGACACGCTGGCGAGACTCCTGATCACGAGCTGGGCCGACATCACGCGCAGCACCAAGCCTGCCCCCGCCCACTGTTGGCCCAGCAGCAGGGCGACCAGGTCCGGCCCAAGGACAGCCAGGGCCAGGAACGCGGGCGTACTGACGCTGGTGATCGCGGCCAGGGCCAGCCGGTAGGCCTTCTGACGCGCCGCGGGCGCATCGTGAAGGCGGGAGAACATCGACAAGCCCAGGCTTGCGAACGGTGAGATGACGATGAGATGGCCCGTATCGACGCCACGCTCAGCCACGGTGTACAGTCCCAGCGGCGCCGGACCAAGATACATCCCAATCAGCAGGTGTTCAGCGCGCTGACGCAGGAACCCCACACCCCGCAGCAGAAACATGCCCACGCTGAAGGACATCAAGTCCCGAAGCGCCCATACGCGCACCTGGCTCCCAGGCCGCCACTGGCTCAATCGCCGGAGCAGCAGGAAGTCGACGGCCGGCAACGCGAGCAACTGGAATACCAGACTCCAGACGCCCGCGCCGGAGACCGCGAGCGTCACTGCCAGGATCCCGCTGATGGCGCTTCCGACGACCCGGCGTTTCGCGAGGATCCCGAACTCCATGCCGCGCTCCAGCATGGCTTTCGGCATCGCACTCAGGGCTGAAAGAGGGAGGCCAAGAAGCAAGACCCGGATGACCAGCGTGAGCCGTGGCAGTTCATAAAGGCCAGCAACCCACGGCGCGAGCACCATCCCCACAGCGAGCAGGACGAGACTCAGCCCCATTTGCAGCCAGAAGGCGGTATCTACGTGAGCGGGCTGCAGGTCCTTCCGCTGCACAATGGCATAGCCCAGCCCCTGCTCCGTAATGTAGGCCATGGCCCCGGTCACCACGCCTGCCGCCGCGAGAAGGCCGAAGATCTCGGGAGAGAGCAGCCGGGCGAGCACGATGAAGAGCAGCAGCGACAAGCCCTTGCTCGCGGTGCTGCTGATGGAGGACCAGAGCGCGCCGGCCTTGGCATGCTGTCCGATTTCCCGGGTCGTCAGGCGAGGCGGAAGGCTCATGGGCGGCTCGGCGTGGCCTGAGCCTGTACGGCGCTGGCCATGAGAATGAACCCACTCGCGACCCACTGGAACACTCCAATGGTCGCTCCCAATGCCACGGCGTCCGTCAGGCCGAAGACGTGGACGCCCAGGAGCGCGAGCCCCCCAGCGGCTCCCGCCAGGCGCGCGGGACCGTCGAGGCCGTTGGCCACGCGACATGCCGTCGCCAGTAACACTCCGATGAGGGCGGCGTAAGCCGCGGCGCCGATCAACCCCGTGTCAAGCGCAGCCTGAAGAAACACATTGTGGGAGTGACCGATGCTGAAGCCAGGCCCCACCTTGCGCAGCGCAACATAGTGGTGTTCGAACTGGCCGAAACCGATGCCCCCCATCGGGCTGCGGCGAAGCAACTCCGATCCCTGCCGCCAGATCTCCAGCCTATCATCCACCCGGTGCTGGATCGAAGGCGAATCCACCACGGTGACTCCCTGCGTGGCAAACCACACACCTCCGGCAATCAGGACCACCAGGGACACCGCGCCAAGGGCCGCGACCAGCCGTCTGGGAGCCCGCGCGGCGAACAGCGCCGTGAACAGCAGCACCTCCACGCCGGCGCCCAGCCAGGCCGACCGCGACTGACTCACCACCAGCACCGCGCCACCCCAGACCAGGAACGCCGCACCGACCCTGCGGAGGACGACCGCCTTGACTCCAGGAGACGTCGGCCACGCCAGCGCGACGAGACTGAGAGGCAGGAACAGCAGGATCGCCGCACCGAGCGCGTTCGGATTGACCCGGCCCCCCGGCACGCCTGGCAGGGTGACGGGTGTTTCCGAGAGCCACCGATTCACCTCCGCCGGCAGGACCTTCGCGTTGTACGGGGTGAAATCGAGCGCGGAAAACGCAATCGTCACGACCACCAAGCCGACCGCAAGGTACGCCAGCACCATCCAGGACATCCGGCGTTCGACCCGGCACCTCGCCACCAGAGTCATCGCAAACAGACTGGCGGAAAGACGCACCACGTGCCTGAGCGCCTCCGGATCTCCGTCGGCCCTGAGCCATCCCTGGAATACGGCCACCATCAGGACGGCCACCAGCAGCGCCACATCCGGTCGAAACCGGAGCAGCAGCACGGAGATGCCGCTCACCGCACTTGCCACAGCCGTCACCCACGCTTGAGCCCCTGTCAGCGAGTCTGGGCCGAGCCAGGGCAATGTGCCTCCGGCGGCCACAAGCGCCAACCCGAACGCTGTCGCGCCCTGTTCCAGCACGGCAGGCGACTTCCTCCGTGTCGGCACCTCTAGAGCCAGAAGACCTCCGACGAGTTCAGGCCGAGACTGGCAAGGTGGTGGCGGAGTTGGTGATCATCCCGAAGCGACATGACAACCACGCTCGCGGCCTCGGCCTCACGGAGGAGATCGCCCGACAGGGCGTCGGCTGGGTAGACCTGAACTCCCAGAAACTCACTTCGTCCCTGGTCATCGACAACGCCGGCCAGGGTGAGGTCCGTCTCATGCAGACAGATGAAGCCGATTTCGGCGACTTCACCGGTGCCCAGAAATAGGATGCGCTTCTGCCCGCCCCCGCGGTTCTCCGGCCATTCCACCGAGATTCGCTGGAACGTATCCCGGATCCGCCGGCGGGCCTCTGCATATCGCTCCACAGCGCTGGCCAGCGCCAGGCGCGACATTCGGGCCTTCTCCGCCATTCCAGCTGGTGTCAGGAAGTATCGGACCCGGTGGCGCTGGATGTGACGGACGCGGATCAACCCTCGCGTGACCAACCTCTTCACCAGGAGGTTGGTCAGGCCAAGGGCAATGCCAAGTTTCGAAGCGATCGACCGCTGAGACACGGAGTCGTCAGCGTCAATCACTTGGAGAATCCTGCCGATATGCTCGTCGTGGGGGGCGGTTTGGGAAGACACTTCGTGCCTCTCAGCCACAATTGCGTCCAGGCGACAAGGCGCGATGGGGCCGTTCATGGCGTGAACAGAACGATCATTCTCCGCTCGGGTCGAGGTCCTGTCAAGCTGGGAAGCCGTCCGGAATTTCCCAGCGATGAAGCACTCAGTGAGTGTCGCCAGGCGCGTCGCTCCGCCCCGGAGCGCGCTTCAAACCGACCACGTACCGCGCGACAGCGTCCTGCCAGGTCGGCATCGCGATTCCAGCCCTGAGGAGTGTGGCATTCGACAACGCAGCAAAGAGCGGACGCGGCGCGGCGAAGTCAGTGTCGGCTGCGCGCCCGGCCCTGAGACAATGGTCGGGAAATCCCCCAAGCCGACGCAATTCGTCTGCCACGGTCAGCCAGGTAGCATGGCCGGTATTGACGCAGTGATAGAGACCGGCTGGCGCATGGTCCTCGACCAGCGTGCGGGTGGCCCGGACCACGTCGGGAACAAAACTGGGGGAAACCACACGGTCGGAGAATGCCATCGCGGGCTGACCGGCAGCCATCAAGGCCCACAAGCGATCAAGGGAGCTGCGACGCTGCGGGCCACCGAAGAGACTCTCGACCCTGAGCACGTAGTGACGGGAAGCGTCGGTCGCCAGCATTTCGCCGAGCAGTTTCGTCATGCCATAGACGCTCCGCGGATTCGGCGGATCGTCTTCCGTGTAGGGCCGGCTGGTCTCGCCATCGAAGACAAAATCCGTGCTGTAGTGCACCAGGGTCGCGCCCAGATCGGCTGCAAGTCGCGCCAGGGTGCCGACGGCCCACGCGTTCGCAGCCAGTGGCTGCATCGGCGCAGTCTGGGCCGCATCCACACGGTTGTCCGCGGCGCAGTTGATGATGGTGTCCGGCGCGATGGCGCCGATGACACGGCGAACGGCTGCCGGCACGGTCAGGTCCAGCTCCGATCGAGTCAACCCCGTCACCGAGTGCCCCGCGGCCGTCCAGGCCGCCACGGTCGCCGCGCCCAACTGACCTGCGGCGCCGGTCACCACGACCTTCACGCGAGGCTCCCGCACCCAAGACCGTGAGGCAACAGAGTCGACACGCCCGTTATCCTAGCAGTGTGTGGCGCCGGTCCGCCTGCAACGGCAGGAGGCGACCGGAACAACCGTCCGCTGGACTGGCCTCCCGGCTGTGTTATCGTCCGAGCGGATGGCAACACGGCGGGCACTCATCACTGGTATCACTGGACAGGACGGCTCTTACCTGGCGGAACTGTTGCTGGCAGAGGGCTATGAAGTCTACGGCCTCACACGGCGGCTGTCGGCCTCGAACTACTGGCGCATCGAGCACCTGCTGGATCGAATCACTCTGATTCCGGGTGACCTGCTCGATCAGCTGTCGCTCATTCGCGCGCTGGAACGCGCCCAGCCGCATGAGTTGTACAACCTCGCGGCCATGTCATTCGTCCCAGCGTCCTGGGACCAGCCGATGCTCACAGGCGAATTCAACTCTCAGGGCGTCACCCGGGTGCTTGAAGCCGTGCGGGTCGTTGATCCCAAGATCAAGGTGTACCAGGCCTCGTCCTCGGAGATGTTCGGCAAGGTCCGGGAGATTCCGCAGACGGAACTGACACCGTTCTACCCGCGCAGCCCGTACGGAGTCTCGAAAGTGTTTGCCCACTACATCACGGTGAACTACCGCGAGAGCTACGGCCTGTTCGCGGTGTCGGGCATCCTGTTCAACCACGAGTCCCCGCGGCGCGGACTGGAGTTCGTCACGCGCAAGGTGACTGACGGTGTCGCGCGCATCACGGCGGGACGGTCCAGGCAACTCGGGCTCGGCAACCTCGATGCGCACCGCGACTGGGGCTTCGCGGGAGACTATGTCCGAGCGATGTGGATGATGTTGCAGCAGGACGAGCCCGATGACTACGTCATCGCGACGGGCAAGAGTCACTCGGTCAGACAACTGGTGGAAATTGCGTTCGAGCACGCCGGGCTGGATTGGCAGAAGCACGTCGTCCTCGATCCGGCATTCATCAGACCTGCCGAGGTCGACCATCTCATTGGCGACTGCTCAAAAGCCACGGCCAAACTCGGCTGGTCACCGAGCATTGATTTCGCCGGACTCGTGAAGATGATGGTGGATGCGGACGTGGCGCGCTACAACGTCAGCGAGTGACGATCGCTGGGGCGCCCCAGACGGCCAGGTCGTTGTCCGGCGTCGACTGTTCGACGCCAGGGCGCGTGTTGAAGATAATCTCGACCTGCTCGCCGGCATACGGAGACAAGTCCAGCAAGAGCGGATACCATTGCCGGTCCGCCGGGTTGCCGTACGGATTGACGATCAGGCTGACCAGTTCATCGTATTCTCCACCGTGGCTGACGCCCACCAGGAACAAGACGCCGTCACCGGGACGTGCCCATGCTTCTTCACGCACACCGAGACTGACGTCCAGCCAGGCGTGGGGCGGCACCTGCTCCTCCCAGACAATTCGTGAAGCCTGGGTCACATAGATCGACTTGAGAGTCCGGCCTCCGATGGACACGTCGGTCAGGATGAACGCATCCGGACTTGGACGCGCCTGTGTCGCCTGCGGGAATTGATCGACCAGGTCCACGTACGGCTGAGGACCGTCCGCGAGGCGCGCGATCAGGATGAGCATGATCCCCCCGAGAACCGCCCCGGCCGCGAACCACCGCCACCTCTTCATCAGCGCCCACATCCCTATGGTTCCCTCAGAAGTGACATCAGGTAACGTCCGTAGTCGTTGTGAAGACCGAAGGGTTCAGCCAGCCGCTTGAGTTGGGCGCCGTCGATCCACCCGTTCCTGAATGCAATTTCTTCCGGACACGAAATCTTGAGGCCCTGCCGACGTTCGATGGTCTGAATGAACTGGCTCGCTTCGAGCAGCGACGTGTGAGTGCCGGTATCGAGCCACGCGTAGCCGCGGCCCAGCACCTCCACTGACAGCGCACCAGCGTCGAGATAGCGCCGATTGAGATCGGTGATCTCGAGTTCGCCCCGGGACGACACCTGCTGCTTCTCGACAAATTCCGGAGCCTGACCATCATAGAAATAGAGCCCGGTGACGGCGAAGTTCGACTTGGGCCGCAGCGGCTTCTCTTCGATCGACGTCGCACGCCCATCGTCGTCAAATGCCACCACGCCGTACCGTTCCGGGTCCTGCACGTGATAGGCAAAGACGGTGGCGCCACTCTCTCTTTGGGTCACCGGCGTCAGCCGGTCCGGCAGATCGTGCCCGTAGAACAGGTTGTCGCCCAAAATGAGCGCCGACGGTCCGCCCTGCAGAAACTCGCGTCCGATCGTGAACGCCTGCGCCAATCCGCCCGGCTGCGGCTGCACGGCATACGACAGTGACAGCCCCCACTCCCGTCCATCACCCAACAGCGCCTGAAACATTGGCGTATCGCGCGGTGTCGAGATGACCAGGATGTCGCGCACACCCGCCAGCATCAGCGTGCTCAACGGGTAGTACACCATCGGCTTGTCGAAGATCGGCAGAAGCTGCTTCGACACGGCACGCGTCGCCGGATACAGACGCGTACCCGAACCGCCAGCCAGGATAATGCCCCGGCGGCCTTGAGGATTGAGGAGGGACGACGGAGGACTTGCCGTCATCGTACGCGCTCCTTGACCGCGGCGCGGGTCTCCCGGTCTGCCTCTCGCTTCTTGACTGTCTCGCGTTTGTCGTGCGCCTTCTTGCCCTTCGCCAGCGCGATTGCCACCTTCACGCGCCCTCCCTTCAGATACATCCGCGTCGGCACGATCGTCAGCCCCTTTTCCGCGGTCTTGCCGATAAGTTTGCGAAGCTCTCGTTTGTTCAGCAGCAGCTTGCGCGTGCGGCCGGGATCATGAACCGAAGACCCGCCGTGGCTGTACTGGCCGATGTGCAGTTTGAACAGGAAGGCCTCACCGCCTTCGATACGGACGTAGCTGTCGCGCAGGTTCACCACGGCCTCGCGGATGGCCTTGACCTCCGTACCGACCAGCACCAACCCGGCTTCGAACGTCTCGAGCAGGTGGTAATCGAACCTGGCCTTCCGGTTCTCAGCGACCACGACCGTGCTGTCGTCCTTCTTCGCTGCGGACGATGACGCGCGAACGGGTCGAACGTGATACGAGGTCGTCTTACTCAGAACACCTTCCTCCTGCGCCCATAATGGCCGATCGGCCGTCAGCGCGCCACTACGATGGCCGCGACATGTTCTCCAATCGCCAGACTTGCGGTCAGGCCGGGAGAGTCGATGCCGGCCGCATGGACCAGCCATGGGTGACGCGAGTCGACCCGAATCATGAAATCGGCGAACGTCTCGGTCGCCGGGTGCAACTTGGCCCGGATCCCGCTTCCTCCAAGGCGCAGGTCGGCCAGGGTCACTTCCGGCAGCAACCGACGCGTCGGTTCGACAAACGAGACAAGGGGTTCGCGGTCCCCCTCGTAGTCATCCTTGCGATCCTGATACCGGATCGTCGGCCCGACCCACACGGTGCCCGAAACCGTTCGCGTCAGGTGAACACCCAGCCCATGACCGGAATGGTGGGGAACGGGATACACCAGGCCATTCACGAGTGCCGAAGCGCTCGGACTCAACTCGGCGTACTCCCCTCGGCATGGATGAATCGCGAAGTGCTCGCCATCACACAACGCTGAGACATCGTCGGCAAAGAGTCCCGCCGCATTCACCACCGCCTCAGCCTCGATGCGCTCGTGGGGCGTGACGACTTCTGTCCCGTCGCCCCTGGGGACCACTCCCAGAACGGGCGACCCTGGCAGGACGTGGCCGCCGCGTGCCTCGACCTGCCGCCTCAGAGCCGTCACATAGCCTTCCGCGTCCACCCACCCGGTATGTGGCGACCAGAGCGCCCGCGTGGCACGCACGTGCGGTTCCCGGCCCCGCACGAACGCGGCGTCGACGAGGTCCACGTTCACGCCGCAGGCCCGGGCATTGCGCGCCACTGATTCCAGTTGCGGCTCTTCCGACTCGTGAGTCGCCACGACCAACTTGCCAGACTCGTGGTGTGGCACCTGGTGGGCCCGGCAGAACGCCTTGAGCCGCTCTCGCCCCTCGATGCACAGCGCCGCCTTCAATGACCCCGGCGGATAGTACAGGCCGGCGTGAATCACACCGCTGTTATGCGTCGATGTGTCCAGCCCAGGACGATGATGGCGCTCGAGCACCACCACGTCTCGGCCCCTTTGAGCCAGTGATAACGCGCATGCCAGACCAGTAACGCCCGCGCCGATGACGACGATCATGACACCAGACGAGCGGCCAGCAGGATCGCCTCGACCATGCTGCCCGCATCAGCGTTACCTTTGCCTGCAATGTCGAAAGCGGTGCCGTGGTCGACGGACGTCCGGATGATGGGCAGGCCAAGCGTGACATTGACCGCCTGGCCGAAGGCCATGAGCTTGACGGGAATCAAACCCTGATCGTGGTAGCACGCCACGACGACGTCGAATTCGCCGCGGGTCGCCCGGACGAAGAGCGTGTCGGCCGGAAACGGCCCCTGGACGTCTATGCCCTCCTCACGGGCGGCGGCAATCGCTGGACTGATACGATCGCGCTCCTCGGACCCGAGCAGGCCATCTTCCCCTGCGTGGGGGTTCAATCCAGTCACCGCAAGCCGTGGCTCGTCAATCCCGAATCGCGGCAGGGATCGAGCCGTGACCCGGATGGTTCGCACGAGGCGTTCCATGGTGAGCGCGGACGGCACCTCCGCGAGCGGCACGTGCACGGTGGCCAGCACGACGCGCAGCGGCTCCGACCAGAACATCATGACGGCCTCATCAACGCCACACAGATGCGCCAGCAGATCCGTGTGCCCACGCCACGGCAGTCCGGCCGCCGCGAACGCCGCTTTATTGATTGGCGCCGTCGCGATCGCCTGCACGCGATTGGCGAGGGCGTCATGCACGGCGCGCACCACTTCCGCGTAGGCCCGCTGTCCCGAGAGGGAGGCCACGACTCCTGCGGGATACGCCTCCAAGTCCGCACGCGTCCGCGGACCGTAAATCACCGGGCGGCACACCGCGAGTACCCGTGGATCACCACTGGCCTTGACAACGATTTCCGGCCCGATGCCGGAAGGATCGCCCACAGTGACCGCGACGGCAGGGAGAGGTGTCACTGCTTCGGAACCGGCGCTCCGAGCTTGAAGACGTGCGGGTGATCGGTCCTGATGGCGTTGCGCGTATCCACCACCAGGCGGGAATGCTTCACAATCGCCGGAATATCGAACTGTCGGTGATCGGTGAGGATGACGACGCAGTCTGCCGCAGCCAGGGCCTCAGGCGTCAATGCCACGGAGGACAGATCGACGGCGCCCGGCCAGTGGTTGCCGGCAATGAACGGCGCGAAGGGATCGTGAAACGTGACCGCCCCGCCCTTCTTCATCAGCAACGCCATCACATCAAGGGCCGGAGACTCGCGGACATCGTCGATGTCGCGCTTGTACGCCACACCCAGCACGAGAATACTTGCGCCATTGACGGCTTTGCCGTGCGCGTTGAGCGCGTCAACGATCTTGTCCACCACATGATGCGGCATCGCGCCGTTGACGTGACCGGCCAGTTCAATGAACCGGGCCTCAAAGCCGACTTCCTTGACCTTCCACGACAAGTAGAACGGGTCGATGGGAATGCAGTGCCCGCCTAGCCCGGGTCCCGGATAGAACGGCATGAACCCGAACGGCTTCGTGGCGGCCGCATCCACCACTTCCCAGACGCTCAGGCCGAGACGGTCGCACATCATCGCCAGTTCGTTGACCATCCCGATGTTCACGGCACGGAACGTGTTCTCGAGCAA
>JAHEFO010000215.1 GCA_024640135.1 Acidobacteriota bacterium
GCTTCGCGGCCGGTGCCTCTGCACACGGTATTGATTAGTGATGTCAGGCTCGCGCTCTGGATGGTCATGGGCGCGGTCATCTGTCTCCTGTTGATCGCCTGTGCCAATGTATCGAACCTGCTCATGGTGCGTTCCGCTGCCCGGCGAGGCGAGGTGGCGATCCGCGTCGGGCTCGGAGCCTCACCGTGGCGGGTCGTCCGGTTGCGGATCGTCGAAGGGCTGATGCTGGGACTCGCGGGCGGCGGCGTGGGCGTTCTGCTGGCGTTCCTCCTGATTCGCGTCGTCCAGTCAGCCGGCGCGGCCTCGCTCGCGCTTGGGGATCGGATTACCACCGACCCGAGCTTCGTGGCGTTCGCGTTCGCCACCACGTTGTTCGCCACCCTCATCTCCAGCGTCGGCCCCGCACTCGCGGCGGCGCGGAGTCAGCCGGGCGCCCTCGGCCTGCTCCTGAAGAGTGGCGGACGCGGGAATCCCTCGCCGGGACGCCTGCGGGTGAACCGAGTCGTGGTCGGCGGTGCCATCGCGCTGGCCGTGGTGCTGGTGATTGGTTCGACGCTCATGCTTCGAACCGTGACACATCTGGCTGGTGTCGATCCCGGCTTCGATCCCGCCGAGGTCACGACACTTCAGGTCCGGTTCCCCAGCCGCGGCACCTGGTCCGAGGAAGCGGCCCGGAGCAGATTCCTCGACGAGTTCGTCGACTCCCTGGGCCGAGTCCCAGGCACGGTGACGGCGGCCGCCGTCAGCTTCCTTCCCATGGCCACCGGCACCCCCTCCGCCTCCTACAAGGTGGAGGGCGTCTCGTATCCCGCCGACACGCCTCCACCCTATGCCAACTTCCAACTCGTGGTCGGCGACTATCACCGCGCGCTGACTATTCCGATCCTGCGCGGGCGGTGGTTTACCGCGGATGACACGGTGGACAGTCCGCCCGTCGGGATCATCAATGAAACCCTCGTCCGCGAGGCCTTCGGAAACGAGGATCCCATCGGCCGGGAGATCACCATGTTCGGTGGCGTCACGTTTCAAGTGGTGGGCGTGATCGGTGACACACGACAACGTCGACCGGCGGAACCGCCTGCACCCGAAGCTTTTTTTGCGTATCGGCAGCTCCCCTTCTGGCCCGGCATGTTCCTGACACTCCGGACAGACGGGCGGGCGCCAACGGAGGCCGAACTGCGAACCGTTGTCGCCGGAATCGCCCCAGGCATTCCCATCAGCCGGATACGGCCCATGACCGAGGTGGTGGCCCAGGCATCTTCCCAACCCCGGCTCTTCAGCGAGATGCTGTCAGCATTCGGACTCCTCGCGCTGCTGCTGGGCGCGGTCGGGATCCATGGTGTGGTGAGTCAGAATGTGGCACAACGTCTGCCCGAGTTCAGCCTGCGCATCGCACTGGGCGCCACGCGCAGGCAGGTGTTGTGGGCGGCCATGGCCCACGCCCTGCTGCCCAGTGTTCTTGGCGTCGGCGTTGGCGCCGGTCTGGCGGCTCTCGCCTCGCGCGGCCTGGCGTCACAGCTGTTTGGCATCAGCGCGGTGGATGCGGGGACGTTCGCCGGCGTGCCGCTCCTGCTGCTGGGTGTCTCGTTGCTCGCCACGTATGTGCCGGCGCGACGAGCCACGAGGGTGGACCCGGCGACGGCGCTGCACTGAGTGCGCGGCACCACCACCCCTGCTTCACACCGCTCGACGCAGTACGGACGCGGCCCGCGCGGCCGTCACCAGACGTTCTGGCCCCCGTGGTGAACGCGCACTGCGCGACCACCAACGTATGGGATGATGCAGCCCGTGCCTACTCGCCGCCCTTCCCTCACGGGAACCCTCCTGGCCACTGCCGGCCTGGCCTTGCTGGTTTGGCAGATCCGCCAGGTGGGACTGGACCAGATCGGCGAGGGATTCCGTGCCGTCGGCTGGCGTGGCTTTTCGGCCATCCTCGGCATGTCGCTCTTCCGCTTTGCGTCACGCTCACTGGCCTGGATCACGCTCATCGGCCGGCCGGTACCGCTGCGGAGCGCGATCGCCGCCACGATCAGCGGCGACGCCCTTGGCAATCTGTCGTTTCTCTCGCTGCTGGTGTCCGAACCGGCCAAGGCGCTCTATGTCACCAGGCACGCCCCGGCGGCAATGGCGTTTGCCGCGCTGACGGCGGAGAATTTCTTCTACAGCGTGTCGGTGGCCTGCGTCATCCTCGCCGGCACCATCACGCTACTGGCCACTTTTGTGGTCCCCGACGCCGTGCGCGTCATTCTGTGGCTCTCCATGGCAGCCATGGCGGGCGTGCTGGCCGTGGCGCTCTGGCTCGCGCGCACACGCCCCATCCTGAGCGCGCTGGCCCGGTCGGCGTCCCATACGCTGCTGCGCTGGTGGCGGACCCCCGGGGCCCAGACCCGCGTGGCCGGGTGGCTCGGCCAACTGGAACGCATTGAGACCCAAACCTACAGCGCGCTCTCGGCCAGCCCCTGGCGTCTGGGCGTCGTGCTCGCCTGCGAGGCCGCCTTCCATCTCGCCAGCGTGGCCGAAGCGTGGTTCACCCTCCATTTGCTGACGGGGTCAGCCACGCTGCTGACGGCCTTCCTGCTCGACACCGTGAACCGCTTCATCAACGTCGTCTTTCGCGCGGTGCCCTTTCGAATCGGCGTCGATGAAGCCACCTCGTCCGGGTTCACGGAGATGCTGGGACTGGGCTCGGCGGCCGGCGTCACCCTGGCCCTGGTGCGCAAAGCCCGGATGCTGGTCTGGGCCGGCATAGGTCTGGGCCTGCTTGGCCGCCGCGCGATTGGACGTATCCTTTAGTCGCAGGCCGATGGCGACGATTCTGGTGGTAGACGACGAGTGGGCGATCCAGGAGTTGATTTCCCGCGTCCTTGAGCGACAGGGACATCGAATCATCACGTGCGGGAACGCGGGTGAGGCAATGGACGTCACCGACCCGCTGGATCTGCTGATCGTGGACTATGTCCTTCCCGGGGTGAACGGCCGTGACCTGACCGCGCGGCTCCGTGAGCGGCGGCCAGGGCTGCCGGTCATTCTCATGTCGGGGTATCTGCCAAGTCCCGATCTGGCGCCGCCTCCGCCATCGACGTTCATGCAGAAGCCCATGCGAATGGGAGTCATTGCCGAGACGGTCGAAGAGATGCTGGGCGCCAAATAGCAGCCGTGCTACATGTCGCGCCGGCCCTCCATGGCCTTGGACATGGTGAACTCATCGGTGTAGTCCAGGTCTGAGCCCACCGGTACCCCCATGGCAATCCGGCTGACCCGGACGCCGAGGGGCTTGAGCAGTTTCGCCAGATAGAGTGCTGTCGCTTCTCCTTCAACCGTCGGGTTGGTGGCAAGAATGACTTCTTCCACACTTCCGTCGGCGACCCGGCTCAGCAAGCCCTTGATCTTGAGATCGTCGGGGCCAATCCCCTGCAGCGGCGCGATGGTGCCCATCAGCACATGGTACAAACCGCGAAACCCGCGAGTGCGCTCGACGGCCCAGACATTCTCCGGCTGCTCCACGACGCACATGGTTCTTCCCTCGCGCGCGGGATCCGTGCAGAAGTGGCACGGATCGACATCGGTGATGTTGCTGCAGGTGGAACAGTAGGTCACCCGGTTCTTCACCGAGAGCATGGCAGCGCAGAGGGCGTCCACATCCTCGCGAGTGGTCTTCAGCAGGTGGTAGGACAGGCGCTGCGCGCTCTTGGCGCCGATGCCCGGCAGGCGCTGAAGCGCCGCCACGAGCTCGGCCAGCGGATCTGTGTGCATCAACTCAAACCGGGAAGGCGCCCGCCAGCCAGACCCTGCAGTTGGCCCTGCATCTGGCTGGCCAGCGCCTGATCCACCTTGCGATGCGCGTCATTGGTGGCGGCAACGATCAAGTCCTGCAACATCTCCACGTCGTCCTTCGAGACGACCTCGGGGTCGAGCTTGATGGAGAGCAGCTGTTTGTTGCCATTGATTGTGACAGTCACCATGCCGCCTCCGGCGGTGGCGTCAACGCGCATCTCGGCCATCTGCTTCTGCAGATGTTCCTGCATCTGCTGCGCCTGCGCCATCATCTCCTGAATATTCATTTCGTCTCCTCCACGTCCTCGATTTCGCCGCCGAACACATCGAGCACGTTCTGGACGGCAGGTTCTGCCTTCGCGCGCGCCCGTAGACTGGCCTGCCGGCCCGCGTCGGCCGCCGGCACGGCCGCCGGAGCTGGATTCCGCGCCTGGGACACCGGCGCCGCCCCGTCGGCCTCTTTCACACTGACGGTCATCTTCCGTCCGGTCAGGCTGTGGGCCAGGCTCTCAATCCATGCGCGCTTCGCTTCGAGCTGCCCTCGCAGGTTCTTGTGCGCAGGCGCGAAGGTAAACGTAATGCCGTCGCCCTCCACCTCCACCGTCTGCACCTGAGCGATCACCATCCCGAAGAACGACTTGTTCGCTTCTCGAATCGAGGCGAGGAGGCTGGCCTTGACGGATGCCGGAGGCGGCGAAGACGCTGCCGGCCGAGATGCCGCCGCTGGCCGAGGCGCCGGAGATGGCGTCGATGACGAAGAGGGTCGAGATGGCCGGGCCGGCGGAGATGGCGGCGCCGGCCGAACTGCGGGACGTCCCGGCGCCGGGGGCCTTGACGTCTGTCCGGCCCGCATCGACGGCGAGGAACTGCCACCGCTGATCAACTCCTCAATCGGCGTCAGTTTGCGCAGGTGAATCCACTTGAGCAACGCCATCTCGAACGTATGCCGTGGCTGCGACGACGTGCGAATGTCGCGCTGGGCAGCAGTCAGCAGGTCGAACGCGCGCATCAGGTCCTCGCGCGAATACTGTTCCGCCAGCGCCCGCATCCGTTCGCGCTCGCCTTCGGACGCGATCTCAGGATCCTCCAGGCGCGCGGGATCAATCCGAATGACCATCAGATCTCGCATCAGTCGCGCCAGCTCACGGCAGACCGTCCGCAGATCAAAACCCGCTTCGATAATCGTTCCGGCCAGAGCGAAGACCGCCGCCGCGTCTTCACGCGCGACCGTCTCGGCCGTGTCGAACTGGACGTCGCGACCGACCAACCCCAGCACCGTGCTCACGTCGGCCGCGGTCACATCCTGACTGGTAAACGCCAGCACCTGATCGAGCGCGCTGAGCGCATCGCGCATGCTGCCTTCAGCCGATCTGGCCACCAGCGCCAGCGCGGCGTCGTCCATCGCGACACCTTCCTGCGTCGTGACACCGCGCAACTGGTCGCGGATCGCGCTGAACGGCAGCGCCTTCAACTCGAATACCTGCGACCGCGACAGGATGGTGTCCGGCACCGAGTCCATCTCGGTGGTGGCCATCATGAACTTCACGTAGGGTGGCGGTTCTTCGATGGACTTGAGAAGCGCGTCAAAGGCGTTCTTCGACAAGCGATGCACTTCATCGATGATGAAGATCTTGTAGCGATTGCGCATCGGGGCAATCGACAGGGGCTCGACGATGACCTCGCGGACGGCATCGACGCCGGTGTAGGTGGCGCCGTCGATTTCCATGACGTCCACGTCACGGCCTTCCGCGATTTCGCGGCACGCGTCGCACTGCCCGCACGGGTCCGGCGTGGGACCGTTCACGCAGTTGAGGGCGCGGGCCAGGATGCGGGCCGTGGTCGTCTTGCCCACCCCGCGAGGACCGGCAAAGATGAACGACTGGGCCAGGCGGTCGGAAGCGATGGCATTCCGCAGGGTCTCGACGACCCCGCGCTGACCGATCACATCCTCAAACTGCTGAGGGCGCCATTTTCGAGCGAGTGCGATGTGGGACATGAAAAGGCTTTGTTCCGCACGCGCCCGACCGCGGCCCGGAGGGCCTGCGGCACAGCACAGGATCGACTGAGCGCTGCTGCCTTCCGGCCCTGACGCGGTTCATCGGCTGAACTTGCACAGGTTCCGGACCGCGGTCCGGCGCGTGCGGGTATCGGTCAGTTTAACACGCGGCCCGGAGCGGGCAATCACGACCTCGCCTCTTCCGGTGAAGGGAACCAGTGGCGCGTCCGGTTGCAGACACCGACCACGGACAGCATGACCGGGACTTCGATCAACACCCCGACGACGGTCGCCAGCGCGGCGCCGGACTCGGGGCCGAACAGGGCGATGGCGGTGGCGACGGCCAATTCGAAGAAATTGCTGGCGCCAATGAGCGCGCCCGGCGCCGCCACGCAGTGCTCCACCCGGAACATGCGCATCAATCCGTACGCCAGCGATGAGTTGAAATACACCTGGACCAGGATCGGCACGGCGATCAGGGCCACGTGCAGCGGCTTGCCGGTGATGTTGTCCGCCTGGAACGCGAAGATGAGCACCAGGGTCGCCAGGAGCGCCATCATGCTGACGGGCGCAAAACGCGGGAGCACTTCCCGCTCGAACCACTGGCGCCCGCCGCGGCCGACCAGCCATCGGCGCAAGACCAACCCGGCCGCCAGCGGGATCACGATGAACACGATCACCGACAGCACCAGAACCTGATACGGCACCTCCAGCGACGACGCGCCGGCGACCAGGAACCGCACGATCGGCGCGAACAGCACGAGCATGATCAGGTCGTTGACCGACACCTGAACCAACGTGTACGCCGGGTCGCCGTCCGTCAGATAGCTCCACACGAAGACCATCGCCGTGCACGGCGCGGCAGCAAGGATGATGACCCCGGCAATGTACTGGTCCGCATCGGCTGTGGTGATCCAGGCACTGAACAGCCACCGGAAACAGACCCACGCAATCAGGGCCATCGAGAATGGCTTGACCAGCCAGTTGACGACGAGTGTGATGAACAGGCCGCGAGGCCGCCGGCCGACGTCGCGAATCGACGCGAAGTCCACCTTCATCATCATGGGCGTGATCATCAGCCAGATCAGCACGGCGATGGGCACATTGATTTGGCTGCCCTCGGAAAACTCCATGCGCCGGAGGGCGTCCGTCAATGCGGGCACGGTCTTGCCGATCAGGATGCCGGCCGCCATGCAGAGGCCGACCCACAGGCTGAGATACCGCTCGAAGACGTTCAGCCGCTTTGACCCCACGCCTGCCCTTTCTACCGTCCCTCGACGGGCGCACCCGCCCAGTTCATGACCATGTCGAGAGACGTGACCGGCTTACTGGGATGGT
>JAHEFO010000216.1 GCA_024640135.1 Acidobacteriota bacterium
CTGCGGCCCTTCCGCCACCCGGGGCGGCGGCCGCGGCTGCCGCGGATGGCGGCTGGCGGAACGGCGCGCCGCGACCGGCCGTGTAGAGCAGGGCCGTTCCGTTTGCGTCAACCGCCCCAATCGACTTGAATCCCTCTTCCGTCGTCAGTCGCTCAGGTGTGCCTCCGTCGCGAGCCACGTACACGTCAGAGCGGGTGAGATCGCTGACGTCCGACCCGATGAACAGGACGGTCTGGTTGCCGGCAAAGAGCGGGGTCGTCTTCGCGAGGCCGGCCGTGGCCAGCACACGCTCGGCGCCTGAGCCGAGATCGCGAACGACCAGGTCGCCTTCAGTGGCGGTGAGCCATGCGGCCTGGAGCGATGCCGCCTGGCGCTCTGGCGAGTTCGGGCCTGGGGCGGCCAGGGTCTGCTGGGCCGCATCCCACGCCGGCGTGTGCGGCGGCCGAATCCAGGCCACGTGGGTCCCGGCGGCATTGATCGTCGCGCCAGCGCCCTGGAGTTCGACCACGGTTTCGGCGGTCGCGGTGCCCAGGCGGACGATCCGGGTCACCGGGCTTGCGGGCGAGCCGGTTTCGTAGAGGGCCAGCCGGCCGTCAGGCGACAACGTCGGGACGCGACCGTCGTCGGCCACGGTCATCGATGGATAGTATTCGCCGGTCAGAAGCGCCACGCGCTCCAGATACTCCTGGGCCGCAGGGGAACGCATGATCGCCAGCAGGTGCGGAAGGGCAAGGTGATAGTCACCAGCCTCCCAGTCATCGACGGCCTGCCGCCAGTGATCGGCGGGCGCGTTGGCGCCGGACTGGGCGCCTGTGATGGTGAGGGCACCGGCAACCAGGGCGCCGGTGACCAGGACTGCGGCAAGAAAGCGGGAGAAGAAGCGAGGCTGATCCACCATAGAGGACATGATAGGCCTTCGGGCACGCGAAGTGCGACAATAGCCCCATGACTCCTACTGTCCTCGAAGCCATCAATCGTCAAATCTCCAACGAATTCTCCGCGTCTTTTTCCTACCTGGCCATGGCTGCCTGGTGTGAACACCACCAATTCACGGGCGCCGGGCACTGGCTCCGGGTGCAAAGCCAGGAAGAGCATGCCCACGCGATGAAGCTCTTCAACTTCGTTCTGGCTCGCAACCATCAGGCCAGCGTGGCGGGCATCGAACCGTCTCGAGCTGACTTCAAGTCACTGCTGGAGGTCTTTGAAGCCGCACAGAAGCAGGAGCATGTCGTGACCGGGCAGATCGACGGCCTCTACGAGCTGGCGTTCACGGAAAAGGTCTTCGCGGCCATGGCGGAACTGCAGTGGTTCGTGACCGAGCAGGTTGAGGAGGAACAGGTGATCCGCGAGATCGTGACCAAGCTGCGGATGGTCAAGGATGACCCCTCGTCGCTGCTCGACCTGGACCGGGAATTGGGCGCCCGGTCGGCGGCTCCCACACCCGGCGTCTGACGTCAGGCGGCGATCAGGCTTCGAGGGCCGCGTGGGCGGCGGTGACTGACGGAAAGATCTCGAAAATGTCGTGCAGGCCGGCGACCGTCAGCAGGTCGGCGATGCGGTCGGTGGGGCCGGCCAGGAGGAGGCGCCCGCCCTGGCGGGTCACGGTGACGTGGGAGGCGATGAGCTCTCCCAGCCTGGTGCTGTCGATGTACGGCACCTGGGAAAGGTCCATGACCACCGCCGTGGCGCCCTTGGTGATGGCGTCGGCCGCGGCCTTCTTGATGCGGCCCGGTTTGTCGGTGACGGTGAGACGTCCCACCAGCTGCAGAGTGGCGCGCGGCCCGTCGAATGTCGTGTGGATGTCCATGTCTGCCACCGCTATTGTAGCCGGGGTCGGGTAAGATTATCTCTATGTCAGAAATTGCATCCCTCAGCGCTTCCCGCCAGGTTCCCCTGGCTATTAATGAACCTATCAAGTCATACGCACCCGGTTCCCCGGAACGGGCTGAGCTCAAGGCACGGCTCGAGTCGATGTCGAAAGAGCAGATTGAAATCCCGCTGATTATCGGCGGCCAGGAAGTCCGGACTGGAAAGATGGGCAAGTCGGTGATGCCGTTCCAGCACGGTCATGTGCTGGCCGAGTACCACATGGCCGGGCCGGAGCAGGTCCAGCACGCGATTGACGCCGCGCTGAAAGCCCGGAAGGAATGGGCGAGCTGGCCGTGGGAAGACCGCGCGGCAGTCATTCTGAAGGCCGCCGACCTGCTGGCGACGACACGGAGAGCCACCGTCAACGCCGCCACGATGCTGGTGCAGGCCAAGACCGCGTTCCAGTCGGAAATCGATGCCGCGTGCGAACTAATCGACTTCTGGCGTTTCAACGCGCAGTACGCGCAGCAAATCTACAGTGAGCAGCCCGCCAACGGTCCTGGCGTATGGAACCAGCTCGAGTACCGGGGGCTGGAAGGCTTCGTCTACGCCGTCTCGCCGTTCAACTTCACGGCCATCGGCGGAAACCTGTCGAGTGCCCCGGCCCTGATGGGGAACACCGTCGTCTGGAAGCCCGCCTCGTCCGCGATGCTGAGCGCGTACTACGTCATGCGCATTTTCGAGGAAGCCGGACTGCCGCCGGGCGTCATCAACTTCGTGCCGGGCAGCGCCGGGCCGATCACGGAGACGGTGCTGGCGTCCCCCGACCTGGCTGGAATCCACTTCACCGGCAGCACGGCCGTGTTCCAGAACATGTGGAAGACGGTGGGAGAGAACATCGCGCAGTACAAGACCTATCCGCGGCTGGTGGGTGAGACCGGAGGCAAGGACTTCATCATTGCGCATCCGTCGGCAGACCCACAGGCGGTGGCCGTCGCCATCGTGCGGGGAGGGTTCGAGTATTCCGGGCAAAAGTGTTCGGCGGCCAGCCGGGTGTACATTCCGCAGTCACTGTGGCCGGACGTGCGCGACCGCACGATTGCGATGATGAAGCAGATCAAGATGGGGGATCCGCGTGATTTCCGGAACTTCCTCAGCGCCGTGATCGATCGGAAGGCCTTCGACAAGATCAGCGAATACCTGGACGAGGGCAAGAAGACCGCGACGGTGCTTCAGGGCGGCGGTTGTGACGCGAAAGAGGGCTTCTACGTGGAGCCCACGCTCATCCAGACCGACGAGCCCGGCTACCGGCTGATGTGCGAGGAGATCTTCGGCCCCGTGGTGACCGCTTACGCCTACCCTGACGCGAAGTGGGCGGAGACGCTGGAGATTCTCGACAAGACGTCACCGTACGCGCTGACCGGTGCGGTCTTCGCGGGCGAACGATCCGCCGTGCGCGAGGCGACGAGCGCGCTGCGGAACGCGGCTGGCAACTTCTACATCAACGACAAGCCCACCGGGGCCGTGGTGGGCCAGCAGCCCTTCGGCGGCGCGCGCGCGTCCGGCACGAACGACAAGGCGGGCTCGAGGGCGAATCTCACGCGGTGGGTGAGCACCCGCACGATCAAGGAGACGTTCGTGCCGGCTGCTGACCACGCCTATCCGTTCATGGACGCCGAATAGCGTCAGTCCTGAATCGATTCCGGCTCCGACTGGTTCCACCGGTCGATGAGCGTGCCTGAATCCGCCAGGTGGCGCAGGATGAGATCGGCGCGTCCGGGATCTGCTGTGTGAATCAGCAGACACCCGGCCGTGTCGACGGCGCGGTACCACGTGCGCAGACCCTCGCCCAGATACGCCGCCCAGTTGGCGAACGCATGGGCGGCGAGGTAGCGGCGCATGACCCGGTCGCTGACCGGGCGGCCAGTTGGCGTTGACAGCGCGTCAGAAGCCGCGGACTGCCAGGATTCGGGGACGGCCGCCAGCGCGCTGGCGCAGCGGGCCGCTATACGGGAGCCATCGGGCGATGGTGGCGTGACAGAGGCACCCCGGGCCCGGGCGAACGCGCTTTTCACATGCGCGATCAGCGAGTCGCCGCCCACCGTCCATTCGCGCGTGTACTCGACAGCCAGCGCCAGCCGTGCGAGCGGTTCCGGCGCGTCGGCGAACATCGAGACGCTCAGGGATTCAAAGGTCCACCAGCTTTCCCAGTCCATCGCCAGCCGGGGATGGAGCAGCGGTGGCAGCGCGTGGTCGGCCGTCAAGCCGACGTATTCGGCGGCGGCAGGGAATCCTGGCGGATTGATGGTGACGTGCACCGGGCCTGGCGACGCTTCGAGCAGTTCGCCGGCCGTGGGGCAGTAGTGCGAAAGAGTGACGGACACGCCGCGCGGATCGCTCACCGACTGCCTGGGGAATTGCCGGCACGACAGCGGCAGCGCGGCGTGGCCCAGCGCGCGGTGAATCCGGCAGCCGCCCTGGGCGTGAGGGTCGTGAAAGACACAGCGCCCTTCGGACGTCGCGAGAAGGGTTGGACCGTCTGCGGGCGGGCCACTCGGAATCAGCCCGGCGTCCCGCAGTCGCGCCTGTTCGATCGGTTCGACGGCAATCGGCCAGCCGGACGTGCAGCACCGCCCACGATGCCGGCATCCGTAGCCCGAGTGAAAAGAGAGGACGCGCGTTGCAGGCCGCTCCGGGAGGGACACTACCGTCCTTGCACGATGGGCTGCAGGACTCCCCGTAGCAGTTCGAGCCGCCAGGCGCCGTTGTCGGGGTTGTGGTAGTTGAACTGCCGTTCTTCGGGCAGAAGATTGCCCCGGTGTTTCGCCGGCTCGAACGCCGTCCCCTCATGCCACTCGTTGAACGTGGTGACGTAGGTGAGGAAGAACTGACGCCGCGCGTTGCCGCCCTGGGGATCCGCCTGCAGGCGGATCGTGCTTTCGAGGCTCTCGATCACCCGCGCATGGGACGCGGCTTCCGCGGTCAGGCGGGAGACCGGCGACAGCCAGTCAATGGGGCCGACCGGCGGCTCGAATGGCTGGGGGACATCGCAGACGCCGGCGGGCACGACCGGCACGTATCCGTCGAAGCCACAGTTGACGGCGAAGGAGTACAGCAGGTTGTTGCCGCCGAAATCGGTGGCGGCCTGCGGCCACGTCGTGGGCCGCACGAAGCTGTCGTAGATGGCCATCCCGTCGAAGCCGCCCGCCATGGTCCGGCCCACGTCAAGTGAGTCCGCCAGCAGCACGATCTGGTCGAAGAGCGGCCGGGCGTTTTCCCGGACCGCGTCTGTCTGTCGTCGCCACACGTCATCAGGCGTGTAGTCCGGCACGGTCTGGACGATGCCCTGGCAGTCGATGACGGTCTTCGGCACGATCGTGCGGAAGGTCTTGAGAACCGGTGTCGCCTGGCCGTCGCCGTGTTCGAGCAGCAGGAAGGCATCCCAGCGCCGCCGCTCGCCGTACTCGCGGAGCAGGTAGTTGACGTCTGACGCGTAGAACAGCGCGCGGTCGGCCCGGTACGGTTCGAGGTGGAACGTGACGTGAATGTCATGCGCGCGCATGACATCCATGATCATCGGTGTCGCCAGGTCGGAGGAGGAGCCCCGTCCCCACCAGCTGATGGCAATGGCACCCACGCCGGCGTCGGCCATCCACCGCGCGTGCTGTTCCACCACGTCCCTGTTCATGGAGTCGTACGGCCCCAGAGCCGGCATCATCGTGGAGGCGATTCCGTAGGGCGGGCCGTAGCCCTTCTCGTCCCAGTGGACGTACGGGTTCGTGGCGTACCAGGCGTAGTACTCGAACACGAAATGACGCCGCAAGTTCGGGAAGGCGGCGCGCAGCGCGCCAATCGCGGCGGGCATGTGGAGCCGGGTGAAGCCCTCGGGAAGCT
Organism: Acidobacteriota bacterium; assembly: GCA_024640135.1. GTDB lineage: Bacteria > Acidobacteriota > Vicinamibacteria > Vicinamibacterales > SCN-69-37 > SYFT01. Next base: position 5,704 of record JAHEFO010000216.1, read on the forward strand.
CCCGCTCTCGCGTCTTGCGGTTGAAGCGGGGGTACACCTGGGGCGGCGGCTGCGTCAGCGACTGCGCGACAGCTCCCAGTGTCGATCCGCGTGGAATGTTGCCGGCCTTGAGTGCGGCCGCCACCGAGGAATCGCCGCGCCACTGGCGCGACGGTGTCGGGAATCCGGCGTACGCCTGGCCAGCCGCCTTTTGTTGAGCGGAGGCCGGCGACGCGCCGAGGCCGAGCCGCGCCAGCGCCGCGCCAGGCGCGGCCGCCAGGCTCGTCTTCAGCAGGTCGCGACGCGAGAAGAATGGCACAGCGCAATTGTAGTCGCGCGACAGGAATCAGCAGCTATCCGATAATGGGGTTACGTGAGCGTTCACCCGGAACGGCGTGCCGTCCGCGTCGCTCGCCGCGCTGCCCTGGCCCTGGCCGTGGTGGGGGGTGTCTGGGCCGGCGGGCTCGTCGTGTTCGGCGGTTTTGACTCCGAAGTGTTCGGTGTCCGGGTGCGAAGTCACGAGCCGCTGCGACCGCTCATCGCCGCGTGCGCCGCGTTCGCGGTCTTTGTCTTTCTGGGTGGACGTGTGCGATGGCCGCTGCCCGGGCTGACCAGCCGAACGCGGCGTGTGACCCACGCACTCCGGGCAGTGACTCGCTGGCGTCCCTCCGAGCGGGGGCAGGTGCTGGCACTCAGCCTGGCGGTGACGGTATTTGGCGTCGCATACGCGACGACCGTCGCAGGCGGGTCAGACTCCTACGGCTATGTCAGTCAGGCTGACTTGTGGCTCGCTGGCGACCTTCGGATCGCGCAGCCGTGGGCTGCGGAGGCCTCCTGGCGCTCGAGTGGCGCGAGCTTCGCGCCGCTGGGATATCGGGCGCTCGATGACGACTGGGCGATTGTGCCGACGTACTCAGCGGGCTTGCCGCTCCTGCTGGCAGGGGCAAAGGCCATCGGCGGTCAAGAGGCGATGTTCTGGGTGGTCCCGCTTCTTGGCGGCGTGCTCGTGCTCGCGACGTATGGCGTAGGTCGTCGTGTGGCCCCGCCCGGCGCGGCGGTCGTCGCGGCGTGGCTCACAGCCACGTGCCCGGTCATGCTGTACATGGTGGTGTCGCCCATGTCCGACGTGCCGGTCGCGGCCGTGTGGATGTCGGCGTGTTACTTCCTGCTTCGACCCGGGACCATGTTCGGCATTCTGGCGGGGCTGGCTGCAGCGGTGGCCGTGCTGATCCGGCCAAATCTCGTATTCATCGCCGCGGTCCTTGCGATCTGGCCCCTGTGGCAGGCCGTGTCGTCGCACGAAGGCGGCCGCCGCGCGCTGCGACAGAGTGGCGCGTTCGGCGTCTGTGCGGCCGCGGGCGTGACGGCGGTGGCGTTGATCAATCGAGACCTGTATGGCTCGGCATTCGTGTC
>JAHEFO010000028.1:0-5927 GCA_024640135.1 Acidobacteriota bacterium
GACGCGCCGGCGCTTGCCGCCGCCGATGTCGGCATCGCGATGGGCGCGGCGGGCACCGACGTGGCGTTGGAAACCGCTGATGTCGCGCTGATGTCTGATGACCTGTCGAAACTGCCGTTCGCGGTACATCTGGGCCATGCGACCGTCCGGACCATCCAAGTCAACGTGGGGATTGCGCTGGGGCTGAAACTCGGGGTGGCCGCGCTCGCCACCGTCGGGATGGCGACGCTCTGGATGGCAGTGCTGGCCGACACGGGCGCGTCGTTACTGGTCGTGGCAAACGGGCTGCGCGGGACCGGCCTCTTGTCAGGCCGTCTCCGTTGATGCGTCAATGGCCTGCTGGTCCGCGGCCGACACGCCCTCGAATTGAATGCCCATGCCGACTTTGTGATCGGCCCAGATCACCCGGCCGTGCGCTTCCAGTTCCGCCGACGTCGGCAATCTGAACTTCAGTTCGACCACAGTCCTGGGGCTCACTGGACTCAACGTGCGAATCGCCATGCCGCCGCGTCCCAGGTTCAGGGTCACAGCCGTCGCGACTGTTCCGCCCGCACGGAACGACACGGGGACCCCAATGGCCAGGCGCGGACTGAGACGCCGGTCAAAGCTCGCCGGAAACAGATGTCGGGCCAGCGCCGGAAGAATCTGCCCGGTTTGGGCATATTCGTTGATGTATCCCGCCACAGGCACGGTCAGCAGCGTGCGGGCATCCGCCGCTGACCGCACCGTGCCGGCAAACACAAGGACCGGACGGGCCCGGTCCCCGCGCAACTCGCGCAGCCACTCCAGGGTGTCCTCCCGCAAACCGAGGTCCACGATCGCCAGACTGAGCGGCTGAGAGGGGTCCCTGGCTGCGGCATTGGCCGCCTCAGCCGTCGCGGCGGTGACACAAGTGTGGCGCGCGTCGGCCAGTGCGGCGGCAAACCGGTCGCGGACGCCGGAGTCTTGGTGCGCAATCAGGATAATCTTGTTCCGCATCATCTATAATCCCCGTCTCAGTCGGAGGAGAGTGTATGGCGACGTGCCCGGAATGCGATATCGAAATCCAGATTGACGAAATCGATCTCGAGGAATTGGAGGTCGGAGACCCATGGGTCTGCGAAGGCTGCGCAAGCAACCTTCGGCTCGCGTCCCTGGATCCGCTTGAATTTGATCCGGAGGACGAGGACGAGGACGAAGAGTCGGACGTGGACGACGACGACGAGACCGGAGATGACGACGACGACGATGACGATGGAGACGACTGGGACGACTGACCCGCCGCGGTCATTGTTTGCGCGCCAGGCAGAGCAGCGATGTGCCCACCGGCAGGTTCACGTATCTCATGGCCTGCGCTTCGGCAGCCAGGGCCAGGTCCAGAGTCGCGTTGACTGGCGCAGCCGGTACCTGGAGATCGGCGTCTGACGCTTTCATCGCACGGCCCGACCACCGATCGAACACTCGCACGGCCAGTGTCAGCGGGAATGTCGAACAGTTGGTGAACGACATGCGCTCGATCACAAATCCCGACGCTTCCAGTCGGGTTCGCAGGCTGGCTCTGGTGTAGCGCCGCAGTTCGTGCGTCAGGGTCGAGTGGGCGCCGCGCAGCAGGTCGAGGGCGGCGACATTGACCAGGACTCGTCCGCCGGGGCGAAGGACGCGAGCCATTTCGGCCACCGCTCCGCGTTCCTCGGCCTCGGACAGGCAGTAGAGCACATCGAACGACGTGGCCAGGTCGACTGATGACGACGCAATTGGCAGGGAGGCCACCGTGCCGCGCACGACCCTCCGGCCGCGCTCCCGCGCGACCGCCAGGCCTGTCGGCGACTGTTCAATCCCCACGGCGGGTCCGTAGTCGCTGAGCCAGTCGAGATTCCGGCCCGTACCCGCGCCGCAGTCCACGATTCCACCCAGACGTCGGCCCCTCAGGACGGGGTCGAGCATGACTCTCGCCGAGCGTCGCAGTCCCCTGAACCAGAAGTGGTCATCCTCGGCCCGCGCCGTGGCCACCAGCATTGCATCCATCCGATCAACCGACTTCACGTGCGTCCATTGTAGGGCGAGCCGGTGGATTCAGGATCCGGCAGGGAAGGGGCCAAATGGCAGATCGGCGTGAATTACTCTGGGTTTGGTCGTTGACACAACTTGCAAGGGTTTGTAAGCTCGGCAATGATTTACGGTCATCGCTGATCCTGTTTAGTTGGCCAACAGATTTTCCCGACGATGTCCTTGGAGAATGTAGATGTATCGAGACTCCCTTAGAATCACGTCTTGGGTACTAGTAGCGGGCGCACTTGCGGTGACCGTGGCCTGCGGCGCGAAGCAGGCACCAGCGCCCATGGCCCCGCCGCCGCCCCCAGCTGTGGTTGCCCCAGCGCCGCCTCCGCCCCCGCCGCCGCCGCCCCCGCCCCCGCCACCACCACCGCCGGTGGCGCCGGCTGCGCCAACCGAGGATGAAGTGTTTGCGAGCTGGTCGCTGGAGCAGTTGAATCAGCAGAAGCCGATGGACACTGTCTACTTTGCGTACGACAGCGCTGATTTGAGCGACGAAGGCCGGGCGAGTCTTCAGAAGAACGCCACGTGGCTCATGCGCTGGACGTCAACCCGAGTCACAATTGAAGGGCACGCCGATTCACGCGGCACCAATGAATACAATCTCGCTCTGGGCGAGCGCCGCGCGGCGTCGGTCCGTGACTATGTGGTGAGCCTCGGCGTACCGGCCGCTCGCGTCAGCATCGTGAGCAAGGGCGAGGAGCAGCCGACCTGCACTGAGGAGAACGAGAGCTGCTGGCGCCTGAACCGCCGCGGGCAGTTTGTGATCACGGCGAAGTAGTCTGAAGACGTTCTCGTCGCCTCAATGCTGAATTGAGGCGGCGAGAACGTCTCTTCCAATGTCCTCTGCGGCGCTTCTTGGATCTGCCGCTCCAGTAATCGGTCTTCCAATCACCAGATAGGACGCACCCGCGCGAATGGCGTCGGCTGGCGTCATCGTGCGGGCCTGATCCTGCCGGCCACCGGCCTGCTCAGCGCTGCCGCCACGAATCCCGGGCGTCACAATCACAAAATCCGGGCCGCACGCCGCCCGAATGGCTGCCGTCTCAAGCGGCGACGCCACCACGCCGTCCATCCCTGACTCCTTCGCCATCCCGGCCAGATGCACGACCTGTTCGATGGGCGCCCTGTCGATGCCCACACTGGCCAGGGCCTCAGCGCTCATGCTGGTGAGCACGGTCACGGCGATGACCAGCGGGCGGGGACTTCCCGGCGTTGTGGCGCGGTCGGCAGCCTCCACCGCCGCGCGCATCATCGCCGCGCCGCCCGACGCGTGGACATTCATCATCCACGCGCCCAACTGGCCGGCAGACTCGATTGCGCCGGCCACGGTGTTGGGAATGTCATGGAACTTCAAATCGAGGAAGACCCGGTCGCCGCGCTCGGTCAGCGTGCGAACGATTGACGGGCCCTCGGCTGTGAACAACTGGCTCCCGATCTTGTAGCCGCCCACCGTGCCGCGCAGCCCGTCTGCAAGCGCCAGCGCCGCGGCCGCCGTGGACACGTCCAGCGCGACCAGAATCGGATTCATGAATTTGCCCCGGTAGTCATCTGGCCGACCAGGTCAGCGACACGAGCGATACCGTGCCGATCAAGGTAGTCGTTGATGCCGGCGATCATGTCCGCCCACAGCATTGGATTGACGAAGTTGGCCGTGCCCACCTGAACGGCGTCGGCACCCGCGATGATGAACTCCAGCGCATCGGTCGCATTGGTGATGCCGCCCATGCCGATGATCGGCAACTTGACCGCTTGACGGCATTCCCACACCATGCGCACGGCAATCGGTCGAATGGCCGGGCCTGACAGGCCGCCCATGACGTTCGTCAGCTTCGGTGCGCGTGTTTCGACGTCAATCGCCATCGCGAGGAACGTATTGACCAGCGAGATGGCGTCGGCGCCTGCCTCCTCAGCCGCGCGGGCAAACGACGCCGGATCCGTCACATTCGGCGTGAGTTTTGGAATGAGCGGCAAGGAAGTGACCTTTCGCACCGCGCTCACCACGTCGTACGTGCCGGTCAGGCTGCATCCGAACTGGATGCCACCCTCCTTGATGTTCGGGCAGGAGATATTGAGTTCAATCGCCCCAACGCCATCCGCGTCCGACAGCACACGCGCGACGTCGCAGTACTCGTCCAGCGTCGATCCACAGACATTGACGATCGTGGTGGCGCCCAGCCGGCCAAGTTCCGGCAGCTTCTCCTTGACGAACCTGTGGACGCCGATGCCCTGCAGGCCAATCGCGTTCAGCATGCCGGCGGGTGTCTCAACAATCCGCGGCGGAGCGTGGCCTTCTCGCTCGTTGAGGAACAGCCCCTTGACCGCGACGCCGCCCAGTGCGGAAATATCGAGGGACGAGGCGTACTCGACGCCGTAGCCGAAACACCCGGATGCTGCGATCACCGGGTTCTTCAACGTCAGCGCACCAATCGAAACGGTCAGATCCGCCATTAGTGGCTCGTCCTCTCGAGCGGGGAGGCCATTAGTGATGCCCCTCGGACAGAGCATCCCAGACCACCGCCGTGGCATCAAACACGGGGCCTTCGATGCACGAACGAACGAAGTGAGTGCCGCCCGGCCGTGTGACCCGGACGACGCAGCTGTAGCAGCCGCCCATGCCGCAACCCATGACCGGCTCCAGCGACACGTACGTCGCACGGGCGTAGCGAACGCCCAGGTCCGCCACCGCGCGCATCATCGGCGTTGGTCCGCACGCGTACACCGTGACCGGTCGATCGGCCGGGCGCCCGGCGAGCGCCCGCTCGAGTGGAGACGTGACGCGACCTTGTTCGCCGCGGCTCCCGTCTTCGGTGGTGATCACCAGTGTCGCGCCGAGATCCGCAAAGAAGGACTCGTAGAACAGATCAGTCGCGCCCCGGCCGCCGTAAAACAAGGTCATCGGTGTGCCCCGGGCCTTCAGAGCCTGCGCGAGGGTGGCAAATGGCGCGAGGCCGACGCCGCCCGCCACCATCCATCCTTCGGCCGGGGGGCTGACCGGCGCAAACGGCTGGCCCAGCGGGCCCAGACAGTCGATGCGATCGCCGGCCTCAGCCTGATAGAGCAGGGTCGTGCCGACGCCGACTCGTTTATTGAGGAGACTGATGCCAGCAGGCGCGCCCGCCGGGTCACGCATGATCTCGAAGATGGAAAACGGGCGTCGCAGCAGTGGATCGAGGCCGGGTGCGGTCTTGACCATCACGAACTGGCCCGGGGCCGCCAGTTTCGCGATTTCCGGGGCGGCCAACGTCAGCACGTTGTACTCAGGCGTCAGCCGCAGGTTGCTGACCACTGCGGCCGGAACGTCGACAGGCATCAGCCGTCAAGTATACGACCACGGGTTCCGGGACTAAAATCAGAAGGCTCATGCGGTACCTCCGGATGTTGACTAACGCCTTGCTCGGGGGGGTGTTCGGCGCGGTCTACCTGGCTGTGGTCGTGCTGCTGATCAACCCGCAGGTGCCCCTGTTCTCCAGGACGACTGGCCAGTGGTTCCTCGCTCTGGTGTCGTATTACGGACTGCCGCTCAGCGTGGCGGTCTATCTGGTCATTCTCGTGCGCGAAGTGTTGGCATCCCGTCCGTTGCAGCCGGGCTGGCTGAGCGTCCGTCTGCTCGCGTGGCTGGGAGCGGCGTTCGCGGCGGCGACCGCGCTCATCACCTGGGGCAACCTGCAGGGGTTCCGGGCGGTACTCGGAGAGCTTTCCGCCGCCAGGATGTGGAGCGCGGCTGTGGCTGAGACCGTCACCGCGGTGGTGTTGGTCGGCGTCGTCGCCTTGCGCTATTCGTTCGGCAGGACTGGCACCCGGGCAGCCGGCGTGCTCCTGGTGGTCGCGCTGACGGCCTCGGTCGCCGTGCCGTTGTGGCTCCGTGGTCCGGGTGATCTCGCCGTTCCCGTGGT
>JAHEFO010000028.1:5937-25999 GCA_024640135.1 Acidobacteriota bacterium
TCCCCACGCCAACTCACCGGCACCGCCGGGCACCACCGTCCTGGCGTCGGTGGCGCCCCGCGTGCGCCTGATTCTGCTCGATGGTGCCTCGTTGAGTCTGGTGCGCGAACGCGTGGCCGCCGGGCGCCTCCCGAATTTCGGACGCATGCTGGACCGTGGCGCGGTGATGGATGTGGCCACCCTCAAGCCTACGCAGGCCGAGCCTGTCTGGACGGCGGCGGCCACCGGAAAGTACCCGTCGCAGAACGGCGTTCGTTCGAATGCCGTCTTTCGCATGGACGCCGATGACGTGGACGCGGTGGATTTGCTGCCGGACTACTGTTTCGCCTACGGCTTGATCCAGCAGGGCTATGTCATCGCGAGCGCGGCCAGCGCGGAGTCGGTCCGTGCGCGCGTGTTCTGGGACATTGCGGCCGATTATGGGTTTGCGTCGGGGATCGTGCGCTGGCCGCTGACGTATCCCGCTCGCCTCACGCGGGGGTACCTGATCTCGGACCGGTTCCACCGCGGGTCAAGCTCGCCCCTGCGGCTCGCGGATGCGCGAGCCGGCGTGCCCACCAGCGCCGTCGAGATAGCCCGTGAGATCTTTGATGCCGAAGAATTCTCAGATTGGATCGGCACCGACGCGGCGCCGTCGGAGGTCGAGCCTGACGGAGGCCCACTCGAACGATGGGATCGTGTGTACCGCGACGTGGCGCGGCGTCTGGAGCCGCAGTTCGCGCCTCTTGTGACCGCTATCCGGTATCAGGGCCTCGATGCGCTGTCCCACATCCATTGGAGCAGTGCCGAGCCAGGACGGTTCGCGCGTCAATCGCCCGAGGAAGAGGCCGGCGCGAAGGTGATCGATGACTACTACGCCGAGATTGACGACGACATTGGACGTGTCATCGACCGCCAGGCGCCCGGTGATCTGCTCCTCGTGATTTCGGGATTCGGGATGGAGCGAGTCACCGTCTCCAAACGCCTGTTGGCCAGACTCCTGGGCCAGGCTGAACTGACCGGCAGCCACGAGGGTGCGCCAGACGGGTTCATCATCGCGCACGGATCACAGGTCGTCCATGCCGAGTTGCCCCGCGGCGCGATCGTTGATGTGGCGCCCACGGTGCTCTATTACCTGGGGCTGCCCGTGGGGCGCGACATGGATGGCTTCGCGCGATCCGACCTGTTTGTGCGGGCGTTCCGCCGTGAACATCCGGTCACCTACATCTCGACACACGAAAAATAGACCGGCAGGTCCGTGCCACCGCACAAGCGCGACACGTCCACGCGGCATCGTCTGTCCGCCGGCTAAGCCGGGATGCCGCACAGAGCCGGCCACGTCCCTCCCGATGCGGCGCCCGGCTCCCGGGTGCCGCGCGCTCCTGGACTCCAGAGCCCCGACACGTTAAGCTGTTTCTGCTCTTTAAACGCGGCCCGGAGAGACCGCAAAGAGGTGAGACATGCCTGTCGTTATGGACGCCGACCGCGTCGGGCGCAGCCTGATGCGAATCGCGCACGAAATTCTCGAACGCAATCGCGGTGCGGAAAACCTGGCCCTCGTGGGTATTCGAGCCCGCGGTGTGCCGCTCGCGGAGCGGCTGGCCGCCAACCTCAAGGTGGCCGGTGGTCCGGACGTGCCGACCGGGTCGCTCGACATCACGCTGTATCGCGATGACCTGATGCGGCATCAGGTGGGGCCGCAGCCGATTCTCCGGCGTACCGAGATTCCGTTTTCCATCGACGACTGCACAATTCTCCTGGTCGACGACGTGCTGTATACGGGCCGTACGATTCGCGCTGCGCTGGACGCGCTGATCGACTTCGGCCGGCCCAAGTCCATTCAACTGGTTGTCCTCGTTGACCGCGGCCACCGCGAGTTGCCCATTCGTGCCGACTACGTCGGCCGCAACGTACCCACGTCGCGTCAGCAGAGCGTCCAGGTACGGTTGATGGAGATCGACGGGCGCGACGGGGTGGAAGTGGACGAAGCGGAGGAGGCGTCATGACGGCCGCCACCCGGCTTCAGAGTCGGCACCTCCTCAGCATCGCGGATCTCGAGCCCGCCGAAATCGACCTCATCCTCGATACGGCGGTGGCGATGAAGGAGATCGGCACACGCACCATCAAGAAAGTTCCGGCCCTGCGAGGCCGTACCGTTGTGAACCTCTTCTTCGAGGCCAGTACCCGTACGCGTCTGTCGTTCGAACTCGCCGAGAAACGGCTGAGCGCTGACACGATGGGGATCACTGCAGCCGGCTCGAGCGTGACCAAGGGCGAGACGCTCGCAGATACGGCCCGGACTCTCGAGGCCATGTCGCCAGACATCATTGTGATCAGGCATGCTGCATCGGGCGCGCCCCACCTGCTCTCGACCATCTGTCGCGCCGGCATTGTCAACGCGGGTGACGGCATGCACGAACATCCGACACAGGCATTGCTCGATGCCCTGACGATGCGAGAGCGGAAAGGCCGGTTGGCCGGCCTCAAGGTGGCGATCGTCGGAGACCTGCTGCACAGCCGGGTGTTGCGATCGAACGCTCTGCTCCTGACCAAGATGGGTGCAGAAGTGCGGGCCTGTGGCCCGCCGACCCTGATTCCACTGGGGTTGACCGCTCTCGGCGTCCACGTCACGACGTCCCTCGACGAGGCGGTGAAGGACGTCGATGTGGTGATGATGCTTCGGGTCCAGCGCGAGCGCATGCACGGGATGTTCCTGCCCTCGGTGCGGGAGTACTTCACGTTGTTCGGATTGACGCCGGCCCGCCTTGAGAGGGCCGCCTCCGACGTGATTGTGATGCACCCCGGACCGATGAATCGCGGTGTGGAAATCGATTCAGCCGTCGCGGACGGACCGTGGTCGGTGATTCTGGATCAGGTGGCCAACGGCGTCGCCGTGCGAATGGCGGTGCTGTATCTGTTGGCTGGCGAGGAACTGTCGTGATGACTCAAGTTGGAGACGCATTCGTACTCAAAGGCGGCCGGGTCGTCGATCCCAGGGCCGGTCGTGACGGCCACTTCGATATTCGTATCGAGAATGGGCGGGTCTCGGCGATTGGGAAGGACTTGCCCCTGGACGGCGCGCGGGTGGTCGAGGTGCCTGCCGGCTTCGTGATCACACCGGGCCTGATCGACATGCACGTTCATCTGCGCGAGCCGGGTCAGGAACACAAGGAAACGATTGCGACCGGCACGTGGTCGGCCGTCGTCGGTGGATTCACTGGTGTCGCGTGTATGCCAAACACGGAACCGGTCAACGATTCCGCATCAGTGACGCAGTTCATCATGAAGCGCGCCTCCGAGGCCGGTTTTGCCCGGGTGTATCCCATCGGGGCCGTGTCGATAGGGTCCATGGGCGACCAGATGACCGAAATGGGAGACTTGCGCGGCGCCGGCTGTGTTGCGTTCACTGACGATGGCAAGCCGGTCGCCACGGCGCTGTTGATGCGCCGCGCGCTGGAGTACGCCGGGATGTTCGATGTCCCCATCATCGAGCATTGCGAGGATCCGTCGCTGAAGGGCGCGGGTGTGGCCCACGAAGGCGCGGTGGCCTCCATGCTGGGACTGCAGGGCATTCCCGGCGTCGCAGAGTCGATCATGGCCGAGCGCGACATCAGCCTGGCCGAGTTGACGGGCGGGAGAATCCACATCGCGCATATGAGCGCGAGACAGACGCTGCGCGCCGTGCGCGACGGCAAGTCGCGAGGAGTGCAGGTGACGTGTGAGGTGGCGCCGCATCACTTCACGCTGAACGACGAGGCCCTCCGGGATGGCGCCGGTTACAACACGAACCTCAAGATGAACCCGCCACTCCGCGAAGAGGCCGATCGGCTGGCGATGGTTGAAGGGTTCAGGGACGGGTCGATTGATGTCATCTCCACCGACCACGCGCCGCACCATGCGGACGAAAAGGCGCTGGAATTCGATCGCGCGCCGTTTGGCATCGTCGGACTCGAAACCTGCGTGCCGTTGTGTCTGGACCGGCTGGTGCACGCGGGCGTGATTTCGCTCTCACGTTTCGTCGAGTTGCTGTCGGCCAGCCCTGCGGCGCTGCTGCGGATTCCCGGCGGCACGCTGACCGTCGGCGAGCCGGCGGACATCACGGTGCTGGCGCCGGACGCGCCCGTCACCATTCAGGCGTCGGCACTGGTGTCGAAGTCCAAGAACTCGCCGTTTGACGGGTGGCAGCTGCGCGGCGCCACGGCGGCGACCATTGTGGGTGGCCGGGTGTTGTACACGAACCCGGCGGTGTCTGGTGCTGACCGGTTCGCCGGGCCGGCGAAATCGTGATTGAGAAAAGGTCCCAAACGTGATGTCCAAGTCCCTCGAAGAACTGAAATCCCAGGGCGTCCTGATGCTCAACAGCCATTTTGACTACGGCAATGGCTACCACGGCACGGTCTACCTCAACCCGCATCGGCTGTTCCAGCAGCCCGCCACGATCTGGCGTTTTGCGCAGGACCTGATCGCGCGGCTGCCGATCGATCTGGTCAATGCGACCGAGGTCGTGTCTGGTCCCGTGATGGGGGGCGCCCTGCTGGCGCATACCATCGCCGGCCTCCTTGACGGCCATCGTCCGCTCAGCCATCCGGCGTGTTATTTCGCGCCGCTGTCCATCGACCACACGGGAGCAATGGTCCTGCGAACGTCGTATCGCGAGGTCGTCAACGGCAAGCGGATACTGCTGGTGGATGACGTCAAGAACACCGGGAAGACCTTTGAGCGTGCCAAGGCGCTCCTGGAGGACGCCGGAGGTCAGGTGCTTGCCACCGTCCAGATTTGCGATCGCCTGGAGGCGATGGTCGATTTGGGCGTTCCCAACATTGCGTTGGCCGAGTATCCTGCCCCTGAAAACTACCCGGCGGCCGAGTGTCCGCTCTGCAAGGCAGGTATGGCTGTGGCGACGTTTTGATGCCGGGATCCCGAAGTCCGGGAACCCGGACGACGGAGGTCCGGCGCCTTCTGGATCGCCTCTACGCCGACTTCAACCATCCAGACTCAGCGTTTGATCCGATTCAGGTCGTACGTCGGTACGACTGCCGCGCTGATCGCGAGATCATCGCGTTCATTGCGGCCGGTCTGGCGTTCGGCCGGGTCACATCCATCGTTGCATCCATTGAAGCCGTGTGCCAGGTGCTCGGCCCGTCGCCGGCGGCCGCCGTGCGGTCCTTCGAGCCCGAGCGGGATGCCGGCGCCTTGCTGCCCCTGGTGCACCGATGGATCACCGGCCGCGATCTGGTGGCGCTGCTGTGGCTGCTGCGGCAGATGGTCGACGAGGCGGGATCGCTCGAAGAGTACTTCGCGCGAGGCTGGTCCGCCGACGCTCCGGACGTGGCCGACGCTCTCGAGTCATTCTCCGCTCGCGTCCGTACGCTGGATCTCACGCGGGCCTACGGCCGCGTGCCGAAAGCCCCTGGCGCGTACTTCTTCTTCAGCCGTCCGTCGAGCGGCAGTGCGTGCAAACGGTTGAATCTGTTCCTGCGCTGGATGGTCCGGCGCGACGATGTTGACCCGGGCGGGTGGCAGTCGCCGCTGCCAGGCCAGTTGGTCATTCCGCTCGACACGCACACGATTCGCGCCGGGCAGTGTCTTCGGCTCACGCGGCGGGCGTCGCCCGGATGGAAGATGGCTGCCGATATCACGACATCGCTTCGGGCGATCGACTCGGCCGACCCCGTGCGCTACGACTTCGCCCTGTGTCATCTCAGCATGATGGGGGCGTGTGGCTACAAGACGAAGCAGCGCGACACCCGGTGCCCGCTCAAGGGCGTCTGTCGGCCCTCTGGGAGTTGAGGAGAAGAGGACAAGCCTCTCCCCATCGTCATCATTCCCCTGTTTCACCGCCTCTCGCGGCGAGCCGGCTCTGATAGACCGCAAGTGTTCCTTCCACCATCTTCTCAACGCTGAAGTGGCGTTCCACCCGAGCGCGCCCTGCGGCCCCGAGCCGCGTCCGAAGGTCGGGGTCGTTGAGCAGCGCGAGAATCGCCGCCGCGAGTTCGTCGGCATGATGCGGGCGAACCAGCAGCCCCGAACGGTCGTGTTCGATCGCCTCGGGAATGCCGCCTGCGCGGGTGCCGACCACAGGAATGCCGCAGGCCATGGCGTCCAGCATCGAGGAACCCAGTCCCTCCGTAATGGAGCTCATCGCAAAGACATCGAAGGACTTCTGCAGCGCGATGACGTTGGCCCGGAATCCCGGCAGGAAGACATGGCGCTCCAACCCGAGTTCCTTCACTTGACGTTCAAGCGGCTCGCGTAACTCCCCTTCGCCAAAAATCACGAACCGCGCATCAAGCACCTGACGAACGACCAGCGCCGCCGCGGCGATCAAGACCTTCTGGCCCTTGTGCGGCACCAGCGCCGCCACATTGCCGACGAGCGGCGCGCCATGCGGGAGCCACAAGGCCTTGTGCGCGTCCTCTGCGGGAATCTTGTCCATCGCGCTGATGTTCACGCCATCGTGCACCACCTCGATCCGGTCCGGCGGAATGCCGTCCTCGACCAGCATGCCGGCAATGACCCGAGACACGGCGATGAATACGTCGACGTGGCGATACTTCCATCGGGAAAACGCATTCTTCTTGAGATGGAAGTCCACGCGCCGCGAGGCGACGATGAGTGGCCGCGGCGTCAGGCGAGGCTGCATCTTCAGCGCCATCGCGATCAGGGCCACGCCCATGGGGTCGTGCACATGCACGACGTCCGGATTGATCGAACGCAGGACTCGATGCAACTGCCAGCCGGCCTGCACGTCATACTCACTGCTCGGATTGAGGGCGACGGTGCGAAGCCCCTCGTGCGCGCGGCGTGTCAGTTCGCCACTGCCCTGGGCGACGAGTACGGCCGGGTGGTCGAGCCCGCAGAGTCCGGTGACGGTGAGCAGTACCTGGTTCTGGCCGCCGCGCCACGTGCGCGCCGTGTCGACATGCACGGATGTCAACGCCGGCGCTCTCCCTGTATCATCCAGAGCTTCGAGAATTTGGCCGCCACGTAGTGCGCATTCATCGCCGAGACTGTGAGGCCGGCCAGGCCATCGAGAAAGCCCAGCTTGAGCAGGTAGTTGCGCAAGAAGGCCGCTGGCGGATGAAACATCAGGGCGAACGCGCCGATCCGCCGGCCGTTCCTGGCCATCTGGGTCGCTGCCAGCGTCGAGTACCGCTGAAGCGTGACGTAGTGATCTTCGAGATTGCGGTAGGGCAGGTGCAGCAGATCCTGTGTGAGCTCACCAACCCGTCCCCTGGCGGTCACGGATTCGTGGACGAGGCGCTGAGGGGTCGACGCCCATGAAGCCTGCCGCCTGTCGTAGAGGCGGAGCTGATGGTCGGGATACCAGTCCGTCGTACGAAGCCACCGGCCCATGTGGTTGGTGAGGCGCGGTATGCGGAAGCCCACCCGGTCCGCGGCTTCAGCGAGCGCGCTTCGAACCTCCGCGGCCAGTTCAGGTGTCACACGCTCGTCGGCGTCAATGGACAGAATCCAGTCGTGCGTGGCCTGAGACGCGGCAAAGTCCTTTTGCTCCGGATATCCCGGCCAATCGCGCTCGATGACGCGGGCACCGGAGGCCCGCGCCAGGTCCGGCGTTCCATCGGTGCTGCCGCTGTCGACCACCAGGACCTCATCCGCGCACGTCAGCGACGAGATGCATTCCTGGATGTTCTCGGCTTCGTTCAGCGTGATGATCGTGGCAGAAAGAGAGGGCACAGGGGCATTCTAGTGGCCTGTGATGCTGAAATGTGCAGTGGATTGCAGGTCCGCCCTCAAAAAGAAGACGACGGCCGAGATGACAAAAATGGCGGGAATGGGCAGGCCACTCCCGCCATGAGAGGGCGTTACCTGACGGGGGCCTTCTGGATCGCTTCGAAGGAGATGAGCGACCGGCTGTAGTCGATGACCGCTCGCAGCTCCCTGATGCGGGCGGTGGCCAGATCCCGCTGGCGAGACTGCAACTGGAACGTCGTGGAGAGACCCAGTTCGAAGCGCTTTTGCTCGGCGTCCAGCTGGCGCTGGGCGCGCTCCTTGGCCACCTGCGTGACCTGCACACGCTTGGAATTCGTCGAGACCTGTCGGCCGGCGTCACGTACCGCGGTCGCAACCTGGAGTTCTCCGTTTCGCAACGCGATTTCCGCGCGTTCCTTTTCCAGGCGCCGTGCCGCCAGGCTAGCCTCCGTGCTGCTCTTGCCAAGGGGGTAGCCGACGCTCATGCCAACCGTCCACGCGGGGTTCGTGTTGCGGAAGGCATCGGCCAGCACTGAAGAAAAGCCGCGTTCGACACTCGACAGCAGGACCGGCGGGAATGCCGAAGAATAGCTGTTCTGCGTGCCGCCTGTGCCCGACGCTGAATAGTTGAGCTGCAGATCCACCGATGGGTGGGTCTGGTTGCGCAGCAGTTCGATGTTGAGATCCGTGTTCTCCAGCTGACGCCTGGCCACGATGAGGTCCGTCCGATTGGCAAGGGCGCTCGCGATGGCGGCATCGACGTCGACGTCAATCGCCTGCATCTGGATCGTGTCAGTCGGCTCGATCCGAACCTGCCAATAGTCGGGGCGCGTCGGCTCAAAAATCAGTGCGCGCAGCGCATCTTCCGCCGTATCGACGGCCGATTCCGCGACGATTGCGGCTTCTTCGTTACTGGCCACCTCGGCCTCGGCTTCGATGACGTCGATCGGCGCCATCGTGCCCACCTCGACGCGCGCCTGGTTGTTGCGCAGTGACTCGCGGGCGAGATCCAGATTCTGTTCCGACACCTTCAACTGCTCGATGGCACCGATGAGGTTGAGATAGGCAAACTGCACCTGAACGCGGGTGCTGACCATCCGTTCCTCGAGCTGAATGTCCGCGATGTTCCGGTTGCGCTCGGCCGTTCGAAGCTGGGCGCGGGCTCCGTCGATCTTGAACCCCTGGAACAGGGGCTGCGTGAACGACAGCTGGAGGCCCGAGTTCAGCGTGGGATTGAACCGCGAAAAAGCCTCGGTTGACTCGGAACGTCCGGCGTTCCAACTCACCTGAAAACTGGATCCGAACCAGGGCAACTGCTGGCCGACGCCGGCCCTGGCGGTGATGTTCTTGTTGGTCACGGACGAACTGGTGCCTTCAAAGACCGACGCGGAGGCCCGCTCGGTCGAGCTCCGTGAGAACGACGATGTCAGGGACGGGATGAACGCGGCCCGTGCACCGGCCAGATTCTCTGAGGCGATGGCCGGACCGAGCCGATCGCCCCTCAGCCCGAGGTTCGATTCCAGGGCCATCGCCTCGGCTTCGCTCATCGACAGGGTCAACACCGGACCCTGGGCAGGCGCTCCAGCACCCTGAGCGGCAGCCGCGCCCGGCATCAGCCCAAGATGCCCGATTACGGTCAGCGTCACGACACCATTACGAATCACGTCATAGCGGCTGCGAGTCATCATCGTCACTCTCTCCAAAAATCGTGTTACCGATCTATACTACGCGGCCAAAAGCATTGTTCCCGGTTCCGGGACGGCCTGGTCCCGGATCGCGGAACGCCCGGTCGGTTTATGACCAATATTCACAAGTAATTCCACTGACTGCCAATGAGACTGCAAACCATGCGCCGACTTGCCGCCCTGACCGCTCTTATCTTCGTGACTGGCACTTTTCTCGTGGCCGACCAGCAGGGCGCCCGCTCGGCCGCCAAGCCCGCCGTGATGGCTCTGACCGTGGATTCGATCATGCGGGGCCCGGCGCTGGTGGGTGCGTCGCCCTCCTCGGTGCGATGGTCGAAAGACTCGTCGAAGGCCTATTTCACCTGGCAGAAGGGCGGCGACGAGCAATCCTCGACCTACGTTGTCAATCGGGATGGCACAGGCCTTCGCCAGCTCTCCGAAGAGGAGGGGCAGAATCTCGATGTCCCTCAGGCCGGACGTCCTGATCGGACGGGCCGGCGTGTGCTGACGGTTGAGGGCGGCGACATTGTGATCTACGACGTCGTCACGGGGGCCCGCACGTTGCTGGCCCGGACCGCGGAAGCCGAATCCAACCCCCGCTGGGCCCGGCAAGACACGGCGGTGACGTTTCAGCGCGAGGGGAATCTGTATCTGATGACGCTCACGGCCGGAAGTGGCCCGAGTCTGGTGCAGCTGACCGACATCGTTGCGGCTGATGCGACAGCCGGGCGGGCGGGCGGCGGCGGACAGCGCGGGGGTGGAGCCGGGCGTGGCGGCACGGGCGCTGCGGCGACAGGCGAGCTGACCGAGGCTCAGCGCTTGTTGCGCGAGCAGGAACTCGAGCTGATCGAATACTTGCGCACGCAGGCGGAGGGCCGCCAAGGCGGCCGCGGCCGGGGCGGACGAGGCGGTGCCGGGCAGACGCCGCAGGAGCCCATCGCCAGGTTCAGATTGGCTGCGCGGCAATCAGTGTCGGACCTGCAGCTCTCGGCCGACGAACGCTATGTGTGGATTGGTGTGAACGAACAAGCGGAGCAGACGGCACGGCGGCAGGAGACGCCCAACTACATCACGCAGTCGGCGTATCCCGAGATGATCTCTGGACGGTCCAACGTGGGTGACGTGACGCAGGTGCGAAAGCTCGCCGTGCTGGACCTGCAGGAAAACAAGAGTGTCTGGGCGGATGCCTCACCGTTTGCCGGTCGCGAGTGGTCAGCCGTCCCCGGCGCGACGCTTGCCCCCCGTGTCGTGAACTGGGGCGCACCCGACATGTCGGATGATGGGGCGCACACCGTGATTGCCGTGCGCGCGGCCGACAACAAGGACCGCTGGTTCGTGAAGGTCGATCCGGCCACGGGCGTGGCTACGGTTCTCGACAATCAGCACGACGATGCGTGGATACGGGAGCAGAGTGTGGGCGGCGGGGGTGGTTTCGGCGGCGGCGCCGGCATCGCGTGGTTGCCCGACAATTCGCGATTTCTGTTCCTCTCGGAAAAGAGCGGGTACCTGCATCTCTATTCGCTCGACATGAGCGCGGCCCAGCCCAGCGCCACGGCACTGACCAGCGGCACGTGGGAAGTGACATCCGCGGAGTTGTCCAACGATCGGACTCGCGCGTTCCTCGAGACGAATGAAGTCCACCCCGGCGAACGTCATTTCTACACCATGTCCGTCGACGGCGGCGCCCGGACCAGGACTACGACCATGCCCGGTTCCAACGCCGTGAGCGTGTCGCCCGATGAGCTGTCGCTGGCGGTGATTCACTCCTACAGCAATAAACCGCCGGAGCTTCACATGATGCCGTTCACCGGCACACCCGCGGCCACCAACGCCGCCGTGCAGGTCACCGTGACGCCGACCGAGGAGTGGCGCGCGTTCAAGTGGATCGACCCGAAGGTCATCACCTACAAGGCCCGCGACGGGCAGGATGTCTATGCCCGTCTGTACACGCCCGAGATGATGGGCGCGAAGCGCGACCCCAGGAAGCCGGCTGTAATTTTCGTGCACGGCGCCGGGTACCTGCAGAACGCGCACAAGTACTGGTCCACCTACTACCGGGAGTACATGTTCCACCACATTCTCGCCTCGAAGGGATACGTGGTGCTCGACCCGGACTATCGCGCCTCGTCGGGTTACGGCCGTGACTGGCGTACGGCAATCTACCGATTCATGGGTGGCAAGGATCTCGAGGATGTCGTGGACGGGGCCAGGTTCCTGGTGGAGTCCGAAAAGGTCGATGCGAAGCGGATTGGCGTGTATGGTGGCAGTTACGGCGGATTCATCACATTGATGGCACTGTTCACGACGCCGGACGTCTTCGTCGCCGGCGCGGCACTGCGTCCGGTGACCGATTGGTCCCACTACAACCACGGCTATACTTCGAACATCCTCAATACGCCGCAGACCGATCCGGAGGCCTACCGGAAGAGTTCGCCGATCTTCCACGCGGAAGGCCTGAAGAACCGGCTTCTGATTCTGCACGGCATGGTGGACACCAACGTGTTCTTCCAGGATTCCGTGCGACTGGCGCAGCGACTGATCGAATTGCGCAAGGAAAACTGGGAACTGGCCGGGTTTCCAGTGGAGAACCATGGGTTTACCGAGGAGACCAGCTGGGCGGACGAATACAAGCGCATCCTGAAGCTATTCGAAGAAGAACTGCGTGGTGTTCGATGAGCGATGTCCTGACCCTGTTCCGGCAGGCCGGCGCGCTGCACGAAGGGCACTTCCGGCTGTCGTCGGGTTTGCACAGCGCGGGCTATTTGCAGTGCGCCCTGGTCCTGCAGCATCCGATGCATGCCGAGTCACTCGGCGCGGCGCTGGCTGACGCACTGCGTGATTTACAGCCCACCGTCGTGTTGTCCCCAGCGCTGGGTGGATTGATCATCGGGCACGAGGTCGGACGAGCCCTCGGTCTACGCGCTGTCTTTGCCGAGCGGCAGGAGAAGGTCCTCACGCTCCGCCGCGGCTTTTCGCTGTCGCCCACCGACCGGGTGGTTGTGATCGAAGATGTGGTGACCACGGGTGGGTCCACGCGAGAGACAATGGTCGTGGCCAGCCAGACCGGCGCCACGGTCGTCGGCGCTGGTTCCATCATCGATCGGAGCGGCGGCTCGGTGTCTCTTGGTGTGCCGTTCCGGGCACTGGTGGCACTTGATTTGCCCACCTTCGATCCTGCGTCCTGCCCGCTCTGTGCGGCCGGCCAGCCAGTCACCAAACCCGGATCCAGGGCGTGAATGAGAGTCCTGCGGCTGCTCGTCGCGTACGACGGAACCCGGTATTGCGGATGGCAGCGGCAGGAAAACGGCCCCACCATTCAGGCGGCGCTCGAGGATGCCCTGGCGCCGTTGTTCTCCGGACGGGCGGGCGGCGCGCGCAAGGTCCCTTCCGTGCATGGCGCCGGGCGGACTGATGCGGGCGTGCATGCGCTCGGGCAGGTGGCATCCGTGGCGGGCGAGACGACGCTCTCCACCGGCGAGATTCTGCGCGCGCTGAACGCCCAGCTCGATAGGGACATTCGGGTGCTCGACGTCGCCGACGCACCGGCCGGGTTCAACGCCCGGTTCAACGCCACCGGCAAGACGTACCGCTATCGCATCGCCACCGGCCCGGTCGTCTCCCCGTTCCTGCATCGATTTGTCTGGCATCGACCCGATCGCCTCGATGTGCCGGCCATGCGGCAGGCCGCGACGGGAATCCTCGGCCGGCATGATTTTTCGGTCTTCAAGTCTGCCGGTTCGACGGTCCTCGATTCAGTCCGCACCCTGGATCGGCTGGACCTCCTCGAGTGTGGGGATGAACTGGTGTGCGAGGTCCACGGCGACGGTTTCCTGCACCACATGGTCCGTGCCATCATCGGAACCCTGATGGATGTCGGGGTGGGGCGACGCGAACCTTCGTCGATGGCAGTGCTCATCGGATCCCGGGATCGGGGGCTGGCGGGCGAGACGGCACCCGCGCAGGGCCTGACGCTCGTGTCGGTGGACTATCCGCAGGCCGGACACTAGACTTTCCATATGGCGCTTGCTGATGTGCTGGCCGGCTTGCCTTCGGGCTCGCCCGAAGCGGCAATTTCCCGAGGGTTGGACTTCGACCGCCTCCCGAAGCACGTCGCCATCATCATGGATGGCAATGGCCGCTGGGCTGCCGAGCGACAGCTGCCTCGCGTAGAGGGACACCGGGCCGGAATTGAGGCGGTGCGCGACACGGTCGAGACGTCATCGCGGCTGGGCTTGTCGGTCCTGACGCTCTACGCGTTTTCGGTCGAAAACTGGAAGCGCCCCGTGCCGGAAGTGTCCGCGCTGATGGGGTTGCTCCGCCACTATCTCAGGGCCGAACTGAAGAATCTGCTGCAGAACAACATTCAATTCCGGGTGATCGGGCAACTGGATCGACTCAGCAGTGACGTCCGCGAGGAATTGGAGGCCGCGGTCAGCCGGACTGCTCGGAACACGGGCATGGTTTTCAACATCGCTCTGAGTTACGGCGGGCGTGCGGAGATTGTCGACGCCGCACGGCAGGCGCTGCGCCGGGGAATCGCGCCCGATACGCTCGACGAGGAGACATTTGCCTCTCTCCTTTACACGGCCGGTCAGCCCGATCCCGACTTGCTGATCCGCACCAGCGGAGAGATGCGCGTCAGCAATTTCCTGCTGTGGCAGATTGCCTACGCCGAAATCTGGGTGACTGAGACCTTCTGGCCGGACTTTCGTGCGCGGCATCTGCTGGAGGCCCTGGCTGACTACCAGCGGCGAGACCGACGCTACGGCGCGGTTTCCTCGGACCCGGTCGGAGCATTGAAGTAACGCGTGACCCGCGTCATCAGCGCCGTCGTGCTGATCGCCATCGTCGGCGGTGTGGTGTTGATGGCGCCGCTGTGGGCGACGGTGCTGCTGGCGGCGACCGTGGCCGCGCTGGCGGCCGCTGAAGTGGCCGGCCTGTCCAGGGCCGTCGGCGCTCCAGTTCCGGTCCTGGTCGTGGCCGTTTCAGCCGTCGTTGTCTGCGCGGCGGTGCCCGTTGGCATGACCAGTGGCGACGTCATCGTCGCGGTCCTTCTGGCACTGGTCGTGGGTGGCGGAATGGTCTCGCTCGGCGGCGGTCCTCCCGCTCCGGCGATGATCACGGCGGCCGCCGTGATGGTCATGGCTCCGCTGTACGTCGGCCTGCCGCTGGGTGCCCTGGTCTGGATTGATCTCTGGTTTGGTCCCCGCCCGGTCGTGTTCGTGATCACGATCATCGCGCTCAGCGACTCTGCGCAGTATTTTGCAGGGCGTGCATTCGGCCGGCGGAAGCTGGCCCCGACCGTGAGCCCAGCAAAGACGCTCGAGGGCGCGCTGGGCGGCGTGGTGGCGGCAGCCGCGGCCGGCGCGCTGCTGGGGCCGCTGTGGGGCCAGGCCGGAGCACCCCTGATCGGGGCTGGACTGGGCCTGGTTTTGTGCCTCGTGGGCATTGTGGGCGATCTGTTCGAGTCGCTGCTCAAGCGCAGCGCCGGTGTCAAGGACAGCTCCACGCTGATTCCGGGACACGGAGGCGTGCTGGATCGAATCGATGCGTATCTGTTTGCGGTCCCGGCCTATGTGCTCTTCCTTCGGTACGGCGGATGATTCGCGTCGCCATTCTTGGTTCCACCGGTTCCATCGGCCAGAGCGCGCTCTCGGTGGCCGATGCCCATTCCGACCGCATTCAAGTCGTGGCGCTTGCCGCGGGGCGGAACACGGCGCTCCTGGCCGAACAAGTGCGGAAGTACCGGCCTGTCGTGGCCTGTGTGGCGAGCGAGGCCGGACTTGCGGAGCTGACTGATCGGCTGCCGGCTGGCGCACGCCCCGCCGCTCTTGTGGCGGGCGCTGAAGGGTTGCTGGCAGCGGCGACACACGCTGACGTGGACGTCGTGCTCTGCGCCTCGTCCGGCGCGGTGGGCCTTGAGGCGGCGCTGGCGGCCATTGACCACGGTAAGTCGGTGGCGTTGGCGAACAAGGAAGTGCTGGTCATGGCGGGCGCGCTGATGGTTGACGCCGCCAGGCGTCGCGGGGTGTCGCTGCTGCCGGTGGACTCTGAGCACAACGCCATCCATCAGTGCCTGCACGGCCGCGCCACCGGGGAATTGCGCCGCTTGATTCTCACTGCCTCAGGCGGACCGTTTCGTGGCTGGTCCGAGCAGGCGCTGGCGGGCGTCACACCGGCCGATGCCCTGCGGCACCCCACGTGGCAAATGGGCAGGAAGATCACGATTGATTCCGCCACGCTGATGAACAAGGGACTCGAGGTGATCGAGGCCCACTGGCTGTTCGATGTCGCAGCGTCGCAGATTGCAGTTGTCGTGCATCCGCAGTCGATTGTGCATTCAATGGTCGAACTTAATGACGGATCTGTAATCGCGCAACTCGGAGTCACCGACATGCGATTGCCGATTCAGTATGCGTTTTCCTATCCCGACCGATGGCCCGCGCCCGTCGCGCCGCTGGACGTCACGCGGATGGGGCAGTTGGACTTCATGCCGCCCGATTTGGAGCGCTTTCGCTGCCTGCGGTTGGCCTACGATGCTCTGGAACACGGTGGCGCCTGGCCGGTCGTGCTGAATGCGGCAAATGAGGTCGCAGTCGAGGCGTTTCTCGACGGCCGGCTCGCGTTTCTCCAGATACCAGCGGTGATCGAACGAGCCCTCGAGGCTGCGGGCCACGAGACGAGTGTGCCTCGTTCGCTGGCAGATGTGAGGGAGACAGACGCGTGGGCACGCCGGCACGCGGAGGAAACCACGCGTACGCTAGGATCGTCATAGCTCCTGACGAGTTTGATTTATGGAAAATGTTTTTGGATTCTTCCAGACGATGCTGCCGTTCCTGTTCGTGATCGGCGTGTTGATCTTCGTGCACGAGCTGGGCCATTTTCTGGTGGCTCGCTGGTACGGCGTCAAAGTGCTCGCGTTTTCTCTCGGGTTCGGGCCGAAGCTGGTCAAGGTCACTCGAGGCGATACGGAGTACTGCATCAGTGCGATTCCGCTCGGCGGCTACGTGAAGCTCGCGGGCGAGAACGCCGATGACGCTCCATCCGGCGATCCCGCCGAGTTCATGTCACAGACCAAGTGGGTACGGGTGCAGGTGTACCTGGCCGGACCGGCGATGAACATCGCGCTGGCGCTCGTTTTGACCACGGTCGTGCTGACGCAGGGCGCCAACGTGCCGCTCTATCGGACATCGCCGCCGATTCTGGGAACGGTGACGGAGGATGGATCAGGTGCGCGCGCCGGTCTGCTGGCCGGCGATCGCGTCCTGCGCGTGAACGGTGTGGCGGTGGACACCTGGGACGCCTTCGACATGGCGGTGGCGCCCCATGCCAATCGCGAGCTGACTCTGGTCATAGACAGGGGTGGAGCCGTCCTTGATGTGACCGTGACGCCGGATCTGATTGGGGATGTGGTGGACATGGGTGACCTTGGCGTCTCGCCTGTCTTCCGGCCGCAGATTTCTCTGGTGATGCCAGACCAGCCGGCGGCGGAGGCCGGTCTGCAGGCCGGCGACGTCCTGGTGGCGATTGATGGCGAACGCGGCCTCACTCAGGAAGAGGTCATCAACCGGATTCAGGCCCACGCTGACGTCGCGCTGGTGTTTACGATCGAGCGGGAGGGCGTCACGCAGGACCTGACGATCGTCCCGGAACTGACCGGCGGTGTCGGGCTGATCGGCGCGCAAATTGCCCCGATCGAAACGCGGCGGGTCGATCCGGATCTGGTGACGGCCATGAAGATGAGCGCGACTCAGACGTGGGAGGGGTCGCTGGCGATCGGCACCACACTGGCGGGTCTCTTTACCAGAGAGACGCCAGTGACCAATTTCATCGGACCCGTGGGCATCGCCAGGATGTCGGGTGCCCAGGCGCAACTCGGCTGGATTCCGCTTCTGGCGCTGATGTCGATGATCAGTCTCAACCTCGGCTTGCTGAATCTGATGCCCATCCCCATCCTGGACGGCGGCCACATCACAATCATTGCGCTGGAGGGCCTGGCCCGCCGCGATTTCAGCCTGAAGGTCAAGGAGCGGATTCTGGTCGCAGGGTTTGCCGCCATTGTCATGTTGATGGTCACGGTCGTCTTCAACGACGTCGTGCGTCTCTTCAGATAGCGAAGCGGACCGTTACGGGCCACCCACCCGGCTACCGGGGCCCGCTTGTGCGGAGACTGTCCGCCTCGGCCGCCAGGTGCCCGAATGAGGGCCAGTCCGCGCCTGCGACGATCGTGTCCCACAGTTGCTGCGCCTCCTGGCGTCGGTCGTTGAGCAGATACCAGACACTGACGCCGTAACGAACCGCGGTGGCGCTGGCCCCGTCGCCGGCGGACCTCAGAAGCTCTTCCGGCGTCCGCTCGCCCTTGTACATCAGCAGCAGCGAGTGGTAGCTGCCGTTCTCGATGACGTCGAGACGAGCGTCGACAGGCCGGAGCACCGCGGCGGCTTCGTCGCTCCTGCCTGCGCGGCGGAGCGAGAGGTACAACCAGTTGCTGGCGGCCACGAGGTTGTCGGCGTTGTGAACCACGTCGCGCGCGCGCGTCCACATGTCGGCCGCGCGATCGTAGTCACGCTTGAGGTAGTAGCCGAGCGCCAGATGGTAGTAGATGTTTGACTGCAACGTGCTGGTCGGAGTATTGCGCGCGTTGGGCTGGCCGTCGGGTTCCACCTGGTCGGGGTGTCCCGCGATGAGCGTGACCGCTTTCTCCAGGTCTTCAATGGCCAGGTCAATCTCGCGGATCGTGAGGTATCGATGGCCCCGGTGGCGATAGAAACGCGCGTCGTCGGGGTGCCGCTCGATGCCCTCGGTGAAGAGGCCGATGGCTTCCCGGAATCGCCCAAGGTAGGCCGTGCGGCGTCCGACCCAGATGTGGGCCTCGGCGTTGTCGCGATCGCCCTCCCAGGCCGTCACGGCAGTTGCCAACTGCGCCTCCATGCGTGATCGCGCCGCGGCGGCTATCGGGGGCGTGGCGAGTTTTGCGCCGAGCAGGGACGTCGCCTCGGCGCTCTGGTTGAGGGCTGGCGGGACGACAGACAGGCTGGCGAGAGCGGTCGTCAGAACGAGCAGCATTGTGCGCGGCATGCCGGCCATCCTATCGCAGCGGGAAGAACCTCTGCTATGTTGAAGGGATGGGTGATTCTGGTGAAGGCCTGATCGACGCAGATTCAAGGATTCAGGAACTGGCCGACGAGCGGGAGGCGGCCCGACGGGAGCGGCGGTCGTTGAAGGCGCCGGTCGATCCGGTGAAGACGGCTCAATTGGCGTCCCTCACGTTGGGGCTGTCCGAACTGCGGCGTCAATTTGAGGCGACTGAGCACCCGGTGCGCAAGAAGCAGCTTGCTGAGGCAGCCGCCGACCTCGAGAAACGGATCGCGAAGCTCGGATAAGCGCGTGACCCTCAGGCCCTACCGCTTGCGGAGTATCGGGTAGGTCTTGGCGTCGTCCGAGGCCAGCACGTTGTCAAGGTAGTTCCACGTGGCGGCCCCGTCATCAGACATCGGCTCAAGCAGGTAGAACACCAGTCGCGCCAGTTTCTGATCCATCGGAACCATCCAGGACCTGGCTGGAACCGTCACGTCTGGCGCGGCTGCCCATGCGCCCTCCAGCGTCCGCAGGGAGTGGCCGAGGAAGTCGATGTTGGCGCCCAGTGGGCGGGCGGTGTTGGCCGTGATGCTGAACTGCTCGACACCCGCGACCGGTTCCGTGACCTCGCGCATCTCGACGCCATGCAGGAGGAGCAGATCGATCGTCCTCACCGCCGTCGCGGGGACGAAGTACGCGGCAGGCACGACCTCGGTGGTCGTGGGCTCGAACCACATGCGATCGATCATCTCTTCACGTGTGACGACATCCTTGCGGCGGTTCATGACCGCGCCGTTAAGCGGATTCTTCTCCTCCTCCACTTCGCCCATCAGGATTTCGACCATGCCGCCGCTGCGAAGGCTCGCCCGGGTGGCCGCCGTCCGGCCGACGATCGCCTCGCGGTCGGCGTCCTCCACCGCCTTCTTGATCTTCGCGACGTTGGCATGCGCAAAGTTCATGGATTCTTCGATGAAGTAATTCGTCGCCTTGATGCGGTCTTCAAACGTGGCGTACGCGTACGCCTCGCTGAGCAACGCGAAGCGATTTCGCAGGCCGACGTAGTTGTTGTGAAAGCGCGGCACGTGTTCGAAGGTGCCCCACGACCTCGGCGCCGGAGGCCCCGTTGGCGCCGGGGGCGTGGGTGGGGGCGCGCCGGCCGCGCCTCCGCCCCGACCGCCACGGCCACCTCGCCTGGCGCCCGGTCCACCGCCGGCGTTGCCGTAGTAGAACGTCTCCCAGCCGTGCTTGTCACGAATGGTCTTGGTCACGAAAGGAAACCACTCGTTCTTCATGATTGTCATGATCCCGTCGTTCGTGTTCGGGTTGAGCGGCGGGGAGTACGTCAGGTGGTAGGCGTGTGTCGACCCGTCGGACGTGTGCAGATCCATGCCGACATAGGGGTCGTAGTCGGTCCACAGTTTGGCGAATGCCTGAGCTTCAGGCGTATCGAGCTTCATGAAATCGCGATTGATGTTCATGCCTTGCCCGTTGGCGCGTGTGCCCATGCCGTTGATCGGGCCGTTCTGGCGTGGCCGGTTATTCAGGGCGAACCGTTCGTTGCCGTCGGCGTTGAAGATGGGCGTGATGAGAAACACCATCGAGTCGAG
>JAHEFO010000217.1 GCA_024640135.1 Acidobacteriota bacterium
CAGCAACCGACGTGTATCTGTTTCCCTCCAGGCATTGCCCACGGCTGGTACTTTCATTCACCATCGCTTCATCTGCAGGCCGTGTCAGAGTCTTACGTCACGTATGACGACGACGACAACTTGGGCTGTCATTGGGCCGATCCGGAGCTGCAGATTCCGTGGCCGGACCGATCCCCGATCGTCTCGGATCGGTCCGACGCGCTGGGATCGATGCAAGCGTTGCGCGACCACATCGCACGCATTCAAGCGAGCCAGCCTCGGTAATCACGTCACGCCACGGGTGACGGACACGTGAGACCGTCTATCAGAGGCGACACGCAGCTGAGGGACTCTCTAGATCCCCGCCATCTCTCGCAGTTCGGTCAGGATCCGTACCACCGCCAGGCCATCCGCGGCGGAACTCCTCGGTGGCGGGCCGCCTCGAAGGTAATCCAGGAACACGCGCAGTTCCCGCGTCAATGCGGGCTCGTCCGAGATCGGTCGACGCTCGATGCGTGACGGTTCCCTGGAGGTCGGTCTGCCGTGCGCGATCTCGACGAATGCGGGCGCCGCCCCGGTCAGGACCGCGACGCCCTCGCTGAAGTGGACTCTCAGCTCGCGACGTTTGTCTGCGTACCGGGTCGACACTTCCACCACCATGCCGGGGCGGTCGCCGAGCAGGCAGACGAGCCCGGTCGGCTGACCGTCGACGCGTTCGGCGATCGCGCCTCGCGGGGTGGGGATCCGCCCCAGAAGCTCGAGCGAGATCGACAGGTCGTGCGGCGCCAGGGTCCAGATGCAGTCGACATCCGTGCGCGGGCTGGTCCAGTTGTTTCGAGTGGAGCGAATCCACTGGACTGCGCCCAACTCTTGGGAATCGACGATCCGTGCGATCGTCTCCACGCCGGGATGGTACCGCCACACGTCCATCACGAAGATCCGACCACCTGCCAGCGCGACGAGTCGCTCGGCCTCGGCGACATCAGTGGTGAACGGCTTCTCGACGAAGAGGGGAACCCCCCACCTCAGCGCCTCCTCGACGATCGCCGCGTGGGTCGTTGCCGGCGTGGCCACAATAATGCCGTCGACGGGCGGCAGATCCTCCAGCGTGTCTGCCACTGCACCGGCTCCCGCTGCCAACGCGCGCTGCCGGTGCCTGGCATCCGGTTCGACCACGGTGACCTGTCCGCCAAGGCTCAGGAGGTCACGCAGGATGTACGATCCCCAGAGGCCGCAGCCGATCAATCCCACACGCATCGTGTATGTCCTTCGTCCTGCTATTCGCCCGGGCTTGCCCCGCGATTGCCGCCCAAGAACGCGAGCGCCGCACGCAGGCGATGCCGCACGCGGTGCCTCACCAGCAGATCTCGAAACCGCATTCCGGCTGTCTGATGGAGTCGCTGGTCCAGCGCGGCTCGGTCGCGCCAGACACCATCCAGGACTTCTCGCAGCAGAAGGTCGTCCCACTCCTGGTCCTGAACGCGCGCGTGCCATTCGTGCAGCAGTCTGGCCCTCTGTGCGTAATCGCGGCCGTGACGCGCGGTTGGGAAATACAGGAGCGTGGGCCGGGTTCCACTGACGGCCGTCAGCCAGCGTTCGGCGAGAAATTGCTGCCACATGAAGAGATCGGTTGGAACATGATCCGGTGTCGTCCGCCAGCCGTGCGGAAGGCGGCGGTAGGCTTCCAGTGTGTGTCCGGCCACAGACAGCGGGATGAACGCGAGTCCGGCCAGGATGCGGCGGCGATGAAACTCGACGCCCAGGTCCCAGGTAAAACTGAAGCCGAAGGTGCCGTCGGGATCGACGCGAAAGGGCAGCGTGGTCGCAAAATCGGCTTCAGTCAACAACGTCCCCAGCGTCGCCACATGATCCGGCAGCATGTAGTCGCGGTCGCACAGGTAGCCGACAATCCGGCCGCGAGCCTCTTGGAGCGCCTCGTGCCGATACCGTTCTCCGCGCCGGCTCCCTTTGGGGTGATCGAAGAAACGGATGCGGTCGTCCGATTTCATCAGTTCGTGGACCACGTCGCGCGTGGATGGTCCGGCGCCATCGCCAATGACGAACACCTCCAGGTCGGATATCGTCTGGCCAAGTATGCTCGGCAACGAGTAGCGCAAGACCTCGCCCCGGTCGCCTGTCGTCGGCACCAGAATGGTTGCGGTCAGACTCATCGTCTTCTGCCCGTCAGGGTGACCTGGATTGCCTCGGCAGACCGGGCGCCGTGAATCACGCCTGGTCACCAGCCTGCTGAGCAGGCGCCGGTCGTTCCGCCAGCAGTCGCAGCATTGTCGCCGACATGTCGTCGGCGGCCGCGGAAAGCCGATCGACATCGATCTCAAGTTCCCGGACCCCGGGGTCGCGATGCACTCGCTGGCAATAGGCCGTGTTCGCCTTCACTTCGAACGCCGCGCGTTGAATATGGTCTTCCACGGTGCCCGCCGGAAAATAGAACCTGGCGCTGGATGCGTTTGGTGTCCTTGCCGTCTGCCCGAGATTCAGATGCATGTGCCCGGTCGTTCCGCCGAAACAGTCAAGTCGGAGCAACTCCTCGTCACCCACGTACAGGGACGCTGCCGGCCCAGTGCCCTGCGGACTGTCGAGCCAATAGACTTCCAGCCTGACATGTTCGTCGATGGTGAGCGTGCGCAGGTTCTTGACGGTCGGCTTGGCCGAACGAGGGGGACGCGGCTTTCTGTAGCGCCGCAGCCAGTAGTAGACCGGGTCTGGCAGAAGAGCGAAGGCGCGACCCTTGATCGCGCTCAGGACTGAAGGGCGGTTTGACATGATCACCTAACGCAACTGGCGTGTGCTGCCACTATACTCCCCGGCGACGCGGGGTGATTCGACGGGGCCGGACGCCCGGCTCTTCCATCGCGCGCGGCATCCTGCCTGGCTGTGCGACCATACCTCGTGCGCGTCAGCGACTTCGACTTCGAGCTTCCCGATCGCCTCATCGCACAACGCCCGCGACCGCGGGGCGGGTCGCGGTTGCTTGTCGTTGATCGCGCCGCGGGGACATGGCAGGAATCACGCGTGGCGGATTTGACACGATGGCTGCGCCCAGGCGATTTACTGGTTGCGAATGATTCCCGGGTGTTTCCTGCTCGTCTGCTGGGACGCCGGCAGCCGGGTGGAGGCCACGCCGAGTGCCTGCTGATTGACCGCGCGACTGAGCCGCCGCGAGCTACCGACGAAAACAGGTCGTCGGGGACCCAGGAGTGGTGGGCGCTCGTCAGGCCCGGGCCAAGAATCCAGATTGGGTCGAGCATGGATTTCAGTGATCCCGGGCGCGCGCCCGGAATCAGGCTGATGGCCAGC
This sequence comes from Acidobacteriota bacterium, assembly GCA_024640135.1. Classification (GTDB taxonomy): domain Bacteria; phylum Acidobacteriota; class Vicinamibacteria; order Vicinamibacterales; family SCN-69-37; genus SYFT01. The sequence goes on from JAHEFO010000217.1 coordinate 3,298, forward strand.
GTCCTGGAAATCAGCGCTGACGGCCGGCGTCGTGTCAGCCTGGCAGCGCACGGCACGTCCGTGAGCGACGCGATCGACCGCCTTGGTCACGTGCCACTGCCGCCCTACATTCGTCGCCCGGACACGGACGAGGACCGCGTGCGATACCAGACGATCTTTGCCCGCCGGCCCGGGTCGATCGCGGCGCCCACGGCCGGCCTGCACTTTGATGGCGAGCTCCTGGCCGCGCTCGAGACGGCCGGCGTCACGCGGGTGAGTGTCACCCTCCATGTGGGTTATGGCACCTTCAAACCTGTCACCGCTGAAGACACTGCAGACCACCGGGTGGATGCCGAGCGGTGGGAGGTCACGCCGGCGACCGCCTCGGCCATCGCTGGGACGAGGGCGGGCGGGGGGCGGCTCGTCGCCATCGGCACCACCACCACCCGGGCGCTGGAGTCGGCCGCAGGCGACACCGGCATCGTGACTGCGGGCGCGGGCAAGACTGATTTGTGCATGACACCCGGCTATCAGTTTCAGGCCATCGACGCGCTCCTGACGAACTTCCACTTGCCGCGGTCGTCGCTACTGATGCTGGTGTCCGCGTTCGCCGGACGCGAACTCCTGCTGGCGGCATACCGTGATGCGGTACGGCGGGAGTTCGCTTTCTACAGCTACGGTGATGCCATGCTGGTGATATGATCGGGAGTCTTCGCCGGTGTAGCTCAGTTGGTTAGAGCATGCGGCTCATATCCGCAGGGTCCGGGGTTCAAGTCCCTGCACCGGCACCAACATTACCGTTCCGCGCCACGTTGTGACGGGGCGATGGCCAGTCGCCATCACCCGCCCCACCGGTGCCTGCAACATCATGCCGCCACTTGCTCGCGCGTCACTTGAGACACTGTCCGGCCACCGGGTGGCGGCGGCCGTGTCGGGAGGCGCCGATTCGGTCGCCATGGCACTGTGGCTGGGGCAACTCAGCGGCCGTCCGCCGCACCACGTCACGCTGGTCGGGCTGATCCATGTGAATCACCAGTTGCGCGGCGCTGAATCGGATCGCGATGAAGCGTTCTGCCGGACCCTCGCCGGCCGACTTGGCGTGCCGATCGACGTCGTCGCTGCGCCGGTCCCGGCTCGCGCCTCCCGGTCGCCGGAATCGGCCGCGAGAGCCGCCCGGTATCAGGTATTCGAAGCCGCCGCTTTACGACTGGGCGCGACTCGCGTCGCCACGGCACACACCGCAGACGACCAGGCCGAGACGGTGCTGCTGCGGTTGCTTCGGGGAGCCGGCAGCCGCGGCGTCTCAGGCATTCGGGCCCTGCGCGGCCTGTACGGGCGGCCGCTCCTGGCATGCCGTCGCCGCGACGTGCGAGCCTGGCTCGAAGCGCAGGGTGAAACCTGCTGCGAGGACTCCACGAACACCGACCGATCGATTGCGCGCAATCGGGTTCGTCACGACCTGCTTCCCGTGATCGAGCACATCGCCCCTGGCGGGGTCGCCGCACTGGCGCGGGCGGCGGCGTTGGCCGACGACGACGAAAGGGTCCTGCAAACGCTGGCCACCGAAGCCGTCGACCTCGTGGTGCTCCGTGCTGATTCGGCGGGACTGGACCTGGACCGCGACCGCCTGGCGTCGCTTCAGCCGGCCATCGCGCGGCGGATGTTGCGGACCGTGCTGGACCGATTGGTCCCGCACGGGCCCTGGCGAGCGGACCATTTCGAGGCGGTGCGCCGGCTGGCGACCCGCCGGGCGGGAGGGGGGACACTCGACCTTCCGGCCGTTTGGGTGGAGCGGGTGTCTAATCTATTGCGGGTTCGAGTTGGCGCCGCCGCAGTCGTTCCGCCATTTGCCTATACGCTGCCGCTGCCTGGAGACATCGCCGTCGTGGAGGCTGGCGTGCAGGTAATTGCCGAAATCCCGCCTGTTTCTGAGGGATGTGCATCGCCTGGCGGCGATGAGGCGTATTCACTAGTGGTCCCGGCAGCCGCCTTTCCGCTCACGGTGCGGAACCGACGGCCCGGAGATCGCGTCGCACTGATCGCGGGGACGCGGAAGGTGCAGGATCTCATGGTAGACGCGAAGATCCCGAGGTCCGAGCGGGACCGTGTGCCGCTTGTCGTGGCGGCAGACGGTCGGATTCTTGGAGTATTTGGGGACCTCGGCAGGCGAGTGTCCCCTCCCGGGGTCGACCCGGCTGGCATGGTAGTCTTGAGGGTCAGAAAGCTGGAAAGCACATGAATTCGACGATGCGAGGATTTCTCTTCTGGACGAGTATGTTCGTGCTCGCGGTGCTCGTGTGGCAGGTGACTGCCAACTTCGGGCAGAGCGACACGGTCATCGGCGTCACAGAGTTCATGGATCGTGTGAACAAGAATCAGATCAGCAAGGTTGAACTGATCGGCAACGACCTGCGCGGTCTTCCCCTCACGAATGACCCGGTCGGCAAGGTTGTGCGGTCCTATCTGCCTCCCGACTATCCGAATTTCTACGAAGACCTGAAGAAGGCGAACGTCGAGCTTCTGGCGCGGAAGGAAGCGACGAACACCTGGACGAATTTCCTGTTCTTGTGGGCGCCGATTCTGTTGATGGTGGGGTTCTGGGTCTTCATGACCAGGCAGATGCAGAGCGGCGGCAACAAGGCGATGTCGTTTGGCAAGAGCCGGGCGAAACTCTCGTCGTCGACGCAGAAGAAGGTCACGTTCAAGGAAGTGGCCGGTGCCGATGAAGCCAAGGAAGAACTGCAGGAGATTATCGAGTTCCTTCGCGAACCTCAGAAGTTTCAGAAACTGGGGGGGCGTATTCCGAAGGGCGTGCTCCTCATGGGGTCCCCGGGCACCGGCAAGACATTGATGGCGCGGGCCGTGGCCGGTGAAGCGAACGTGCCGTTCTTTTCCATCAGCGGTTCTGATTTTGTCGAGATGTTCGTTGGTGTCGGCGCCTCGCGCGTCCGTGACCTCTTCGAGCAGGGCAAGAAGAACGCTCCGTGTATCGTGTTCATCGACGAGATCGACGCGGTGGGGCGCCACCGCGGAGCCGGCCTCGGCGGCGGCCACGATGAGCGCGAACAGACGCTGAACCAGTTGCTCGTCGAAATGGACGGCTTCGAGTCCAACGAAGGCGTGATCCTGATTGCCGCGACCAACCGTCCGGATGTTCTCGACCCGGCGTTGCTGCGTCCCGGCCGGTTCGACCGCCGGATTGTTGTCAGTCGTCCCGATGTGAAGGGCCGCGAAGGCATCCTCCTGGTGCACACCAAGAAGATTCCGCTGTCCGATGACGTGGACGTCAATATCATTGCGCGCGGCACGGCGGGCTTCTGCGGGGCCGACCTGGCGAATCTGGTGAATGAGGCGGCGCTCAACGCGGCGCGCTACAACCAGAAGGTCGTTCGGATGAACGACTTCGAGCACGCCAAGGACAAAGTCATGATGGGGGCCGAACGCCGGTCCATGATGATCACTGAGGACGAGAAGCGCATCACAGCCGTGCACGAAGCGGGACACGCGCTCCTGGCCGTGTTGCTGCCGAACGCGGATCCGATTCACAAGGTGACGATCATTCCGCGCGGGATGGCGCTCGGCCTGACGATGCAGCTGCCGACGGATGAGAAGCACAACTACTCCCGTGACTTCCTGATGGACCAGATGGCCATCCTGATGGGGGGGCGCATCGCAGAGGAAATCACCAACGGCAGCCTCACCACCGGAGCGGGCAACGACCTGGAGCGCGCGACCGATTTGGCCCGCCGGATGGTGTGCGAGTGGGGGATGAGCGAAGAGATG
>JAHEFO010000392.1:0-1145 GCA_024640135.1 Acidobacteriota bacterium
CGCCCGGTGGGGCCTCAACGACGACCGTGGCCCCGATCCGTCGAATGACGACCGGTGGTTGCGGGGTGCTGTTTTCGTCAGCCTCCTGAGACGTCAACCGGCCGATCGCGACGTCGATGGGGGCCTCTGTGATGGCAGTTGCGACGCCGTCCACCACCATGTGGGTCGGGGTGGTGGTCGCTGGCCCCGTCCCGGTCGGGGGTGTGACGGGCACGGTCACCGGTCCCGGCGGTCTGGCGTCGTAGCCGGGGAGACGTGTCACAAACGGCAGGGCGTCGGAATTGGTGACGATCCGGTCGGCGTGGCCGAGGGCCGCGCTGGCGGCCGCCGCGGGGTGGAGGACGACGATCTCCGTGCCCTTGGTTTCCCGGAGGTGTTGGACCAGACCGGGCACCGCTGCCAGGTGGTCGCTGACGAGGAGGGTGGTGTCCTCGAGATCGGCGGCGGTTTGCACCCAGTCCGATAACGTTTCCGTCACGCTGCGGATGGCTCCGGCGATCTCGCGACGTTCGAGATCAATGGCGTGCTCGCGTCCGCCTGCGGCGATGGTGATGCGGGTGACCTCGTGTTCCTGCAGGACCTGAATGTGGCGGGGGAGATCGAGGTAGAGCTCTTGCTCTGTGGCCGCGAGATGCAGGGGATCGAACCGGGTCTGCCGGACGAAGAGACGAGCCGCCGTCCGCGCCCAAAGATCGTGGAGCCCGAAGAGGCCGACGCCGTCGTGTTGCCAGACACGGCCTCGAGTGACTTCCGGCCCGCGCTCGATCTCGGTCAGGACCGCGCGGTGCAGGTGGAGGTCGAGATGGAAACAACGGTGGCGGCCCGCACGGTCGGCGGCAGCGGCGACCGCCAGATCCACCATCCCCCGAACCGGGATCTCGACGGCGGCGGCCACACCGAGCAGCAGGGCCATCTGTTCACCTGTATAGACGCCGGGCAGGACCAGGATGACCTCGTCCGCTCGCTGGCCGGCGGTGCTCCAGACTTCGGAGAGGTGGGCATGGGCGAGGTCGGCCGTCCGCAGATGGTGGGAGAAGGGGCGTTCGAGTGATTGGGTGCTCAACAGCTGCCAGAACCGGCTGTGGACCCGGCGGGGTTTGAGGCGCGCGGTGCGGCGGGCGGCGTTTCCCACCATCAGGCTGTCG
>JAHEFO010000392.1:1155-2078 GCA_024640135.1 Acidobacteriota bacterium
CGGCGAGACCGGGGCTGGGCGCTGTCAGGTTGCCCCGCGAACCGACCGCCGCGATCCCTGAGTCCACGAGCACCAGAGCAACGCGTTCCATGGTGTCAGGGGGCCCGTCGCTGCGGCTCTGATGCCGCCGCTCCACTCTGAAGATGGCTGATCAGGTGGCTGTCGACATAGCTTTCGGTGTCGAGCACGAGGCGCTCCTGACGCAGTTGGAGCTGGTGGAGGAGAAACATCAGGACAATCGAGATCAGGAGGGCGATAAAGGTCGAGTTGAAGGCGACGCCGAGATTGCGGGTGACGCCGGTGATGTCTCCCTCGACGGCGCGGTGGGCGAGACCGAGGGCGGCGCCGATGCCGCGAACGGTGCCGATGAAGCCGATGGACGGGATCGCCCACGCGATGTAACGAACCATGGCGAGCTCCGAATCGAGACGCTCCGATTCGGTCTCTGCGACGGCGTGCGCGGTCGAGGAAGCGTCTTGGATGCTGCCTGTGGCGCCGAACCGGTGGAGGGCGGCCAGAAGGGTCCGTGGCAGGAGCAACCGCCGTTCGCCGTCGGGGAGGGCCTCGATCTGACGGGCGTACTCCCTGGAGTCCTCGGGGAGGATCCTCATTCCGTCGGCCACCGGCACCAGTTCGGTCTCCAGGAGGCGGCTCTCACGCGCCGTGGTCAGACCCTTGGAGGCCATGATGGCCATTGCCCACAGCATCAGGACGAAACACGCCTCCTGCTCGAAGTCCTTGACGATCACCCACACCGAGCGCTGTTCGATGTACTCGGGGTCGGCTGCCGCGTACGCCGCCTGTTCGGCAAGAAAGGCGTCGGCCCTGGGGCGGACGATGGTGACGTAGACCGCGTGGACGACGATGAGGGCGACGATGAGTGACACCAACTGGAAGACGAAGTCGACGGAATCGTTGCGCCG